>DRKI01000033.1 GCA_011051875.1 Desulfobulbus sp. | reverse complement strand
TGTTCTTTGACGAAGGCCGGCCCGGGGTGGTCATCGGGAGGCGCGGGTGGCTCTATACGGACGAGGAGTTCCGGATATGCCCCGATACTGAACAGCAGGTCCGGGCCAACCTGGCCGCCATCGGCCGGGTGGCGGATCTCCTGGCCCGGCGCCACGTGCGGCTGGTAATGGCGGTGGTGCCGGCCAAGGCCAGGGTCTACCCGGAATACCTGGGCCGGCGCCGGCCGGCGCCGGTGCGGAACCGGTTGTACAACCGTCTGCATGCCATGCTGCAACGCAGAGGCATCCCGGCGCCTGATCTGTATGGGGCCCTGTCCGCGGGCCGGGCCGGGGGACAGGTGTTTTTCCGGACCGATACCCACTGGACACCCTATGGCGCAGAGGTTGCCGCCCATGCCGTGGCCGGGACCATCCTCGGCCGTCACCTGCTTCCGCCCGGTGACCAGCGGTATGTCACTGCACGGTCCGCACCCCGGCCCCATGCGGGCGATCTCCTTTCCTACCTGCCCCTGGACCCCTGGTGTTCCTTTCTCCTGCCGCCGGTCGATACCCTGGTGCCCCGGAAGACCTGGCTGAGCACAGACAGGGAAGAGGACCTGCTCCTTGCCGGTCCGGAACCGGTCGTGATGGCGCTGGTCGGGACCAGCTACAGCGCGGATCCGCGCTGGGACTTTGCCGGCTCCCTGCGCAGGGAGCTGGGACGGGATCTGGTCAACTGGGCGGAGAAGGGGGAAGGGCCCATCGCGCCCATGCTGCGTTACCTGGCGTCGGACGAATTTACAGCCGCGACCCCGCAGCTCGTGCTGTGGGAGTACCCGGAGCGCTATCTGCCCCTGCCTCCTGAAAGCGGTGGCCGGAGCCAGGGAGCAGAACCGGGATCGGAGCTGCCGGTCCCTTACCGCTGAACCAAGGAGGTTGTCATGAAATATCTCGCTGTTTTCTTCTCTGTCGCGCTGGTGCTGCTTGTGCGTCCCGGAGTCTCCCGTGCCGGTGAAGAGGCCCTCTACGCTCCCCGTGCCCCTGCCGGATCGGCCTTTATCAGGCTGTTCAACGCCACGCCGGCGGCCGGGGCCGGGGGACGGCTGCAAACAGTGCAGCTCAGGGCGGATTCGGCCTACGGTGCCTCGCCCTATGCCTTTCTCCCGCCGGGGCCCGGGACCCTGCAGGCGGGTGGTCATGCCCTGGCCGTGGACCTGGCCGCGAATCGTTCCTATACCGCGGTCCTGCTCCCGGACCGGCTGGTGCTGGTGGATGATCCGGAGCTGCCCGGCCGGAGAAAAGCGCTCCTGGTCCTGTACAACCTGACCGGCAGCGCCCATGTCTCGCTCCGGACCAGGAAAAAGCACCGGGTCGTTGTCGGGGAAACAGCGTCCATGAGCTGCTCTCTGCGTGCCGTCAACCCGGTGCGGGTGGAGCTGGACGTCCTGGATGGCGACGCCCTCTTCGCCCGGGCCCCCCTGGTCTCCCTTGAGCGGGGCAGGATGTTCAGCCTCTTCGTCTGCGGTGACCGGAGCGCGCCGGTGGTGGTCTGGGTCGAGAACGGCCCGACCCGGGGAGGCGACTGATGCGCCGGAGCCGAAATCAATGCCTGTGCGGGCGTTCCGGCCGCGTGCTGCTGCTGACGCTTCTCCTGCTGAGCAGTGCATCCCGTGCCCATGGCGCCGGTCCCGGACAGCCGCCGGTCTACAGGATCGACCCGGCACCGCCCCTCTGCGCCCGGGCCGCGGACCGGTCCGTGTACGATACCGCTTTTCTCAGGATGTTCACCTGCCTGGTCCAGGGCCGCGACGGCTGGCTGTTCCGCACCGACCAGGAGTTGCTGGAGTCGTTCGGGCCCGATGCAGCGGGCTGCCAAGAGCTGGGCCGTCTTGCCGGGGCGCTGAAGGAAAGGGGTGTGCAGCTTGTACTGGTCTACCTGCCCCCGCGGGGCCTGGTCCACCCGTCAGAGCTTCCGGACAGCGGTTATGATTTCGCCGCTGCCGCCGCCGCGTACGGCGAGGCCCTGGAGCGGCTGCGCCGCCAGGGTATCGTGGTGCCGGACCTCACGCCGCTCCTGGATGAACATGAGAAGGAACCGTTCTATTTCCGGCGCGATCACCACTGGACCCCCTACGGCGCCCGCCGCACCGCCCGGCTGGTGGCAGACGCGATCCGGGAACACCCTGCCTGGCGGCAGCTGGAGCACCGCCGGTTCACCACCAGCCGCACCGGTCTTCTCGAAAAGTACGGCACCCTGCAGAAGGCGGCCCTGCAGATATGCGGTCAGGACTATCCCCTCCAGTACGTGGACGAGTTCACCACCAGTGCCATCGGTGATGAGGATGACCTGCTGCTGGCTGGCGGGGATCCGCGGGTGGTGCTGGTTGGAACCAGTTTCAGCAGGAGCGCCTACAACTATAACTTTGCCGGTTTCCTCCGCCAGTACCTGGAGGCTGACGTGCTGAACAACGGCGTGGCCGGGGGCGGCTTTGACGGTGCCCTGCTCCAGTACCTGGCATCGGAGTCGTTCCGGCAGAAACCGCCCCTGTTTCTCATCTGGGAGGTGCCGGGCTACTATCCTCTCCAGAAGGCCATGTTCGTCGAGCAGGCGCTGGCCCTGCTCCAGAACGGCTGCCACGGCCGGCAGCCCCTCCTGCACCGCACAGTGACCCTGAAACCAGGCATCAACGAGGTCCTGTTCAATGGCGGCGGCCGGATCCTGCCCGTCACCGGCCGGGATTATATCCTGGACCTGCGCTTCAGCCAGCCGGCCCCGGCCCGGCTGCGGGCAACGCTCTGGTACATGAACGGCCGCAGGGAAAAGGTGGAGATCCGCCAAAGCAGAAGCATCGATCTCGGCGGCCGGTTCACCTTCCAGTTCAGCCGGAACCATCCGGAACTGGACGGCACCACTTTCCTGGCCATGGACCTGGAGCAGCCCGATGATACGGCGGCAGGCGGCACGGTCACTGCCACCCTCTGCCGGCAACCCGTAAAGAGAGACGACGAGATGTAGGCTGTCGTCCCGTTCCCTGTTCACCGAGACCGATATTATGAAGACACTGATTGCCCTCTGCCTCCTCTGCTCCCTGCTGTCCTTTGATGACGTCCTGGCTGCCCGGCCGCAGATGCCGGCCCAGTACATGCTCGACGAGGACCGGCCCGCCGGTCCCCTCCATGCCCCTCCCGGCTACTACCAGCCGGTGACGGGAACCCGCGGCGCGGACTTCACCTGCCCCTCCCTGCTGCCGCCCTATACCGGTTCCCTGGTCTTTCCCAGCAAGTATGCGGGCAGCGACCGGGCACGGGATGTGATCAATCCCGCCGCCAGCGCCGAGTATGAACGGCTCACCGGTACCCTGCGCACTTTTGAAAAGACGGTATCCGGCCTGGCGGACCGGTTTGCCGTGACCGGCGGGGATCCCCGTATCCTGGAATGTTTTCTGAACCAGGTCGCTTCCTGGGCCGAGGCGCAGGCCCTGCTTGACCGGGAGTGCAACGAGATCGGCATGGCCAGCCGCAAGTGGCTGCTGGCCGCCACGGCCTCGGCGTGGCTGCAGGTCAGCTTGGCGGCTCCGGAACAGATGGCAAGGTATCGGCAGCAGGTGGACAGGGTGGAGACCTGGTTCACGAAACTGGCCGCCGCGGTGCAGGAGGATTACAGCGGCCGTGATCTCAAGCACATCAACAATCACGACTACTGGGCCGGCTGGGCCGTGATGGCGACAGCTGTTGTCCTGGACCGCAGGGATCTCTTTGTCTGGGCCTTCAACCGGCTGCGCATCGCGGTCAACGAACAGGCCACGGCAGACGGTTTCCTGCCCAACGAGCTGCGCCGCAGGACGCGCGCCCTGCTCTACCACAACTATGCGATGGGCCCGCTGACCATGATCCTCGTCTTTGCAGAGGCCAACGACATCCATCTCTCGGACACGGAGGCAGCCGGATTCCGCCGTCTGGCGGACCGGGTGGTGGAGGGAATCGGCAGGCCGTCCGTCTTTGCCGATGTCACCGGCAGTCCGCAGGAACTCGACGGCCTGCGCGAACCATATTCCCTGGCCTGGCTGCTTCCCTATGGCACGGTCTTCCAGGCCGACGAGGCCATGCGCAGGCTGATCAGCGGGTATGACAGGATGGTCTCGACCCGGCTGGGTGGCAACCTGACCCGTCTCTACGGGCCCTTCCGGCTGAACACCCCGCCATCTTCCTGATGCGGCGTGCAGGCTGCCGGTTCAGGATGCCTCGGCCCGTGCGCGCCACAGCCAGAGCAGGAGCCCGGCCAGGATCATGATCGAGCTCAGGAACTGGCCCATGGTCAGACCCAGGGCCAGGGTGCCGAGCTGGGGGTCGGGCTGGCGGACGAATTCGACCAGGAACCGGAACACGCCGTAGAGGATGAGAAAGAGGGCCAGCATGGAGCCGTGCGGCCAGTGCCGGGACCGACCGGCCGACCAGGGCCGTTTCCTGAGACTCCAGAGGAGGAAGAAGAGCAGCACGCCTTCCAGGCCTGCCTCGTAAAGCTGGGAGGGATGGCGGGGCAGGGGGCCGCCCCCGGGAAAGACCATGCCCCAGGGCAGCTCCGTCACCCGGCCGAACAGCTCGCCGTTGATGAAGTTGCCGATCCGCCCCAGGCCCAGGCCGATGGGCACGGTGACCACGTAGAGGTCGGTCGCCTTCCAGAAGTCCAGCCCGTGGCGCCGGCAGTACCAGAGCCCGGCCAGGGCCACCCCGATGCAGCCGCCGTGAAAGGACATGCCGCCCTCCCAGGTGGCCAGGATCTCCAGCGGGTGCTGCAGGTAGTACCCCGGGTTGTAGAAGAGTACGTACCCCAGTCGGCCGCCCAGGACCACCCCCAGGATCAGGACCAGGTTCAGGTTGTCCAGGTGGTCGAGCATCTCTTGCCAGCGGAAGCGCGTGGCCTGGTAGCGGACCAGGAGGTAGGTGGCCGTAAAGCCGAGCACGTACATGAGGCCGTACCAGCGGATCTGCAGGGGGCCGATGCGGACGATGATCGGGTCGATGTGCGGGTAGGAGAGCATGGAATTACAACAGTCCCTGTTTCTTGAGATGGATCTGCAGGACCGAGATCGCGGCCGGCGTGATGCCCGAGATGCGTGAGGCCTGGCCCAGGGAACGGGGCCGGACCATGCTCAGTTTCTCCACCACCTCGTTGGAGAGCCCCGGCAGTCCCTCGTACTCCATGTCCTCGGGCAGCAGGGTCTGTTCAAGTTTCCGGAACCGTTGCACCTGTTCTTCCTGGCGCCGGATGTAGCCGGCGTACTTGACCTGCAGCTCGATCTCGTCGGCAAAGGGCTGGCGGTCCAGGTCCGGCGGCAGGGACCTGCCGGCGCAGGTCACCAGCCCGGGAAGGTGGGCAAGCCGGATCTCGGGCCGCCGCAGCAGCTCGGCCAGGGTCATGGCCTGGGAGATCGGGGTGGAGCCGATCCGTTCCAGCTCGCGGTTGACCGGTTCCACGGGGCGCAGCCGCAGTTCGTGCAGCATGCGCACCGCCTGTTCGATCTGCCGCCGCTTGTGCAGGAAGGCCTGCCAGGTGTCCTCGTCCACCAGGCCGATGCGGCGGCCGATTTCGCGCAGCCGCTGGTCGGCGTTGTCCTCGCGCAGCAGGAGCCGGTACTCGGCCCGGGAGGTGAAGAGCCGGTAGGGTTCCCGGGTACCCAGGGTGACCAGGTCGTCGATGAGCACGCCGATGTAGGCCCGGGAGCGGTCCAGGATCAGCGGCTCCCCGCCGCGTACCTGCAGGACCGCGTTGATGGCCGCGAGCAGTCCCTGGCCTGCCGCCTCCTCGTAGCCCGAGGTGCCGTTGATCTGGCCGGCATGGAACAGCCCCCGCACCCGCTTGGTCTCAAGCGTCGGTTTCAGCTCGCGCGGGTCGATGTAGTCATACTCGATGGCATAGCCCGGCCGGATGATGCGCGCCTTCTCCAGGCCCCGGATGGAGCGCACCATCTCGACTTGGGTGGCCAGCGGCAGGCTGGTGGGAATGCCGTTGGGATAGACCTCGACCGTGTCCAGCCCCTCGGGTTCGAGGAAGATCTGGTGCCGCTGTTTGTCCGGAAAGCGCATGACCTTGTCCTCGATGGAGGGACAATACCGGGCACCCACCCCCTCGATGATGCCGGCGAACAGGGGCGACTGGTCGATGGACCTGCGGATGATCTCGTGGGTATGTTCGTTGGTGTAGGTGATGTGGCAGGGACGCTGTTCGAGCTGCGGCTCGCCCGGGCCGGTGAAGGAGAACATCACCGGCGGATCATCGGAATACTGGGGTTCGAGCTGCGAGTAGTCGATGGTCGTTCCGTCCAGCCTCGGCACGGTGCCGGTCTTCATCCTGCCGACGGAGAATCCCTGTTCCCGGAACCAGCGGGCCAGGCTGGTGGAGGGCGCATCTCCCATCCGGCCGGCCGGAAAATTCTTGAGGCCGATGTGGATGAGGCCGTTGAGGAAGGTGCCCGTGGCCACCACCACGGCGCGGACCGGGATCCGCTCGTCCAGCGAGGTGCGGATGCCGACCACCCGCCCGTCCCTGACCAGGATCTCGTCGACCACGGTCTGCCGGATCTCCAGGTTCTCCTGGTTCTCCAGCACCCGCTTCATGCGCAGCCGGTAGAGGAGCCGGTCGGCCTGGGCCCGGGAGGAGCGGACCGCCGGGCCCTTGCTGGTGTTGAGCCTGCGGAACTGGATGCCGGTGGCGTCGATGTTCCTGGCCATCTCGCCGCCCAGGGCGTCGATCTCCTTGACCAGGTGGCCCTTGGCCAGGCCGCCGATGGCCGGGTTGCAGGACATGGCGCCGATGGTGTCGGCGTTGATCACGCAGACCAGGGTCCGGCAGCCCATGCGCGCCGCGGCCAGGGCGGCCTCGCAGCCGGCATGGCCGGCGCCTATGACGGCAATGTCGAATTCGTTCATCGTGTCGGTATACGCCGGTCAGCGGCTTACGGTTCGATCGCCGGCAGCGGCCGTTTTTTCTGCCACCGCAGTTTCGGCCTGCGGGTCATCTTCCAGAATCCCGGCGTGAGAAGGATGGCGATGGTATAGAGCTCCAGCCGGCCGGCCAGCATGCAGAAGACCAGTACCAGCTTGGCCAGGGCGGGCAGGTGGCCGAAGTTCTGTGTCGGTCCCACCAGGGCCAGGCCCGGGCCGATGTTGTTCAGGGTGGCGATCACGGCACTGGGGCCGGTGATGATGTCCACGCCCAGCGCGGTGATGATCAGGCTGGCCGCCATGAACACGGCCAGGTAGATGGCAAAGAAGCTGAGAATGGCGATCATCACGTCCTGGGGCACCTTGGTCATGCCCAGCT
>DRKI01000032.1 GCA_011051875.1 Desulfobulbus sp. | reverse complement strand
TTTTTCCGGTATCCTGGTCTTGCCCGGCAGGGCAAAGGCGTCCTGGATCACCTGCGCCGGCGGCTCCGTCGACGAGGCCGCCGCAGACCGCTTCACATAGCCAGACTCCTGCAGACTCTTTTCCACCGCGGCCAGTGAACCCTTTTCCCGGGCCTCACCGACGAGTTTTTCCGCAGCCTCACGGGCAAGCCGGACCGACTGATCCTTTTTGTAGTCCGCCACCACCCGCTCCCGGACCTTGTCCAGTGCCGGCACCTCCGGTTTCCTGACGTCCTCGACAAAGATGATGGCATACCCCTTGTCCAGCTTGACCAGGGAGCTCAGCTCTCCCTTCTGCAGGGCAAAGGCCCTGGCCAGGAAATCCCGGTTCGCGGTGATCCCGGCCGGTGGCTTGCTGCGGGTGAAAAAACCCGTCTGCACGACATGTTCCGCTTTCTCCTGCTTCCCATACTTCTCGAGACTGCCGGTGCGCATGATCTCCTCATAGGCCCTGGAGGCCCGTTTGAAGGTGCTGCCGGCCGCCTTTTCCCGCTTCAGCCCGGCGACGATCTCATCCCGCACCTCCTCCAGGGGGCGGACCCGCGCCGGACGGACCTCCTCGAGCTTGATGATATGATACCCGAACGGCGTCTCGACAATACCGCTGACGGTTCCGGGCTTCATGGAAAAGACGGCATCGGCAAAGGGCTTGACCATGCTCCGCCTGGTAAAGAACCCCAGATCACCGCCGTTCTTCCGGCTCGGCCCTTCGGAATACTTCTTTGCCAGGGCGGTGAAATCCTCACCCTTCCTGGCCAGGGCCAGCACCTCCCCGGCCTTTTTCCTCTTCTCCGCCCTGACCGAATCGCTGTCCGTATCCGTTACCTGGAAGAGAATGTGCCGGGCATGCCGCTGTTCAGGCACCGAATACCTGTCCTTGTCGGCTGCATAGCGGGCGGCGACTTCCTCGTCACTCACCTTGACGGCCGCCTCGTCTTCGGCAAAGGGGAAGAAGAGATAGCTGAGCCGGACGGCCGGTTCAGTCTTGTAGTTGTCCCGGTGCTTTTCATACCAGGCGGCCAGGTCGGCCTCATCCACCTTGACCTTGTCCAGGAAATCGTCACTGTCGAGGCCGAGATACCTGAGCCTGACCTCTTCATTGGAAAAATCGACCCAGGCCTGCACCTCGCTGTCGGGCACCACGGCAAAGGAGCCGACAAGATCCACCACCCGGCTGGTCAAAAGATCACGGCGCAGTCCCTTTTCAAAGGAGACCGGGGTCAGCCTGTTGCGGCCCAGGACCTGGTTGTAGCGTTCGATACTGAAATGACCGTCCTCCCGGAAGGCGGCAATCTTCTCGATCTCCCGCTGAATGGCGGCATCGCTCACCCGGATCCCCATTTCCTCGCCGCCCTGCCGGATCAGCTCGGAACGGATCATCTGGTTGAGCACCTGCTGCTTCAGGCCCGCCCCCTCGAGGAAACCGGGAGGAATCTGGCCGCCGAATTGCTGCCGGAAACGCTCCACCGCCTGCTCGTAGTTGCGCTGAAAATCCTGCAGGCTGATCTCGGAGCCGTTGACGACCGCTATGGAATTGCGATTCTGGTTCAGGTTGCTTCCCACACCCCAGAAAATAAAAACAATGGCAATGAGCAGGACAAGTCCCTGGATGAGCGGGGACTGGGCCTTCTTGCGTAACATGTTCAGCATGATAAATTTGCTCCTTCAACAGACGATTGCTGGTTGGACGCATTTTTTGAAGGGTTCATTATGTTCAATTTCATAACAAGTTACCAGGGAAAAATGCACCGCGGCCGGCCGAAAAAATGATTGATGGTTCACTCAAAAAAATACCTTGTGTTTGCTTGACAAAAAGATTGCCCTATAGTAAAAAAACGCGTACCTTATGACATTAGGGAAAAGCATTGGCCAATACCATATTATTATGCCCAAGGAGGATGCAACATGGCAACTATCGAGCACAATGGCAAGACTTACGAGGTTGACGAGGACGGTTTCCTGCTGAAAGGAGACGAGTGGGACGAGAACTGGGTAGACTACGTCAAGACCGTTGAGGGTATCTCCGAGATCACCGACGAGCACCAGAAGGTTATCGACGCCCTGCAGGAGTACTACAAGAAGAACGGTATTGCCCCGATGGTTCGTATTCTCTCCAAGACCACCGGTTTCCCGCTGAAGCGGATCTACGAGCTGTTCCCGTCCGGACCTGGTAAGGGAGCCTGTAAGATGGCTGGCCTGCCCAAGCCGACCGGCTGCGTCTGATGTGGAAACCAGCCTGGTAATGCGCTGATTCCAAAAGGAAGGCCGCAATGGCGACCTTCCTTTTTTTTGTCTCCTCCCCACCGGCCTCCGCCCACCGCTTCCGGGCCCGTGTTCCCTGCCCGGGAAACCTTTTCCATAGGTCCGGCCTGCCCCCGGGCCCCTTGATTCATACCTGATCAGGTTTGCCTGTCCCGGGTGCGATCCGGTCTGCCAGGAGTTTCTGGTGGATCTCCTCCACGGCCCGGAGATACTGCTGCTGGTTCAGCCGCGCCCCTCGCAGGCCGCCCCGCAGGTTGATCTCGGAGAGCCAGGTCTCACCGCTCCCCGATTCCATGAGATCGACAAAGGCATAGGGAAACCCGGCCCGCTCCATGGCCCGGCGGCAGATCCGAAGCTGATCCCGGGATGGGGTCAGGGACCGGCTCCGGCCGCCCCAGTGCAGGTTGTGACGGAAATTGTCCGGGTTGCGCCGTTCATAGGCATCCATGGTCTCGCCCAGGATCACGACCCGGATATCCCGGCAGTCCCGGACAAAGGGCTGAACCACGAAGGGAAAGGGCAAAACCCCCAGTGCGGCCTGGCTGTAGACATCCTCGATGGAGGCGAACCGGAGGATACCGGTGCCGCCGTTGGCCCGGTCGAGCTTGCAGACAACCGGCCCGACCGTCTCCCTGGTATAGAGACTGACCAGGCGCATCATGTCGTGCAGGTCATAGACCGGCCTGGTATGCGGCACCATCAGGCCGGCGAGGATCCGGGCCTGGAAGACCTTGGAGCGGCTGCAGAGCTGCGAGGTCGCCGGGGGAATCATCCGCACGCCCCGTGCCTGCAGGTCCAGAAGCAGGTGCTCTTCGCCCGGCCGCAGCCGCAACCGGCCCACCACCGTATCGCCGGCCGCAAGTTCACCGTAGCGGCGCAGCAGGGTCTCGTTGTCGGTAACCAGCATGGCGGCTAGAAGATCATCTCCAGGAAATGGCCGTGAAACGGGGTCAGGTCCGTCCCGCACTTGCCGCACAGCAGGCGGACCTCGCCGTGGATCTCTGTTTCATTCTCCTGGGGCGTGAAACTGCCGTCAGCATTCTGCACATAGTGGGTGGTGACCAGGACGTTCTCGGCCACCTCGACAAAATCGGTACTGTTGCCGCACGCCTGGCAGGTGATGCGCCCGGCGGGCTCGCCGGTGGGAATCTTGACTTTCTTCATGCTCCATCCATGCCTCGCCCCGGATTCTTCCGGGCCGTGCTTTCACCCGAATCGAGCGATTTCCTTCTGCAGACGGGTGAAACGCTCATTGGGGTATCAGAAACGAATGGTGAAACCGCTCTCCCGGCCACTCACCGGTTCCTCCTGGCACACCACCCGCGTGACCCGGGACATGGGCGAACCTTGCTCGAGCCAGGTGCACATGGCATCAACCTGCCGGGCCTCACCCTCGAAGACCGTCTCCACGGTCCCGTCGGGCAGGTTGCGCACCCAGCCGTCCAGCCCGAGCATCTCCGCCTGCCGCTGGGTGTAATCACGGAAAAAGACACCCTGTACCTGTCCATGCACAATGGCGTGTATCCTTTTACGTGCCATCATCTCCCCCTGCTTTTCTGCCGGTCAGTTCAAGAAATTCCTCTTCCGTCAGGACCTTGATGCCCAGCTCCCGCGCCTTTTTCAGTTTGCTGCCCGGCCGCTCGCCGGCCACCAGGTCGGTCACCCTGCGGCTGATACCCGAGACCACCTGCGCCCCCAGCTCCCTGACCAGCTCCTTGGCCTCGCTCCTGGACATGGACTTCAGGCTGCCGGTAAAGAGAAAGACCCGTCCCTCCAGGGGCCGCTCACCCGCCGTCTCGGGCTCGATGGTGAGGCCGGCGGCAAAAAGCTCTTCAAGCATCTTCCTGGTCGAGGGGTCAGAAAAATAATCGACCAGGCTGGCTGCGACCTGTTCGCCGACCCCCTCGATCTCCAGCAGCTCGTCACGATCCGCGTTCATCAGCTCCTCGAGGGTCGTGAAACGACGGGCCAGGAGACCGGCCGTCACCTCGCCCACGTAGCGGATGCCCAGGGCGGCCAGGAAGCGGGACAGGGTGGTCTTGCGGGCCCGCGCAATGGCCCTGATCACGTTGTCCGCCGACTTCTCCCCCCACCCGTCGAGGCGGGCCAGGTCCTCCCGGCGCAGCCGGAAGATATCGGGCAGGTCCCTGACCAGGCCGGCCTCGAACAGCTTCTCCATGTTCTTCTTGCCCAACCCCTCCAGGTCCAGGCCGGACTTGGAGGCAAAGTAGACCAGGCTCTGCAGACGCTGGGCCGGGCAGTGGGGATTGACACAGCGGGTGATGGCCTCGCCCCCGGGCCGCACCAGCCGGTGACCGCAGACCGGGCAGGTCTCGGGAAACCGGATGGGCCGTTCGCTGCCTGTACGCTTCTCGACAATGGGCTTGATCACCTCGGGGATCACGTCGCCGGCCCGCTGGATCAGCACCGTGTCGCCGATCCGCAGGTCCTTGCGCCTGATCTCGTCCTCGTTGTGGAGACTTGCCCGCTGCACGATCACGCCCTCCACGGCCACCGGCTCCAGGATGGCCACCGGCGTGATGGCCCCGGTCCTGCCGACCTGGAACTCCACGTCCCTGATGACCGTGGTGGCCTGCATGGCCGGGAACTTCCAGGCCACGGCCCAGCGCGGGGCACGGGCCGTATTGCCCAGCCGCTGCTGCAGGGCGAACGAGTCGACCTTGACCACCATGCCGTCGATCTCGTAGTCGAGATCGTGCCGGATCTCCAGCAGCCGGTCGTATTGCTCGCGCACATCGGCCAGGGTCGCGTTCCGGCGGATGAGCGGGTTGACCCGGAAACCGAGCCCGGCCAGGTAGTCGAACAGCTCACCCTGGCTTGCGCAGGGTGTCACCGAGGTGTCACCAACCGCGTAGACAAAGAAACTGAGCGGACGTCCGGCCGTCACCCTGGGATCGAGCTGGCGCAGGGAACCGGCGGCCGCATTGCGGGGGTTGGCGAACAGGGGCTCGCCCTGCTCCTCGCGCTGGCGGTTGAGTTCGGCAAAACCGGCCCTGGTGAGAAAGACCTCGCCACGCACGGACAGGGAGGCGGGAACCGGCTGGCCGCTGTCCGGCCGCAACCGGAGGGGAATGGTCTGCACGGTCCGCAACTGGGCCGTGATATCCTCCCCCACATGGCCGTCACCCCGGGTGGATCCGAGGACAAAGAGGCCATCCTCGTAGATCAGCTCCACGGCCAGCCCGTCCATCTTGGGCTCGGCCACGTAGATGATCTCGTCGTCCATCTGCAGGTAGCGATGGATCTTCTCGTCAAAGGCCGCCAGCTCGGCCGCGCTGAACACATTGTCCAGGCTGAGCATGGGCTGGGCATGACGCACGGTGGCGAACTGGTCCAGCGGCGGTCCGCCGACCCGGAGGCTGGGCGAATCCGGAGTGACCAGGTCCGGAAACCGCTGTTCGAGATCAAGAAGCTCCCTGAACAACCGGTCATACTCGCCATCGGAGATCACCGGGTCATCAAGCACATAGTACCGGTAGTTGTGGTAGTTGATCTGCGAGCGCAGTTCCTGCAGGCGTTTTTCGGCCTCGTTCCGGTCCACGGTTCCTGTCCGGGCGTAATTGATCACTGGGATACTCGTTGTTGGCACAGCCTCAAAACTGTACGTTGGCACAGGCGCGCCGAATCTGAGCAGGCGCGCCGATCCGCCATACCCCCGTAGGCGGAGCAGCGCGACCGTGCTGAGGCGGGATGCCTGTGACGGCTTGCGTCCGGGCGGCTTACTTGCCGGCCAGGAGCACGCCGCCGGAGGCGACATTCTCCCGGCTGTCCTCGTCGATGAAGATAATGATGGTTTCCCGGGGCTTGTCGGCCACCCGGGAGATGACGTCGGTCACGCCCCTGGCGATCTTCTTTTTCTGCTTGCGGCTCAGCTTGCCGGCAACCCGGATATTGACATAGGGCATGGTGGAGACCTCCTTGAAATTCGATATGACCGGCCGCGGCAGACCGGCCCGGACTTTTTGCGACCTCCTCACCATATCAGAATTTCCTTTTGAAGTCGATCGGGTTATACTTACAGCGGGCCGGAAACCGCTTGCAGCGCCTGCGGACCGCCCGGCCCGGCCATCCCCGACGACACCATCCACCGAGGAAACACCATGCACATCATCGTCACCGGCGGCGCCGGCTATATCGGCAGCCATACCTGCCTGGAGCTCCTTGAGGCGGACCACCAGGTCACCGTTCTCGACAATCTCTGCAACTCCAGCCGCGAGGCCCTGAACCGGGTGCAGGAACTGACCGGGAAGAGTGTCCGCTTCTTCGAGGCCGACCTGCTGGACATCGAGGCGGTGGACCAGGTCTTTGCCCGGAGCAGGGACGCCGACGCGGTGATCCATTTCGCCGGCCTCAAGGCGGTGGGCGAATCGGTGGCCAAACCCCTGCTCTACTACCAGAACAACATCACCGGCACCCTCAACCTCTGCCGGGTGATGGAGCGCCGCAATATAAAAAACATCGTTTTCAGCTCCTCCGCCACCGTGTACGGCGATCCCGCCCGGGTGCCCATCCTCGAGGACTTTCCCCTCTCCTGCACCAACCCCTACGGCCGCACCAAGCTGATGATCGAGGAGATCCTCCGCGACCTGCACGTGGCCGATCCGGACTGGAACGTCGCCCTGCTCCGCTACTTCAACCCGGTCGGGGCCCACAAGAGCGGCCGCATCGGCGAGGACCCGGGCGGCATCCCCAACAACCTGATGCCCTACATCTCCCAGGTGGCGGTGGGCGCCCTGGAAGAACTGTCCGTTTTCGGGGGCGACTATCCCACCCATGACGGCACCGGGGTCAGGGACTACATCCACGTGGTGGACCTGGCCGTGGGCCATCTCAGGGCCCTGGAAAAACTGATGCAGAAGCCCGGCGTGGTCACCTACAACCTGGGCACCGGCCGGGGCTACTCGGTGCTGGACATGGTCAGGGCCTTCGAGGAGGCCAGCGGCCGCCGGATCGCCTACCGGATCACGGAACGGCGGCCGGGCGACATCGCCGAGTGCTATGCCGATCCGGGCCTGGCCCTGCGCGAGCTGGGCTGGAAGGCGCAGCGGGGTATCCGGGAGATGTGCGAGGATACCTGGCGCTGGCAATCCATGAACCCGCGGGGATATGCAACCGACACCCACTGAGGGACCGGACACCGTGATGAACACCACGCCCCACGGCGGTTGCGCCACCCGGCCCGCGGGCCGCGGCGCCC
>DRKI01000031.1 GCA_011051875.1 Desulfobulbus sp. | reverse complement strand
TCCGACCTTCTTTTCCCAGTTTTCATAGCCGGCTGTTCTCCCGCCGCTGGCGAAAGAACAGGTCTCATCACTGTCCCCTGATATACCCCGGCCCCGACCGAGAGACAACAGGAATATCCGCCGGCCGCCCTGAAAAATTCCACCAGGGCCTGCCGTCTCATCGTTCCCGGAGTACGTTGTCACAGGCACCCCGGCTCTGCGCCGGCACGCCTGCACTGATACGGAGCACCTGTGCCAACTTACAGTCTTATAAAATTGAAAACAACGAGTTATCAAGCCTGTGGCCAGTTCCTTTCAGGGTAGGGATCGGGATTCGATACCGCAAACCACCCGTCCGCGGACCGACGCAGGAGGCTCAGAGCCTCCCGGCCCGGGGCAGAATGAAAACCACTCGATTCAGGAACACACCGGTTCAGGCCCCGGACATCCCGGATCCGGAGGCCTGTTCCAGGATGGATGCAAAGCGTGTCTCAATCCACTGCCGGCGCACATTGCAGGCCGGCGATGTCAGGACATCACCGGTGAGTTCGTAGGCGCTGCCCATGCAGCCGCCCCCGCAGTAGCCCTGCCAACGACACGTCCTGCACCCTGTGATCATGGTGGCGCGTTTCCGGCTCAGTTCCCGTATCCGGCGTATCCTGTCACCGTTGACCATGGACCCGAGACTACAGGAGCGAATGTTGCCGAGCAGAAACTCCGTACCATGGTGGAAGCACTGACAGGGATAGACATTGCCCTGCGGATCTATCCTGAACTGGGTGCCGATGGAACACTGATAGGGCCGGCCGGCCTGGAGAATATCCATGGAGAAACAGTCGGCCAGCAGGTCCATTTCGCCCTGCAGCTCGGCCGAGCGAATCCTGACCGTTTCCCAGAAGGCCACGGTCTGATCCCGGTCGAGACAGAGCTCCTCCCACTGCTCCGTGGCGCGGCCGGAACGGGAAAGGGGCGGATACTGGACCACCGGGATTCCCCGCTCTCTGGTAAACCAGATGATGGCTTCCACCTCATGATGGTTGGGCCGCATGGGAGTAAAAGCGATCACCAGGTCACCGGATTTTCCTCGCTCCACCAAGGCGTCTATTCCCCGGACAGCGGCCCGGTAACTGCCCTTGCCCCTGATACTGTCATGGACCGCCTCGGTGGCGCCATCCAGGCTGATCTGGATCTTGACGGGAAGATCGGCCATGGTCGCCGCCAGCCGCTCGTCGATGAGGGTGGCATTGGTGCCCACGGAAACCAGGAGACCCGCCGCAAGTGCATGGTTGACGATCTCCAGCCAGTCGGGACGAAGCAGGGGTTCCCCGCCCCCAACGGCCACTGAAAAGCCACCATTGTCAGCCACCTCGTCGACCAGGGCCCGGATCTCGCGCCCGGTCAGCTCGTTTTGTGCACTCCTGCCGGCGGCCAGGTAACAGTGGCGGCAGCGCAGGTTGCACTTTCCGGTGATCTCCAGGGCTATTCCCTGGAACCGGTTTTCCCGGGGCGGCTGTTTCTCATCGCCTGTTTGCAGGATGCGGTTTGACACCATCTCCCCGATAAAGGAAACAGTGGTCTGGAGCGCTTCTGCCGGGTCAGTCCCGGAATCCCCGATGCAGGAGGCGATATCTGCCAGGGAACGGGTCCCGTCACAGAGCCGCAGCAGCTCCATTGCGTCCCTGTTGATCACAGCCCAGCTCGGAGCCGATGGTTCAAGAACAAAAAACCTCTCTTCAGGCCCGGCATGGGGCAGTGCCTCGATATGAAGTTTTCCCGCCGGCCTGGGGCAGTATGCGGTGTTCATGGCAACCCTCTTTTGTTCAGCAAGAGCAGGATGCGGAAGCTCTGTGCCCGCAGGAACAGCCCTCCCGGGTTCAGCCGTCAACCAGCCAGCCGCAATCGGACACGGCGACCGGACGGGGTCTCGCAATGTCCGGCCGGCCTGCCGGATATCGCCGTAAGCGATAACAGGGCACCCCTTCCGCATGCGCTGGAACCTCCCGATATAGGGGTGGTGTATAATTGTGAAGTCCGGTCACGCCCAGTTGTGGCACCCTGCAACCGCTTGCACGTCCTGCATTGATTCCGGGTAATCGGATAACCCGTGATCGGTTCCGTGTCACCCGTACTTGCGGACCAGGTCGAGAGCGTGCAACAGTTCAGGGGCCGGAATGCCAACCCACCACCAGCGGTCGATGATCACCGCCGGAGCGAGATAACGTTTCCGGCCGCCCATCTCGATGATACCCGGCAGGGGCCTGAGCCTCGATGCGGCAGGTTCGGGGGTGGGATCGGCGTGGATGTAGAGCTGGGGACCGAAGCCGCGGACATCGGCCATACGCCGGGCCACGCCGACCTTCTGGGCATAGACCGGGGCCGGAAACACAACCGGCGTAAAGACGCAACCTTCATGCTTGCCGAACCTGATGCCGGCCTCCTCGAGGACCGGAAAGAGGGCATTGGTGAGGGCAGCCATCAGTTCCCGGTCCGTGACAATACGCCGCATCAGGTCACCGCTAGTGCGAATCGGGACCGGATCGTCGGCCACCTCGTTGATGATCCGCAGTTTCTCCAGCACCTTCAGGCTGAACGGATCAAGCGGGCCACACTGGGGAATACAGGCCGTGTACCTGGCATGATCTATGGCCGCATCCATGCTGACACCGTCATCCTGGATCACCAGGTCATCAATGACCGCCTTCAGCATCGCCGCCCGGGACCGGGCCGCAAGCTCCGTGACCTCCTTGCTGCTGAATGTGAAAACACGCGGCTCAAACACATAGCTCATGCCGGGCAACCTGACATCGAACTTCTTGAAAACCTTTTCGACCCGCCCGGCGATGGCGGACATCAACCCGGGATCTGCGGTGATGACTTTCTTCAGCCTGTTGCTCTTCTTGATATTCCAGTTCATGGCCACCTCCCTGCTATGAGATCGGACGTAAGTTGTCACAGCCACCAGGCTCTGAACGGCCACATCGGCCCGCATGAAGGGCCTGTAGTGAACCGGCACGCCTGCACAGATATGGGGCCCCTGTGCCAACTTACAGTTCTGAGGATGTGAAAACGTTCACCCTGTGATCGGTTACGATCAGGCCATGATGCCGACCTTTTGCTTCACGGCCCTCCCTGCCCGGAAAGAGCCCCTGTGCCCTTTGCCGTACTGTGCCGGATTGAATCCAGGATAACCGGCCCGTGGTAACGAAACGGTAACAGATGGTCATTTTTCATCTGCGCAACCGAAACAAGGTTTTCATTCTGTGCGGATGCAACGGTGAACAGACGTTTACATTCTCCCTGCTGATATGATAGGTTGCTGCAGGTATCGTGGAAAACACCTCAGGATGACGAGCCAAACAGAAGAAGCGGCCGACTGCTCTCTTTTTCCCATCCTGTGGGCCCGGCTTCCCGGAGTGCCCCGGTGCCGGTTTCATTGCCGCACAATCCTGACCGCAGACATGCTCACCATCAGCAGCAAAAGCAGGTACGGCCTGCAGGCGGTCCTGTCCCTGGCCGAGAATCATGGACACGGACTTCTCCAGATCAAGGATATCTCCCGCCGCAACAACATCCCGCCCCAGTACCTGGGCCAGATATTCAACCAGCTCGTCAAGGCGGACATCATCCGAAGCGTCCGCGGCAAGAGTGGCGGCTACAGGCTCGCCCGCCCGCCGGAGGAGATCACGGTTCTCGAGATCCTGGAAGTCCTGGAAGGGAACCTGGAGCTTGTGGGCAGCGACAGCGGGAACGACGCCATCCATGATCTCCTGCGGCAGGCGGAACAGGCCCTGCGAAAGACCTTCTCCCTGAGCCTGGCCGACCTGCAGGAACAGCAGAAAAAAAAGCAGCAGGTCATCTTCTTCGATATCTGAACCGCCTCCTGCCCTTCTCACACGCCTCCCCTGATCTTTTTTGATATTTTTGTTGACACGCCGTTTGCTCTCTCTTATTCTTGACTAAAACGATCAGCTTACTAAGCAATAAACACGACCACCAAAAACAGAGAGAACAGGGAGTCAACAGATGCAGGTACAGATCAATGGAGAACTGGAGGAGCTGCCGGGCGACGCGCTCACCATTGCCGACCTTCTCAGCCGCCGCGAGGTGGAGTCGCCAGCCATGGTGATGGTCCAGCTGAACGGGGAGTTCGTGGCACAGGGGCAGTATGAAACCACCAGGGTCGCGGACAGTGACCGGGTGGAGTTTCTCTATTTCATGGGTGGCGGGGCTGCACGATGAAAGGGTTCACCACCCGGGCCATCCATGGAGGCATGCCCGGTCCGGAGGCGCACGGCGCCCTGCGCACGCCGGTCTACGACACGGTGGCCTATGAGCACGAAGACGCCCGTTCGCTCCAGCTCGCCTTCGAGGGGAGAAAGCCGGCGCACGTCTACTCGCGCATCACCAACCCAACAGTACAGGACCTGGAGCAGAAGCTGCGCCTCCTCTCCGGCGGCATGGCGGTGCTGGCCGTCTCTTCCGGCATGGCCGCCATCAGCAACACCGTGCTCGCCCTGGCCGAGGCAGGCGCCAATATCGTCACCAGCCGCCACCTGTTCGGCAACACGATCTCGCTCTTTGAAAAAACGCTGGCCCCATGGGGACTGGAGGTGCGCTACGTGGACATGACCGACCCGGACGCGGTGGAACAGGCCATTGACGCCAACACCCGGGCCCTCTACCTGGAGAGTATCACCAATCCCCAGCTCGAGGTTGCCGACTGCGCCCTGGTGGCCGAGATCGGCACCGGGCGGAACGTACCGCTCGTCGTGGACAACACCCTGATGACGCCTTACCTGTTCGCCACCGCCGGGGCCGGGGTCGCGGTGGAGCTGCTCTCTTCCACCAAGTACATCTCCGGCGGTGCCACGTCGCTGGGCGGAATCATCATCGACAACGGCACCTTTGACTGGCATCACGCACCCCGCCTGGCGGAGGGGGCACGCCGGACCGGCCCCATGGCCTTTATCGGCGGTCTTCGGCAGGAGGTCTATCGCGACACCGGCGCCTGCCTGGCGCCCCACAACGCCTACCTGCAGAGCCTGGGCCTGGAGACCATGGGCCTGCGCATCGACCGGAGCTGCGCCAATGCCATGCGCATTGCCCGCTACCTGGCCGAACACCCGGCGGTCAGATCGGTCCATTACCCGGGTCTCCCGGACTCGCCCTTTCATGACACGGCCCGGCGTCAGTTCGGCGGCCGGTTCGGCGGCATCCTGACCTTTGACCTGGAGGACAGATCATCCTGCTTCAGCCTCATGGACCGGCTGCGGGTCATCCGGCGGGCCACCAACATCAATGATAACAAGACGCTGATCCTGCACCCCCACTCCACAATTTTCGCGGAATACACGGACGGAGAAAAAAAGGCCATGGACATCCGGCCGACCATGCTCCGCCTCTCGGCAGGCATCGAAGACCATGACGACATCCTGGAAGATCTCGAGGAGGCATTGAAAACAGCATGAAGACATTCAGCCAGCAGCAACTGGAACGATACAGCCGCCACATCCTGCTCCAGGATGTCGGCGTCGAGGGCCAGGTCCGCCTGGCCGAGGCACGGGTCCTCATCGTCGGCGCCGGCGGCCTGGGTGCGCCGGCAGCCCTCTACCTGGCTGCGGCCGGTGTGGGTACGGTGGGCATTATCGACAACGACCACGTGGATATCTCCAACCTGCAGCGCCAAGTCATCCATTTCACCAGGGATATCGGGGTGGCCAAGGTCGACTCGGCGGCAGAGAAGATGCAGGCCATCAATCCCGGGATCACGGTCAGGACCTACCGCAAGTTCCTGGCCGCAGCCAATATCAGGGAGATCATCCGGGACTACGACTTTGTCATCGACGGCGCAGACAACTTTCCCACCAAGTTCCTGGTCAACGACGCCTGCGTCATGGAAGGTATCCCCTTTTCCCATGGCGGCATACTGCGCTTTGACGGCCAGACCATGACCGTGCTGCCGGGCAGGTCCGCCTGCTACCGCTGCACCTTCAGGACCCCGCCGCCACCGGACGCGGTACCGACCTGTTCCCAGGCCGGGGTGCTCGGGGCCATTGCCGGCATGCTGGGCACGATCCAGGCCGCCGAGGCCCTGAAGTTCATCACCGGTGCCGGCGAGCTGCTCACCGACGCCCTGCTCACCTTTGACGCCAAGACCATGCACTTCCGCAGGGTCGAGCTCAGGAGGCAGGTGGACTGCCCGGTCTGCGGCAGAAAACCGACCATCACAGAGCTGGAAGACCTGGAACAGGCGGCCTGTTCCCTGGCCTGAACACATGATTGGAAAAAGACTGCCAGCGACAGAGATGAAGATAGAGAGCAGGGTCATCAAGGCCATGATCGAGCATGCCCGGCGTGAACTTCCACATGAGGCGTGCGGTTACCTGGCTGCGGAAGGCGGGACAGTGGTCCGTCATTATGAGCTGACCAACACCGACCGGGCCGCGGATCACTTCAGCATGGACCCCGGCGAGCAGTTTGCCGCCATCGGCGACATGCGCAGCCGCAACCTGCGACCGGTGGCGGTCTACCACAGCCACCCGGCGACACCGGCCCGGCCGTCGACGGAAGACATCAGGCTGGCCTTTGACCCGGACATCAGCTACGTGATCGTCTCCATGGCCGGGCCGGATCCGGTAACCCGGTCCTTCCGGATCCGTAAGGGCCGGGTGTACCCGGAAGAAATTGAAATCATACAGGGAGCGGAATATGACAGCGGAAACAACGATTGACGCAAGAAAAAACTGCCGCGGCGTGGGCTGCCCCATGAACCTGGTCTATGCCAAGGTGGAGCTGGCCGCGCTAACGCCGGGCCAGGTACTGGAGATCATCCTCGACGACGGGCCGCCGGTGCACAACGTGCCGGCCTCGGCGGAAAAGGAGGGCCACACCATTCTCGGGCGCAGGCGACTCGAGGACGGAGCCTGGTCGGTCCTGATCAGGAAATCGGAGAACGGTTGACAGGAAGTCCGCCCCCCGGCATCACGGCCGTGGCTGTCCCTCCTGCCCACCTGTCCCGCCGGCCTCCACTGACATGAAGTTGAGGGTGGTGTGGACGGTGAACAGGGGAAAGAGCAGGGCCATGAAAAAGATATTGACCAGCGGGATCATGCTGACCAGTGCCGGCAGGAAGCCCAGGCGGAAGGACCTGTTGCGGTGGCGGATGACCCACCTGATCTTGCGGCCCAGGCTCCAGCGGAGACTCGAGGCAGGGTAGTCGACAAACATCAGGGCCGAGTAGAAGGTATAGATCAGAAAGACGACGCCCTGGCCGATGACCGGGATAAAGTTGGCAAACAGGGCCACCACGGTGACCAGGATGCCGACGATGCCGATCTTGATGCCCTCGACCAGGTCCGTGATCACCCCTGCGAGGGTGAAACCGCCCTCGGCCGGAAAGGCACCGCCCAGGTAGATCTTTTCCGTGGCATTGCTCAAAAGAACATAGCCCGGCGTGGTCAGGCAGTAAGCGAGCAGGAAGGCAAGATAAAAGGCCACCACCCGGGTCACGAGGACAAAAACAAACTTGAGCGCCAGCCAGCCCCAGGTCTGCAGCCAGCCCCAGATCCCCTCCCCGACCGGCGGCTGCTGGAAGAAGTGGCCGGTGAGGGAGTTGATGAAATCAATGGCCCCCAGGTAGCCGAGCCAGGTCAGCAACCCCGTGAGCAGCACCAGCAACAGGGCCAGGGCCAGGAGCTTCAGGTGCCGGACCAGAAAGCCGAGGGAAGAGAAAAGCGGGACCCAGGTCCCGTGAAGACGATGCGCCGAAGTGGTTGTATGCTCTCTGTTCATCGTTCTCATGTCGTGTTGTTCAGGTATCATGGTCAGCCCGCCCGTCCCAAGATATACCCCAGATCGTTTTCCATTTTCACCTGAATTCTCCGGTTCCGCACCTTCCCTGCTCCGACAGCCGCAACGCCCCCCTGGTCAGCCAGGCTGCCGGCTGTGCCTGCGCGCCCCATAAGCGGTCAGTGAAAAGCATCCCCGGCGGTCAGTTACGGCTGTCCAGCGGACAACACGCGCTTGACACCACCACCGTGTACCATTAGATTGAACAACTACAGGGCAACAGTTCCGGCCCACCGTAGCCGCCCCCTGCAACCGCTTCCAAGTCTCCTGTACTGATCCGGGGTAATTGGATATCCCGTGATCGGTTACATATTTTTTCATCTGACCGGGAAACCGCCATGGATACAACAATCACCAGGGAAGAGCTGAACCTGGCCCCGACCATTGCCGATGACCTCATCGAGCAGGCCCGGGCCGTGGCCGAACACCAGGCCGCCGAGTATGCGCCGGGCGAGAAGGAGGCCCTGATCGAGCGGATCAAAAAGCTGCTCAAAGAGCAGAACGCTGTCCTGGTGGCCCACTACTACACCTCCGACGACCTGCAGCAGCTTGCCGACGAGACCGGCGGTCATGTGGCCGATTCCCTGGAGATGGCCCGCTTCGGCTCCGAGCATCCCGCCACCACCCTGGTGGTGGCCGGGGTCCGTTTCATGGGCGAGACGGCCAAGATCCTCAACCCGGAAAAACGGGTTCTCATGCCTGACCCCGAGGCCACCTGCTCCCTGGACCTCGACTGCCCGCCCGGGCTGTTCTCCCGGTTCTGCGACAGCCATCCCGACCATACCGTGGTGGTCTATGCCAATACCTGCGCCGAGGTCAAGGCCCGGGCCGACTGGGTGGTCACCTCGGGCATCGCCCTGCCCATTGTCCGCCACCTGGCCGGGCAGAACAAAAAAATTCTCTGGGCCCCGGACAAGTACCTGGGCTCCTATGTCCGCAGCCGGACCGGCTGCGAGATGCTCCTCTGGCCCGGCAGTTGCGTGGTGCACGAGAAGTTCAAGGCCGACGGAATCCGGCAGATGAAGGCCCGGTATCCGGATGCCGCCGTGCTGGTGCACCCGGAATCACCGGAAGACGTCATTGCCCTGGCCGACGCTGTCGGCTCCACCACCGCCCTGATCAACGCTGCCAGGGACATGGAGGCCCGCCGGTTCATCGTCGCCACCGAGCCCGGTATCTTCTACAAGATGAAAGAGGCGGCCCCGGACAAGATCTTCCTCGAGGCGCCCAACGCCGGCGTGGGCGCCACCTGCGAATCGTGCGCCCGCTGCCCCTGGATGGCCATGAACGGCCTGCGCAACCTGGCCGCCACCCTGGAGAGTGGCCGCAACGAGATCCTGGTCGACGAGGATATCCGCCGCAGGGCCGTGATCTCCATCCGCAGGATGCTCGACTTTGCCAGGGAACACGCCATCTCCACCAAACAGGGCAATGCCTGAGCGCAACAGCGCTGCCCCACTGCGGCCGGCCTGCGATGTCGGCCCCTGCGTCCCGGTCATCTCCCTCCCCTCTCCCGGCTGCCAGAGCAGCAGCAGCTCCCGGCCATCGGACCGGCGCACCCTCTGTCTGCCCACTGTGGCCGGGATCTCCAGCCCTGCCGCCTGCACCACGGTCCCGGTCCGCGGCAGCCTGATCAGGCCCAGGTAGGACCGGATCTCCATCCTGGTCACCGTGCCGAGGTAGAGCCTGCAGGAGTCGAGCTCCACCCCGGCCGGCCACAATCGCAGGGCGAGGAACGACGACCTGCTGCCAGCCAGCGGCCGGACCATGAGCAGCACCTCGTGGTGACCGGCATGAACCTGGGGCAGCACCGGCAGGCCCAGCGGATCGGGGTCCGCAGCGAGCCAACGCAGGCAGGAGGCCGCGGTGAGCGGCACCGGCCGGCGCCAGCCGATGCCGGCCAGTTCCTGTTCCAGCCAGGAGGGACGGCCCGCATACTGCAGGTTGAAAAACTGCTCCTGTTCCCCTTCCAGGTCCTGGCGCGCGGACGGCATCTCCCGCCATCCCCCCCGGAGCCAGCCGGAAAACTCCATCCTTACCGAACTCTCCCGGACCTGGTACCGGGCCCTGTTCTCTGCAAAGCCGGCAGACCAGTGCAACAAGACCACCAGGATGAACCCCGCTGACACCAGCCGGCACAGGCCATGGTACCTGCAGACCGGCACCCGGTGAAAATAGCTCACCGCCATGAGGATCAGCCAGGCCGCGCCCAGGGCATAGCCGGCAGCGACATCGGAGAACCAGTGAGCGCCGAGATAGAGCCGGGAAAAACCAATGCCGACCATGAGAAGGATGGCCAGGGCACCGGGCAGCCACCGGCGCCCCGGCTCCAGCTCCCGGCCGCAGAGCAGGGCGAGAAAACCGTAGACCACCACGGCCATGGTGGCATGGCTGCTGGGAAAGGCCCACTGCACCATCCCCTGGTACAGGTCCGAGGGCCGCGGAATCCGGGTCACGTTCTTGATGGTGTAGACCAGCAGGAATCCGCCGCCGGTGGTAATGCCGAGAAAACGGGCCGAATAGCCGGCGCGTTTCCACAGCAGCCAGCAGCAGGCAAGGACCACCATGGCAACGAGCACGGCCGCATCACCGGTCATGGTCATGGCTGTCATCAGGGTATCGCCCCAGGGCGTGCGCAGACCCTGCAGCAGGTTGAAAAGGTAGTGATCCACGAGGACCAGGGGATCACCCTGGAGAACGTCCCTGGTGATCCGCAGAAAGACCCAGCCGCTGGCAAAGAAGAGCACGACAAAGAGGAGGAGGGGCCGGAGCAGGGAGAGCTCCCGGAACAAAAGCCCGCCCAGCCAGCGATGGAGAAGCGGTGAGTTGCGGACAGCGCGCAGCAGCCGCTCCTCCCAGACCGGGAAACGGACCAGGGCGTACCGGACAATCCTGCGGGCCATGGCAAAAACCAGCCAGCCGCCCAGGACCAGGCTGCCGATGAACAGGGCCAGGCGGCCCGCCACCTCGCCGGCCAGGCTCAGGGAGGCGCCGAAGGCCATGCCGGGCAACAGGTAGGCCGGGGCCCAGAGCAGGCCGGAGAGGACATTATAGAGCACAAACTGCAGGGGGCGCATGCCGAGCATGCCGGCAACCAAGGGGATAACGGGTCGGACCGGACCGACAAAACGGCCGATGAACACTGACTTGCCACCATGGTGCCGGAAAAAGCGTTCGCCCTGGGCCAGCATGTGCGGGTGGTTGGCGAGCAGGCGGAAGGAGCGGATGTTTTCACGGTAGTGGTGGCCGAGCCAGAAGCTGCACCCGTCCGCCATTATGGCGCCGGCAGCGGCCCAGGCCATGGTCGGCCAGAACGGGAGGGCGCCGGCGGCGATCAGGGCACCGCTGGCGAGCATCAGGGCCGCGCCCGGCACCAGGAGGCCGATCACGGCCATGGACTCGGCAAAGGCGATGCAGAAGATCGCGATGCCCGCCAGGTGCGGGTGGGCACCAAGCCATGAAACCAGCTGGGCAAGCAGTTCTGTCATGAATCCATAACTGTCTTCCGGTACGCCTGCCTAAGCTGAAGGGCGGCGTAGCCGGTCAGAGAAACAGGACCAGGAGTCCCAGCACCACGCAATAGACAGCAAAGCCGTACAGCGAATGTCTGCTGAGATAGGCCAGAAGCCACCGGATTGCGATATAACCGGAGACCAGCGCGGCCAGGAAACCGGCCAGAAGTGGCTGCAGGAAATGATCTGTTGCCGGCAGCGCGGCCAGGTCACCCAGGGCCAGCACCCCGGCGCCGACCATCACCGGCACGGACATCAAAAACGAGAACCGGGCCGCCGCGGACCGGTCCAGGTGCCGGGTCATGCCGCCGGCAATGGTGGACCCGGAGCGTGAGATTCCGGGCAGCAGGGCCAGGACCTGGGAGCAACCGATCCAGAGGGCATCCCCCCAGGTCATCTCCTCCATGGACCGGTTGCGGTGACCCACCCTCTCCGCGATCACCAGCAGCAACGCCGTGCAAAGCAGGAAAAGGCCGGTGGCCCGGGGACTGGCAAAGGCCGACTCGACGAGGTCCTTTGCGGCAAGGCCCGCCACCACAGCGGGCAGGGTGGCCAGGACCAGGTACCAGCCCATGCGGGAGTCGGCATCGGCAAAGGGTTTGCCGCGCACCACGCCCCGGACGAAGGCCAGGCCGATGGTGACCAGGTCGGAGCGGAAATAGATAAAGACCGCAAACAGGGTTCCCCACTGCACCAGGACATCGAAGACAAAGGCCTGGGCGTGGGAGAACCGCCATCCCAGGAGATGGGGAACAAGAACCAGGTGCCCCGAGCTGGACACGGGGATGAACTCGGTCAGCCCCTGGACAATGCCAAGGACGATCGCCTGCAGGTAGGTCATGACACGTCTTCCTTATCAGAGAATTGCTGCAAGAGGCGGGGTACCTGTGACAGCTTCCATCCTGCCTGTTGCGTCCACTACCGGGTCCGGCCCTGTTCCTTCCTTTTCCGCTCCATGACCAGGTACTCGTCATACAGACCGCGAGCGGGCCGGAAGATCAGCCAGCCGTTATTGTAACGCGTTTTAACGCCTTCGTGTTCAAGCAGCCACAAATCTTTTTCATCCTCGACAAAAAGCAGGCAGTACCCCCCCTCCTGGTGGTGATAGGACCAGACCAGCTCCTTGGGAAGGATCGGCTGCCGGATGAGGGGCCTGGACAGGCGGGCGGCAAACTGGAACTGGTCCGCGAGGCGCGGCGGATAGACAGCGATATCGAAGCCATGTTCCTGGGCCTGGTGCATCGCGGCAAAGATATCACCCGGTTCATAGAGCCGGTGCAGGGAGGTACGCAGGGAAAGCTGCAGAAAGACCAGGACCAGGACCGAGACCGTGGCGATCGTCCTGACCAGGGTGATCGTACCGGCATGGCGCATGGTCCACAGAACCAGGGCGGCGAACAGCGGGCCAAGACCGAACCAGGCCGGCAGCCGGGTCAGCGGCCACGCATCGCCACCCTGCAGCGGCAGCAGGGAAAGCACGGGGATGACGGCGGCCGGCAGCAGGAAAAAGAACGTGACCGGCAGGATGCCGGGGCGACGTTCTTCCGTGACCAGGCCGAAACCGCGGGCCGCGGCCAGGTAGAACACGGGCAGCAGGGGCAGAAGGTAATGGACCTGCTTGCCACTGACCAAAGAGAGGAAGAGGAAGGCCGGCACCAGCGCCGTCAGGCAGAACCGGACCGCCAGGGAGCGGGACAGGGTCACCCGACCCAGGCCCCGCCACAGACAGCCGCACAAGGTCCAGGGCAGCATGAGCAGGGGCAGGAACGCCAGGTACCACCAGAAGGCGCGCTGGTGGGCAAAGGAACGGACCATGCGGCCGGCGGTCTGGCCGACCAGGAGGGTCTGTCCATATTCCTCGCCACCGGCTATGGCCGCGGGAATGGCCCAGGCCAGGGCCAGGCCGCAGGCCACGGCCACGGCGGCCAGGAATCCGCCGTACCAGCCGAGCCAGGCAGCACCCTTTCGCTCCTGCCACAGGGGGGCCAGCAGGGCCGGACCGGCCACGTAGACCAGGATCACGGGCCCCTTGGCCAGTACCCCCAGCGCCAGGGCCAGGGCAAACAGGGCCCAGCCGGCCACCGGCCTGCCCTGGTGGGCCAGCAGGAGACCATGCAGGGCCGCCAGGCTGAAGAATGCCACCAGCATGTCGAACATGGTCAGGGTGGAAAACAGGGCCCAGAAGAAGCTCCCGAGCAGGAAAAGAGGCACCAGCCGGCGAACGGCCGGATCATCCGGCCAGAGGCGCACCGCCAGGCTCCGGGCAAGGAGAATGGCGCCCAGGCCGAACAGGGGCGGCGTCACGCGGGCGGTCCACTCGTTGACCCCGAACAGCCACCAGCCGAGATGAATGAGCCAGAAAAGGAGCGGCGGCTTGTGGCTGTACGGTACGCCGTTGATGTGCGGTACGAGGAAGTTGCCGGAACGCCACATTTCCCAGGCCACGGAGAGATACCTGGTCTCGTCGATGGGAATGGGTGGCCGTGCATAGAGGGAGGCCGCCAGGAGCAGAAGCCAGAGGAGAGCCCACAGGCCGTTCTCCCGCAGCATGGCGCGTAGGTTCATAATGGTGTCTTTCTGGTCGTGGCCGCTGTCGGCGGCAGGCCCGGGATTGATGGGCGCCG
>DRKI01000030.1 GCA_011051875.1 Desulfobulbus sp. | reverse complement strand
TTCTGTTCGTTCCGCCCCATTCGACCCAGTGAAGCGGGGGCCTGTGTCCCTGCGGCCATGCAATGCGACTGTTCGCCCGGGCAGTCGAGGCGGCGGGCAGGCAGGCGCTGTCCAGACCTTAGCACGATTGCCTGTTCCTGTCATGCCCCGTCATCGGGTGACGACTCCGGCGGTTTGTCGTTCCAGATGGCAAGCGCCCTCCGATACAGCCTGGAACGGGAGATGGCCAGGTCAGAGGAAATCCGGCGCACCGCGTCCTTGAGCGAACTTCCGGCCTGGTCGCGGTACCATCGGATCAGATCGTCGAGCTCGGCCGGCTGGTCCCGGGTGGCTGCAGGGGCGCCATGGATAACGAGCACCAGCTCGCCCCGCACCCGCTCCCGGGTTCCGGCCAGGAGCTGAGAGAGGGTACCCTGCAGGCATTCCTCGTGCATCTTGGTCAATTCCCGAAAGAGCAGGGCAGGGCGGTCACCGAAGATCTCCAGGCAGTCGGCAAGGCACTTGCGGATGCGATGCGGCGATTCGTAGAACACCAGGGTGCAGGGCAGGGCGGCGAGGGGGGTGAGAAACTTTTTTCTTGCTTCCTGCCGTGCCGGCGGAAAGCCTCCGAAGTAGAAGGCGCCCTCCCGCAGGCCTGCCGCGGACAGGGCGGCGGTGAGCGCCGACGGCCCGGGGACGGGAACAACCGTGATATCGTTTTCCCGTGCCATGCCCACCAGCACCGCGCCCGGATCGGAGATGCCCGGCGTACCGGCATCCGAGACCAGGGCGATGTCCTCGCCGGCCAGCAGCCTGGGCAGCAGCAGCTCGGCCTTGTGGTGTTCCTTTTCCCGGTAATAACTGGTGAGGGGGGTCCTGATTCCCAGGTGGCGCAGCAGTCTGCCGGTGTGACGGGTATCCTCGCTGGCGATCAGGTCGACTTCGGCCAGAATACGGATGGCGCGCTGGCTGATGTCGTCAAGATTGCCGATGGGCGTGGCCACCACGTACAGTGTTCCCGCCGTCTGTTTCGGTTTCATGGTGTGCGCTGCTCAAACAGTCCTGGCACGGCTTGCCGGCCAGGCGAAGGCATGGGGGTGCGGAATCCGGTGAGCAGAACATGCATGGGCGGTGGGCAATCGTGCAATTGACTGGGGGAGAGGCCTTTCGGATCAATGGCTGGTATTATAGCGGTTCTGATTCTTTCGACAAGAAGGGATTTGCCGGGGCGGATCTTTTTCGCTACAGGAGCAATGGCTTGATTTTGCGGCAGGAGTTGACTAATGTTGTAATTTTCTTTCCGTGTGCCGCAGAAGAGAAGTGTGGCTGACAATCGGAACCATCCTGGCGGAATCCCGCTGTGCGATGTCCGTCGGAATGGTCTCCTGGTCCCCGGTTACCGGTTTTATTGCAGGGCGGAATATGGCAAGCCAGATCTTGGAACGACTGAAGCGGTTGACCGATATCTTTAACCGGGAATCAGATTCCATGGAGATAATGGAGGCCGCACTCGGACGATTTTGCGAGGTGCTTCAAGTGGACCGGGCCTGTCTGCTCTATCCCTGTGATCCGGAAGCAGGGCTCTGCCAGATACGGTGCGAGAGCGCCAGGCCCGATTTGCTGTCCGTGCCGGAGGGGATGGAGAAGGTCCGGGTCAATCCGGAACTGGCCGACCTGATGCGGGATATGCTGCGCAGCGAGGCTCCCGTGGTACGGCTGGGCGGAGATGCCTGGACCGACTGGTGCCGGGAGGCCGGGGTACCGCCCATCAGGTCGGAACTGGCCATGGCCCTGAAAATGAAGAATGACCGGGCCTGGGGACTCTGTCTTCAGCGGTCCTTCGATGACAGCGGGTGGAGCGGCGAGGAGATCGATCTGTTCCAGTATGCAGCCCTTCGGCTGCGCGATGCCTGCGAGACGGCCACCCTCCTGGCAACGGTGCAGAAGGATATTGCCAAGCGCCAGAAGGTGGATGCGGAACTTGCCCGGAGCGAACAGCGGCTCCGTTCCCTGTTCCAGAACTCCTCCAGTTCGCTCTGGCTTGTGGATCTCTCCGGCCTGCACGACATTATCCGGACCCTCCACCGACAGAAGGTGACCCGGGCCGACAGGTACCTGCGGGAGAACCCCGCTCTGCTGGACGACGTGCTGACCAGGATCCGGGTGGTGGATGTCAATCCGGCCACCCTGGAGCTGTTCGGAACCCCGGACCGGGAGTATCTGTACAACAACCTTCCCAGGCTGCTTACTCCCCGGGCCCGCGAATCCTTTATCCGCCTTTTTCAGAATCTCTATGCCGAACGGCATCATTTTTCCCTCGAGTTTCCTTTTCTTACCCTTGATGGCCGTCCCATCAGTACCATCCTCAGTATCGATGTCCTTCCGGCACCGGAGTCGCACCTGGTCCTGGCCACCCTGACCGATATCACGGCGCAGAAGGAGGCGGAACAGAGACTTCTCGAGTCCAGGGAACGATACCGCCTCCTGCTGGAGACGGCCAACGATGCCATCTTTGTCGCCGATGCCGAGACCGGTATCATCCTGGATGCCAACAAGCGGGCAGCGGAGCTGATCGGGAGGCCTGTCAGCGAGATCGTGGGGATGCACCATACCGAGCTCTATCCGGACGAAGACCGTGAACGGCACCGCCGGCGTTTTCAGGATCATGACTATCGGACAGCGACCGAGGGATTGCATGATGTCTTTGTCCAGCATAGTGACGGCAGCAGGATACCGGTGGAGATCAGTGCCTCCAGAACCAGTATCGGCGGCCGGGAAGTGGTGCAGGGGATCTTTCACGACATCAGTGAGCGGCTCAAGAGCGAGGAGCGGCGTAGGCTGCTTGCCGCTGCTGTCGAACAGGTGGCTGAATCGGTGATTATCACTGACCTGGAGGGGAATATCGAGTATGTCAACCCCGCCTTTGAAAAGATCACCGGCTACACCTACGACGAGGTGATCGGCAGGAATCCCCGTTTCCTCAACTCGGGCAAGCTGCAGAAATACCATTACCAGCTCCTCTGGCAGGATATCTCCAGGGGCAGGGTCTGGCGGGGAACCCTGATCAACAGGAAGAAGGATGGGACCCTGTTCGAGGAGGAATCCACCATTACCCCGGTACGGAACAATGCCGGCGAGATCAAGCACTACGTTGCCGTGAAGCGGGATATCACCAGGCAGGTTCTCCAGGAACGGCAGATACGGCAGTCGCAGAAGATGCAGGCCATCGGCACCCTGGCGGGCGGAGTCGCCCATGACTTCAATAATATCCTCACCGCGATCCTCGGATTTGCCGAGCTGTCGCTTCTGCGAGCCGGTTCTGATCCCCTGCTTTCATCGAACCTGCAGGAGATCATCCGGGCGGCCGACCGGGCGGCCAAGCTCATTGACCAGATTCTCACCTTCAGCAGGCAGACCGAGAAGCACGTGGCCTCGCTCCAGGTCTCCATGATCGTCAAAGAGGTACTGAAACTCCTGCGCGCGAGCCTGCCGGCCAATATTGATCTCATCGCCGATATCGAGACCAGGGCCATGGTCAGGGCGGATCCCACCCAGATCCACCAGGTGATCATGAACCTCTGCACCAATGCCTACCAGGCCCTTGCCCACGATACCGGCTGGATCAGGGTCAGTCTCGACACCGTCGAGGTGGATGCGCGCAAGGGCGTGGAGCTGGGCAACCTGAGCGGCGGCAGATATGTCCGGCTGCGGGTCGAGGACAATGGCCGCGGCATCGCGCCGGAATATATCAACCGCATCTTCGAGCCCTACTTCACCACCAGGAAGAAGGACGAGGGAACCGGCCTGGGGCTGTCGGTTGTACACGGGATTGTCAATGATCATGGCGGCGCGGTCACGGTTGAATCGGAACCTGGCAAGGGGAGCTGTTTTTCGGTCTACCTGCCCGAGGTCGATGCGGCGGTGGTCGAACAGGAGGCCAGGGACACCCGTATCGAGACCGGAGAGGGGAGGATCCTGGTGGTTGATGACGAGCAGCAGATCGTTGATTACGAGGTCCAGGTCCTGGAGCAGGCCGGGTATGTGACGTATGGACACACCTCGAGTCTGCAGGCCCTGGAGGCCTTCAACGAACTGCACGGTTCCCTGGACCTGGTGATTACCGACATGGCCATGCCAGACATGACCGGTCTCCAGCTCTATGACCGGATCAAGAGGATCGAACCCACCATGCCGGTCCTGCTGTGCACGGGCTACAGTGAACATGTGACGGCAGAGTCGTCACGGGAGATGGGCATCAACGGCTACCTGGCAAAGCCCTTTACCGCGGAACAGCTGGCGCAGGAGGTGAAGAGGGTGCTTGAGGAAAAACGGAACGGTGGGGACTGCGGCGGGGTACCGGAAAGCCAATGAGCAGGCAGGGTCGTCCCCCGGACAGTGAGTGTGGCAGCCAGGAGCCGGGCCTGCGGCGGTTCCCGGGCAACCAACCCGTCAGCGGTCACAGGAGACCCCATCTGCACGCGCTCAAACCTTCACAATATTCAGGCCCGGGGATCAATGGCCAGGAACCTGAATTGAGCGATGCACCCATCTGCAATTTGGAGATAATACCAGGGAGATGGAACCGGGTGTACGGTGATTCAGAGATGAAAAAAGCCTCCAACCCGTTGTCGAGAAGGAGGCTTTTGCCTGGAAAAGATTCGGCGGCGACCTACTCTCCCACACGGTCTCCCGTGCAGTACCATCGGCGCTGAGGAGCTTAACTTCCGTGTTCGGAATGGGAACGGGTGGAACC
>DRKI01000029.1 GCA_011051875.1 Desulfobulbus sp. | reverse complement strand
CCGGTGGTCCCGGTCGAGTATACCGGCCCCACCATGCTCATCGTGCGCGGGCCGCGGACCGGCCGCGTCTACCGTTTCCAGGCCCAGGGCATGGTCCTGCCGGTAGACCGCCGCGACGCGGCCCACCTCGGCAGGATCGCGGGCCTGCGCTGCCTGGCTGCAGCCCCCGGGCGGCCCTGACCGGTGCAAGTCCCGGTTCAGCCGCCGATGCGCGACATGCGGCCGTGACAGTCGCCGCCGCGCTCCCGGAGACGCTCTTCCATCTGGTGGCCGCGCGGCTTGTTGCGGATGGCGGCAAGCAGGGTTTCCCTGATCCTGTCATCCGTGCAGCCCGATGAGCGCAGGACGCTGCGCAGGTCGGTCTCCTCGTCGTGGAGCAGACAGGAGCGCAGCATTCCCTCCGAGGTCAGCCGCAGCCGGTTGCACCGGTCACAGAAATGGTGACTGATGGGGCTGATGAACCCCAGCGATCCCGCCGTATCCCCGGCCAGGCGAAAGACCCTGGCCGGCCCGTCCGCCCTGCCCCGCTGCAGCGGCACCAGTTCCCCCAACCGCCCGATGCGCTCCATGATCTCGTCCGTTGGCATGTAGGTATCCCGGTTCCAGCGGCTGGAACTGCCCATGGGCATGAACTCGATGAAACGCACCTGCAGGGGCATGCGCCGGGAGAGTTCGGCAAAGTCCTCCAGTTCATCGTCGTTGATGCCGCGCATCACCACCATGTTGATCTTGACCGGCGAGAACCCTGCCGCCAGCGCCGTCTCGATCCCCCGCCAGACACGGTCAAAGCAGTCGACCCCGGTTATATCCGCGAACCGGTCCCGCCGCAGGCTGTCCAGGCTGATATTGACCTTGGTCACCCCCGCCGCCACCAGGCCGGTGGCATACCGCTCGAGCAGCACGCCGTTGGTGGTGATGCGGATGTCGGCCAGGGACCCGATGTCGGCCAGCCGCCGGATAAAGGACATGATGTTCCTGCGCACCAGGGGCTCGCCCCCGGTCAGCCGCAGCTTGGAGATCCCCATCCCCACCGCCACCCGCACCACCCGCAGCAGCTCCTCGTAGGTGAGCAGTTCATCGTGGGCGAGCTTGCCCAGGCAGCCGTTTTCCTCCTCCTCGGTCACGCAGTACATGCACCTGAGGTTGCAGCGGTCGGTCAGGGACAGACGCAGGTAGGAGATGGTGCGGGAGAAAAGATCTGTCAGTGCCTCGCCGTCCGTGCCGGGGCCGCCATTGTGCGTGTTCATGAAGTTTCGGTTGACCTGCAAAAAATTTGATGTATATCCTGCGTTGGCCGTATCCTGTCATCCCATGCCGGGCGGGATCTGCCGAAAACCGGCTGACGGCATGTGGCTGCCTGTCCAGGGACCTATCCGGTGCGGCTGCATGGCGGAAGAAAACGACACAACGCGGCATACCCGGCGTGCCGGCCGCCACCGGACAGACACTAGTTACCATTGAACCTTCCTGATTGCAACACGGGCCGCGCCAGATGCTCATACTCGCCATAGAAAGTTCCTGCGACGACACGGCGGCCGCGGTCCTGGAAGACGACCGCGTCCTGCTCTCCAGTGTCATCAGCAGCCAGTTCGACGTGCATGCCCGTTTCGGTGGCATTGTGCCAGAACTCGCCTCCCGCCGCCATATCGAGGCCATCTGGCCGGTGACTGCCCAGGCCCTGACCGAGGCAGGGGTCGAACTTGCCGACATCGAACTCATCGCCGCCACCCGGGGTCCGGGCCTGGTGGGCTCCCTGCTGGTGGGCTTCACCTTTGCCAAGACCCTGGCCCTGGTCAGGAATATTCCCTGCGTGGACGTGGACCACATGGCCGGCCACCTGCTCTCCATCCGGCTGGAAAAGGAATATCCCGGCTTTCCCTACACCGCGCTGGTGGTCTCCGGCGGCAACACCTCGCTCTTTGCCGTGACCGACGAAACCACCTTCGAGGTCCTCGGCCGCACCCGTGACGACGCGGCCGGCGAGGCCTTTGACAAGGTGGCCAAGCTGCTCGGGTTGGGCTATCCCGGCGGCCCGGCGGTGAGCGACATGGCCCGCCACGGTGACCCGGAGGCCTTCTCCTTTCCCAGGGCCTGGCTGGACGAGGAGAGCCTGGACTTCAGCTTCAGCGGTCTCAAGACCGCGGTGGTGAACCAGGTCAACAGGTTACGCCAACAGGGGCAGCCCCTGCCGGTGGCCGATATCTGCGCCTCGTTCCAGGAGGCGGTGGTCGAGGTCCTGGTGGAAAAGGCGGTGCGGGCAGCCAGGCGGACCAACAGTCCCGCCCTGGTCCTGGGCGGCGGCGTGGCCGCCAATCCCAGGCTGCGCCGGCTCCTCGGGGAACGATGCCGCCGGGAAGATATCGCCTTCTACGCCCCCAGTCCTGTCTTCTGCACCGACAATGCGGCCATGATCGGGATCGCCGGCTATCACCGCTACCTGCAGGGCAGCGTGGTGACACCGGATACGGACGTCTATTCCAGGTCTCCCCTCAACTGAACCCAGGATGCTCACGATCAGCCGCACGATACGATACTACTTTCTCCGCTTCACGCGCCTGCGCGGCGATCCCCGCTCCCTTGCCGTGGGTACGGGGTTCGGCGTCTTCATCGGCATCGTGCCGCTGATGCCGATCCAGACCATCATTCTTATCCCGCTGACCATTCTGCTCCGGATCAACACCCTTGCGGCGCTGATCGCGGCGACCGCGGTCTCCAACCCGCTTACCTTCCTTCCCCAGTACTACTTCACCTGGAAAGTGGGCAACATGCTGCTGCCGGACCGGATCAGCTGGGAACAGCTCCAGAGTGTCCTCCACCTGATCCGGCATGAGAGCCTCTGGCAGGGGATCCAGACCTTTCTCCACCTGGGCTTCAATACCATCGCCGTCCTTCTCTGCGGCGGCATCCTGATCGGTCTGCCCGCCGGCCTGCTGGTCTATTATGCTTCCCTTCTCTTCTTCATCAAGGTAAGAAAGAAGAGGATGACCAAACACAAACTGGACTGAGCGCAGGGTGCCCATGTCATACCAGAACACACGCGACATTCTCCGGCAGCAGGGACTGGCGCCGAAGAAAAAGCTGGGCCAGAACTTCCTGGTCCACCGCCATACCGCCGAGCGGATCGTCGCCGCGGCCGGTGTCCGGCCCGGGGACACGGTGATCGAGGTGGGCGTGGGCCTGGGTGCCCTGACCGTGCCCCTGGCCGGGGCCGCGGCCCGGGTCATCGGCCTCGAGGCCGACTCGGGTATCGTCAGGATGCACGAGGAGAAGAGGGACCTGCCTGCCAACGTCACCCTTATCCATGCCGACGTGCTGCAGGTGGATATGGCCGCGCTGACCGAACAGGCCGGCGGTCGGCTCCGGATCATCGCCAACCTGCCCTACTCCATCTCGACCGAGTTCATCTTCCGCCTCATCGAGCACTTCGAGCTGATCGAGACCGCGGTGGTCATGCTCCAGAAGGAGGTGGCGCGGCGGCTGCTGGCAAAACCGGGCACCAAGGAGTATGGTGTGCCCGGTGTCCTCCTGGCCGCCTGCGCAGAGGTTACGCCCCTGCTCGACATCGGGCCTGCCGAGTTCCACCCCCGGCCCAGGGTCGACTCCATGGTGGTGCGGCTCACCTTCCACCCGGTACCGCAGCGTGTCAGCCGGCTGGGCGAATTCGACCGCAGGCTGCTGCGCCGGATCGTCGGGGGCGCCTTTGGCCAGCGCCGCAAGACCCTGCTCAACGCCCTGGCGTCCACGGGACTGGTGCGTGACAAGGAGCGGCTCGCCGCCTGCATCGGGAAGGCCGCCATCAATCCCTCGGTGCGGGCCGAGCGGCTGGAGATCGAAGACTTTGTCAGGCTGAGCCGCAGCATCCGTGCTGCCATGGAAACCGACACATGCGATTCATGATTTGCCATACCGGTCTTCCGGCACCGGCCCAGCGGCGGGCAAGGCCCGCCGGACCCGGGCCCAGGATTGTCGACCCGTTGTTTTCATTTCCTCAAAACTGTACCCTGGCAGAGGTGGCCCGTCCCTGTGCCGGCGTACGGCTTGTCGCGTGGTATGACCGATGAAGTGGGACCTCCGCCGCACGGCCAGGTACTACTATCTCCGCTTCAAGCGGCTGCAGGGATCCCCCGCCTCGCTGGCCATGGGTTCCGCCATCGGCGCTGCCGTGGCCATCACCCCCACCCTGCCGCTGCACACCATCATCATCGTCTCCCTGACCCTGCTGCTGCGGGTCTCCACCGTGGCCGCCATCATCGCCGGCACCATTGTCAGCAACCCCCTCACCTTCGCGCCCCAGTACTACCTGGCCTGGAAGATCGGCAATTTCTTTCTCCCGGGCCGCCTGAACTGGGAACGGATCCAGCAGGTCCTGGAACAGCTCCGGGGCCAGGGACTGCTGGACAGCCTGCACACCCTGAGCCACCTGAGCATGGACGCGATCATGGTCATGATGACCGGCGGCATGATCCTGGCGATCCCCACCGGCCTGTTCACCTATTTCTTCTCCTACTGGTTTTTCACCAACCTTCGGCTCAAACGGCAGCAGAAACACCTGCTCAACCACCGATCCAGGTAACACAGAACAGGAAAACGGCTATCCCATGCAAAACTTCGTCTTTCATATTCCCACCAAGATCCTCTTCGGCCGAAACACGGTGCCGGCCATCGGCCCGGAGACCGCGGCCTGTGGCGGCAGGTGCCTGCTGGTCTACGGCCGGGGCAGCAGCAGCCGCTCCGGTCTCCTCGACCGGGTCAGGGCCTCCCTGGCAGGGGCCGGGGTGGAGATCGTCGAGCACGGCGGTGTACGTTCCAACCCGGTGCTCTCCCATGTCCGCCAGGGAATCGGCCTGGCCAGGCAGCATGGCGTGGACGTGATCGTCGCTGTCGGCGGCGGCTCGGTCATCGACGAGGCCAAGGCCATCAGCGCCGGCTGCGTGGTGGAACACGACGTCTGGAAGTTCTTCACCGGCCGCAAGAGCATTAAAAAGACCCTGCCCCTGACCACGGTCCTCACCCTGGCCGCGGCCGGCTCCGAGATGAACTCCGGCATGGTGATCACCAACGAGGAGACCAGGGAGAAATTCGGGACCGGCAACCAGCTTCTCTATCCCAGGACCTCGATCCTTGACCCCGAGGTCACCTTCACCGTGCCGCCCGACTACACCGCCTACGGGGCCGTGGACGCCGTGGCCCACGTACTCGAATTCTACATGACCACCCAGGATCCCGACACCCCGGTCCAGGACCGGATCATGGAGGGGCTGATCGAAAACGTGATGGAGGCCTGCGACCGCTGCCTGGCAGACCCGTGCGATTACGGCGGCCGCGCCAGCCTGATGTGGAGCGCGACCCTGGCCCTCAACGGCCTCACCGCCGCCGGCCTGGGCCGGGTCGGCTTTCCCATGCACATGATCGAGCATTCGCTCAGCGCCCTCTACGACGTACCGCACGGGGCCGGCCTGTCAGCGGTCATCCCGGGCTGGCTCACCTGGCACGGCCGGAGAGCACCGGCGCGCATCGCCGGCCTCTGCCGGCGGCTGTTCCCCTTTCCCGACATGGAACGGTGCAGTGACCGGGAACTGGCGGCGCGGACCGTCACCATCCTGCGCAACTGGTTCGGCAGGATCAACAGTCCCGCCTCCCTGCAGGAGCTCGGCATCCCGGCAACCGACATCCCGGAGATCGCCCGCAATGCCATGGGCCTGGCAAAGATCTGGCGCCTGAACGAGTACACGCCGGAAATCATCGAAGAGATCCTCTGTCTCTGCCGGTAGCGAGCTGCGCCGGGAGAGTCCGTTCGCCTGCCGCCGGCCGGTTGCAGGCCCGTTGGCATCGGCCGGTGCAGGCCCGCAAAATCAGCCGAACTGAAGCTCATTATCATGCCGACTGAACGGAGCTGCCACAATGTGTGCGGGCCGAAATCAGATGCTGAAAATGGCATGACAATTTGTCTCCGGTACGGTACAATTGCGCCAATTTGACCATATTTTCTCCATAACATCCCTGTTCTCCGTGTAATCCCTGCAATCACGGCAACAGGTGTTCCGGTCACCGCTGTGTGTCACGGCATGTCACCGGCCTCCGACGGCCCAGGACGCCGCATGTGCCGCTGAACCACGACAACCATTGCTGACGACCCGATATGACCCTGAACATACCACCCGGCCTGCCCGTGACCGCCAACTGGCTCAGCGACTTCGATCGCTACCTGATGGGCGAAGGCACCCATGAGCGGGCCTATGAAAAAATGGGGGCCCACCTGGTGACCATGGATGGCCGGGACGGGGTCGTCTTTTCGGTATGGGCGCCCAATGCCAGGGAGGTGTCGGTCATCGGCGAATTCAACGGCTGGAACGGGCAGCACCATCCCATGCACTCCTCCGACTCCGGGATATGGACCCTGTTTATCCCGGACCTGTCCGAATATACCGTCTACAAGTATCGCATCACTGCCCAGGACGGCCAGGTCTTTGACAAGTCCGATCCCTACGGCTTCTTCATGGAGGAGCGGCCACGTACCGGCTCCGTGGTCGTGAACCTGGATGCCTACACCTGGCAGGACCGGGAATGGATGGACGCCCGGGCGGAGCGACAGTCCCTGGAAAGCCCGCTCTCCATCTACGAGGTGCACCTGGCCTCCTGGCGCCGTCTGCCGGATGAACGCTGGGGCCTGCGCTATCTCACCTACCGGGAGCTGGCCGAAACCCTGATCCCCTACGTGGTCGAGATGGGCTATACCCACATTGAGCTCATGCCCATTGCCGAACATCCCTTTGACGGGTCATGGGGCTACCAGGTGCTCGGTTTTTTCGCGCCCACCAGCCGGTTCGGCACACCGGCCGATTTCATGTACTTCATCGATCAGTGCCACCGCAACTCCATCGGCGTGATCCTGGACTGGGTCCCCGCCCACTTTCCCAAGGACGGCTCCGGTCTCAACTACTTTGACGGCACCCATCTCTATTCCCACGAGGACCCGCTCCAGGGCGAACACCAGGACTGGGGCACCCTGATCTTCAACTATGGCCGCAACGAGGTCCGCTCCTTCCTCATCTCCAATGCCCTCTTCTGGCTGGACAAGTACCATATTGACGGCCTGAGGGTGGATGCGGTGGCCTCCATGCTCTACCTGGACTACTCGCGACCCGAGGGTCAATGGGTACCAAACAAGTACGGCGGCCGGGAGAACCTGGACGCCATCCATTTCCTCCGCAAGACCAACGAGGTCGTACATGGCAACTTTCCCGGCATCCTGACCATTGCCGAGGAATCCACCTCCTGGCCCATGGTCTCCCGGCCCACCTACCTGGGCGGGCTCGGCTTCAGCCTCAAGTGGAACATGGGCTGGATGCACGACACCCTGAGCTACATGGCCAAGGATCCCCTGTTCAGGCGGTACCACCACAATCAGCTCACCTTCGGCATGCTCTATGCCTTTCACGAGAATTTTGTCCTGCCCCTGTCCCACGACGAGGTGGTGCATGGCAAGGGATCGCTGATCAACAAGATGCCCGGCGACGAGTGGCAGAAATTCGCCAATCTCAGGGCCTATTTCGGTTTCATGTGGACCTATTCGGGCAAAAAGCTCCTGTTCATGGGCGGTGAATTCGGCCAGTGGCAGGAGTGGAACTACGACAGGCAACTGGAATGGGAGGCGCTCAAGGCTCCCAATCACCAGGGACTGAAACGGTTTGTCCGGGACCTGAACCTGGTCTACCGCAGCGAGCCGGCCCTGTATGAGAACGATTTCGACTGGAGCGGATTCTCCTGGATCGATGCCAACGATTCCGACAACTCGGTCCTGTCCTATGTGCGCTATGCCAGGGACAGGGAGGATTTCCTGGTCGTGGTCTGCAACTTCACGCCGGTGGTGCGAAAGGAGTACCGGATCGGCGTGCCCCGTGGCGGAGAATACCGGGAGCTCATCAACTCTGACCTTGATGTGTACCAGGGCAGCGGGATCCGCAATCCCTCGCCGCTCCGAAGCAGCGATCAGGCCGTTCACGGGATGGACCATTCGCTTTCCCTGACCCTGCCGCCGCTCTCAACCCTGATCCTCAAACCCGTTTAATCAGCAACCGATGTCATCTCCTCAAATTCAGTACTAACCACAGCCCAAGAAGCCGCACTATGAAGCCACGTACTATTATTCTGATTGTTATCGGCATACTGATTTACATCCTCCTTGCCAGCTACCACAGCTCCAGGCTGAAAAAGCATGCTCCAGCCACCGAGACCGGCCACGTCGAGGCAAGCAACGAATACGAGGCCCGGGTCAACAGCCTGCGGGACAAGGTGGAGAGCTATCGTGACCGCCTTGCCAAGACCAGAAAAGAGGTAGCCGACCTGAAGCAGCAGCTCGAAGAATTGCGTGCTGAACGGGACAAGGCGCTGGCCGAACGGGACAGTATCCAGCTGGACAAGAAAAGGCTGGCCTCCCTGGATAGGGAACTGGCCGTGCGTGATGCCAGGATCAAGGAACTGGAGGCCAAGCTCAAACAGGGCGAGGAACGGCTGGCCGCACTGCAGCAGGAGCAGAAAAAAGAGCTGGAAAAACTGCGTAACGAGCTGATCACCCGGGATGACCGCATTGCCCAGCTCATGATGCTGCGCAAGACCCTGGCCACCAACTACAGCCAGGTGCAGGATGAACTGCGCCAGGCAAAGGAACAGGTGGCCGCTCTGCAGGAGAAGGCCGGGAACCTCTCCCGTGCGCTGAACAAGGACAAGTCCATTGCCGAGCGGCTGCAGGGACTGGAAAAACAGCTCAGCGCCACCGAAGAGCAGGTGGTCAGGGCACGAAAGGAGAACGACGAGCTGCGCAGACAGCTTGAAGAGGTCCGAAGCGTGGCGGCCCGCGTACCGGAGCTGGAACAGGCGCTAACAGGACGAGACGAGGAGCTGGCTGCGGCCACGGAACAGATCAAGGCGCTGACCCGGCAGGTGCAGCAGACGGCAGCTGACCTGGAAGCGGCCCACCAGACCATTACCAAGCTGCAGAAGGCCCTGGCCGATACCGAGGCGGCCAAAAAGGACGCCGAGCAGGTGGCAGCGGACAAGGAAGCATCAATCGAGCAGCTGCAGGAAGAACTCCAGGCCCGGGTTGCCGAGATCGGCAACCTGAAGGCGCGGCTGACCGATGCCACCTCCCAGCTCTCCCTGACGAAAAACGCCCTGAAGAAGGCCAATCTCAAGGCCGAGGCCATGCTGCGCTATGGCCAGGAAAAGGACAGGATGCTGGCGCCGATGCAGGAACGGATCGCAGTCCTGGAAAACGAACTTGAGAAAAAACAGCAGGAGATCGAACAGGCCGGCGAAGAGATCGCCGCCCTGAAGGAGAAACTTTCCCGGCAGCCCAAGGCCATGGCGGAGCTCGAGGCCGCAGTGGAGGCAGGAAAGAAGCAATTGGAGGACAAAGAGCGTGAACTGGTCAAGCTGCGGGGTGAACTGGCCAGGGCGCGCCAGGATGCCCGCGACTACTTCAGCGAGGGCCAGAACCTGGTCCGCCGGGTGGCCAGCCTGACCGAATCCTCCCTGATTCTCAATAACCAGATAAAGGATCTGTCCGGCAAGCTCGGCACGGCCACGAGGACCATCGGGGAGTTGCAGTCTGCCCTGAGCCAGGCCAGGGAATCGTTGGCAGCGACCAAGGATCAGCTTGCCCAAGCCACCAAGGCCAAGGAGGCTTTGCAGAAGCAGGTGGACGACCTGACCGCAATCCTGGCGGACAGGGAAGAGAAGATCAAGGAACTGAGCGCCGCCATCGATACGGCCGACAAGGAAAAGGCCGACCTTTCGGCCAGGCTGGCGGAGGCAGCCGGCGCGGTTGCTGAACTGGAGAATGTCAAGGCCGAACTGGAGCAGAAGAATACTGCCCTGGCCGAGGCCCAGGACAAGCTGGCCCGGCTCACTGAACTGCAGACCGAACTTGACCGGCTGAAAACCGAAAAGCAGAAACTGAGCGCATTACTCCAGGAAAAGGACAACTCGCTGGCAGAACTGGACAAACAGCTTGCGGCGTTGAAGGAGGAACAGGCCGGCCTGGCAGCCGAGCTGGAGACCGCCAAGGCCGCTGCCCAGGAGGTGGACCAGTTGAAGGCCACGCTGCAGGAGAAGAGCGACGCCCTGGCAGCAGCCCAGGAACAGCTTGCTTCGGCCCAGGCCAGTGTCCAGGAGCTGGAACAGGCCAAGGCTGAACTGCAGAAGACCAAAGAGGAGCTGGCAGCAGCCCAGGCCACGGCCCAGGAGCTGGAACAGGCCAGGACCGAGCTGCAGCAGAAGACCGAGGAACTGGCCGCTCTCCAGGAGCAGCTCGCCGCAGCCCAGGCCGGTGCCCAGGAGCTGGAGCAGACCAGGGCCGAACTCCAGAAGAAGACCGAGGAGCTGACCGCTCTCCAGGAGCAGCTCGCCGCAGCCCAGGCCACGGCCCAGGAGCTTGCCCAGATCAGGGCCGAACTCCAGAAGAAGACCGAGGAGATGGCCGCTCTCCAGGAGCAGCTCGCCGCAGCCCAGGCCACGACCCAGGAGCTTGCCCAGACCAGGGCCGAACTCCAGAAGAAGACCGAGGAGATGGCCGCTCTCCAGGAGCAGCTCACCGCAGCCCAGGCCACGGCCCAGGAGCTTGCCCAGGTCAGGGCCCTGCTGGAGGAAAAATCAGCAGCTCTTGACAAGGCAAAGGCCGATGCCAAGGCTGCTGCTGACAGGCTGCAGCAGGTCGAGGAGAAGGTCACCGCCACCGAGGCCAAGGTCACGGAACTGACCACCGCCCTCAAGGAACGGCAAAAGACCGAACAGATGCTCCAGGACAAGCTCACCGCCGCCCTGAACAAGATCGATGAGCTGACCGGGGTGATCAAGGAAAAGGAACAGGCGGCCAAAGAGCTGCTGGCTTCCAGGCACGAGATCGAAAACAGGGTACGCAGTCTGCAGGAGCAGGTTGCCCAACTCACCACCCAGGTCAGTGAGAAGGAAGGATTGCTTGCCACCATGCAGGAAAAACTGGCTGCTGCTGAAAGCGCCAAGCAGGAGATAGCAAACAAGCTGCAGGAAAGCCTCAAGGCGGCGGCCGCCGTGGCTGCCCTCAAGGAGTCCCTGCAGAAGGCCACCGGGGAGCTTGCCCGGACCAGAAGCGAGGTGGAGGAACTCAAGACTACCAACGAGAAACTGCAGGCCCTTCAGAGTGAGACCGAGCAGCTCAGGGCTGAACTTGCCAGCAGCCGCCAGCAGGCTGACGAGCTTGCCGGCAGGGTGAACAGCCTGGAGCAGGAACTGGATACCCTGCGGAAAGAAAAGGAAGAACTGCAGCGCAGGCTCGTTGACAGTGATCACGACGGTGTCGCCGATGCCGATGACAAGTGCGCTGACACTCCGGCCGGGGTGGTGGTCAACAGTGATGGCTGCGAGCCGGACAGTGATCATGACGGCCTGGTTGACCGGCTGGATCTCTGCCCGAACAGTGCACCCGGTGCCAAGGTGGATGAACTGGGCTGCGCTGAAGGAGGCCGTATCGTTCTCAGCGGTGTGACCTTTGAACCCGGAACCGCCGACCTGACCAGGACATCCATGGAAAGCCTGGACAAGGTGGCTGTCCTGCTCAGGAAACATCCGGAAATCCGGATGGAGGTGGCTGGTTACACCGACAATATCGGTGAGGCCGCCCGCAACCTGAAGGTCTCCGCGGCCCGCGCCCGCCGGGTCCTTGGCTACCTGGTCAGCAAGGGCATCGCCGCTGACCGGCTGGTGGCCAAAGGCTATGGCGAGGCCGATCCGGTGGCCGACAACGCCACCCCGGCCGGCCGGGCGAAAAACCGGCGCGTGGAGCTGCACGTGCTGCCGGCGTCTCCGGCCGGATCACCGGCGACACCTCCTGCCGAAACACATGCCGCCGAGACTCCTGCTGCCGAGACTCCTGCTGCCCGGTAGCAGCGTCTGCCGGCCGAAACAACCCCTGTGCAGCGAGGCTGTACAGGGGTTTTTTATTTCCGACAGCCAATTGTTCAATTTTCCTTACAGTTACAATTTCCATCTTGCATCCCTGCCTCTTTTCTGATTTCTTTTTTCACTACCTGTCCTGACACCACATGCCATGCGCCACGGTTCCCCTTGCCGGCACGGAGGGTCGCCATGTCTGGAAATTTTCTTTTTGTCCATGTCAATGAATGGGCTGATTTTTCCAGCCCGGACGCCATTCCCATCTCTCAGGGCTACATCCTGGCCCGGCTCAGGCAGGACGGCTACTCGGGCCGCATCCTTGGTGATTACCAGGACCGTTCGCTCGCGCCCGCGGAATTCAAGTCGGCCCTGCAGGAACTCCGGCCCCGGGCCGTGGGATTTTCCGTCTACCAGGAGAACATGGACAAGGTACGGCTCTGGGCAAGCTTTGCCAAGCAGGTGGACCCGGAGATCACCGTGATCCTCGGCGGACCGCAGGTCACCTTCATGCCGGGCGAAGCGCTGCTGCAGATGCGGGAGGCCGACATCCTCTGCCGGGGCGACGGGGAAGAGGTCATGCCAAGACTGGCCCGTGCACTTTTTGCCGGTCCGGGCTCCCTGGCCGGGGTGGAGGGGATCTGTTACCTGGAAGACGGCCGGCCGGTGGAGACCGGTCGGCACTGCGGCACGGGTTCCCTGGACGAACTGCCCTCTCCCTACCTGGACGGCACCCTCGACTGCCGGGGCAAGGCCAGGGCCATCCTCCTCTCTTCCCGTGGCTGCACTTCGTCCTGCACATTCTGCTATACGCCCAGGGCCAGCAACAGGACGGTCCGTTTCCATTCCGTCGACCGGGTGCTGGAAGAAATGCAGTGTCTCCACCAACGGGACAACATCACCGACTTCTGGTTTGCTGATCCCAACTTCGCCTGGTCCCGCCAGCGACTGGAGACATTTCTGCATGCCATCATCAGCAGGGCGCCCTGGGCGACCTTCTGGTGCCAGACCCGCTACAACCTGGTGGATGCCGATCTCCTGGCCCTGCTCAAAGAGGCCGGCGCCCACACCATCGCCTTTGGCCTGGAATCGGCCGACCGCGCCACCCTGGACCGGATCAGGAAAGGCCTTGACCCGGACGGCATCTCCAGGGCCATCCGCCTCGCCCAGGAGGCCGGCATCCGGGTCGAGCTCTTCACCCTGTTCGGCCTGCCCGGCGAGACCCCGGCCAAGGCCCGCAAGACCCTGGACTTTGTCCGCAGCCATGGTGTCGAGATCAGCGGCAATTCCATATCCCAGCAGCTCCACGTCTTCTTCGGCACCCCCATTGCCGAAGATCCGGCCCGCCACGGTATCATCCCCCTGGCCCGGACCCGGCCCCTCTACCAGAGTATCGGCCGTGAGTACCGGACCGGGACCATGAGCGAGGAGGAGATCCTGCAGATGAGCCTGCTCTGGCGCCTGAACCGGCAGGACTTTGCCGACGATATCCGGGCCGGGACCAATCTCTTCACCATTGCCGGCTTCATCACCCGCCACAGGAAACTCCTGGCCTGCCGTCCCGAGGCGGACATGATGCTGGCCTCCATCTACCTCCATCTCGACGAACCCGGGCCTGCCGCAGCCTGCCTGCGCCGGCTCCGCGACAGTTTCGGCCACCTGCCCGAGGTCAGCTCCTTTCTGGCCACTCCTCTGACCGGCTTTCGGAGCAGGCGGCGGGCCGTGGCCAGGAAGGGATGCCGGATCATCTTTGACTGCAAGGGGCTGCTGGACGGCAGCGTGGTGCCGGAGACGGAATGTTTCTTCGAGATGGCCACCCTGGGTGACGGCCGCCTGCTGCCCGACTTCGAGCAGGGTATGGAGGGGGTGAAGGCGGGTGGGCTCACCCGGATCATGGTGCGTTTTCCCGGGGACTACGGCAACCCGGCCCTGGCCGGGCAGGAGGTGGCCTTCAATGTCTTCCTGCACCAGGTCCTGGAACCGGTGGTCTACACAGACCTGGCCCAGGTGGAGGAGAAGGCGCCCCGCAACATGTACCGATTCGACGATCTCTTCAACCTGAAGAAACACAACGAGAACCTCTACTACATGGTCCTGCGCGACTCGGTCCTGCACAGCTACACCGGCAACCTGCCCCACATGATGGCCCTGTTCAACTACTACCTGAAACTGGGATTCACGGAAAAGGCCCTGGACCTGGCCGCCACCCTGCCGGACGAACCATCGGTCATGGGGCATGCCGGCCGGGTGCTGCTGGCCAACGGGTTGGCCGAGGAGGCCCTGGGCTACCTGCGCCGGGCCGCCGACACCAGCGCCGAGATGGAAAACCAGCGGCTCAAGGCGCACATGGCCCTGCGGCAGTGGGACGAGGCGGAACGGATCGGCGCCGATCCCCGCCTGGCCACCAGTCTGCAGACCATGCACCTGCGGGTCCGGCTGGCCGCCCTGCAGCAGCTTCCCACGGATGAATACCTGCGCCGCATGGACACCTTTCTCGACAGCCAGGTACGGATGATGATGGCCAGGGCCTGATGGTGACAACGGCTGAATTTTCTGCTATCCTCGCCTGACCACGTCTTGAAAACGAAAATAGAGTACCATGAAAACAGGCATTCAGCTCCTCATCGTCCTCTGCCTTGTCCAGCCGGTCGCAGCCATGCAGGTCGCCGGTGTCCGGCTACCCGAATCCGTGGACAAGGGCGGGCACCGGCTGGTCCTGAACGGGGCCGGCATCCGCAGCAAGTACCTGCTCGACATCTACATCGGCGCCCTCTACCTGGAGCATCCTGACCGCGACGGCAATACCATAGCCCGGGCCGATGCGCCCATGCTGATGCGGATGCACTTTCTCTTTGACGGGATTCCGCCCGAGCGGTTGAGCAGGGGATGGATGAAGGGGCTGGAGAGGATCGCGCCCCATGCCGGTCCGGATCTCAAAAAGGCCATGCAGCGGTTCTGTGCCCTGTTCACGGTCCGGGTCCGTCGAAATGACGTCTATGACGTGGCCTGGCTGCCCGGGCACGGCCTGGAGATCAGCTTCAATGGCAGGCCGCTTGCCACCATCGACAGCCTGGCCCTGAAGCAGACCCTGTTTGCCATCTGGCTCGGTAATGCGCCCGGGGACAGGGACCTGAAAAAGGCCCTGCTGAACTGCTACAGCTGTCGTGGCGTAAGCCGTCACAGGCACCCCGCCGCCTCTGCACGGTCGTGCCGCTCCGCATGCCGGGGGTATGGCGAATCGGCGTACCTGCCCAGGTTCGGGACGCCTGTGCCAACGTACAGTTCTGAGGCCGGGACAACAACGGCTTGATACCCCTGTGACCAGTTACGTCGTGGCAGAGCGCGGAGCTGGCGGCCAGCGCCTTCAGCCGCCACCGGCCCGGATCCTGGCCCTGCCCATGGCCATGAGCGGGAAGTAGTGACGATAGAGGTTGTAGTTGAGCATGAAGCCACGGGACAGTTCACGCCCCTGGTCCATGCCGGCCGCCACCCGGGCCAGGTTCACCCGTTCGCCGACCCCGTACCCGGGAAAGCCGGTGCCCGTGTACCAGGGCTCGTCCCAGGTACCGTCAGGCCGCTGGTTGGCCTGCAGGTATTCCAGGCCGCGGCCGATGACATGGTCAAACTCGTGGCTGCCCACGGCACACAGCGCCATGATGGCCCACCCGGTCTGGGACGCGGTCGACGGGCCGCGTCCCCGTAACCGGTCGTCCATGTAGGAGCCGCAGGACTCGCCCCAGCCGCCGTCCGGATTCTGGTGCTCCGCGAGCCAGCGCGCCGCCCTGAGTACGTAGTCCGCCCCCATGTCCTCGCCCACCGCTGCCAGCGCCGGCAGAACGGCGGCGGTGCCGTAGATGTAGTTCACACCCCAGCGGCCGAACCAGGGACCGTCCTCTTCCTGCTCCCCGCGAATGTAGCGGCAGGCCCGGGCCACCACCGGGTCGTCCAGCCGCCTGCCGTACAGGCCCAGGGCCTCCACCACGTGGGCGGTGACATCGACACTGGGCGGATCGAGCAGTTCGCCGAAATCGGCAAACGGGATCAGGGTCAGGAAACGGCCGGTGTTGTCACGGTCAAAGGCGGCCCATCCGCCGCCCGGGTTCTGCATTGCCAGCAGCCACGACATGGCCCGCTCCACGGCACGGCGCATCTCCGCCCGCAGCCCGGCATCGGCCATGAGTGGCTCCAGGCGCAGCAGGACGATGACGGCCACGGCCGTGTCGTCCACGTCCGGGTACTTGTCGTTTTCAAACTCAAAGGCCCAGCCGCCCGGCTCCACGCCCGGGACAAAGACCTGCCAGTCGCCGGAGGTCAGTACCTGCTTGCGCAGCAGGAAGCGGACGGCCCGCTCGGCGGCGGCCATGCTGGCCCCGGGCATGCCGCAGTCGAGCAGGGCGAGCAGGGCCAGGACCGTGTCCCAGATCGGCGATTCACTGGGCTGCAGGTAGATGCCGCCGTCGCGCTCGTAGGACCAGTGCAGGTTGAATCCGTTCAGGCCCGCGGCCAGCACCGGATGATGGCGTTCATACCCCTCGGTGTGCAGGGCCATGAGCGAATAGATCCAGGGCGGCTGGATACCGCCCCAGGCACCGTCCGCATCCTGGTGGCTGATGATCCACTCCCGGCAGCGGGCAATGGCATTCTCGCGCAGCGGCCGCCACGGCGCGTTCACATACAGGTTGAGCAGTCGGTCGGTGCAGAGGAAAAACCGTTCCCAGGAAAGCGGTCCCTTTTTCCGGGGCAGCCGGTAATCAAAGTTTTCCCTGCCCCCGGGAAAGAGTTCATCCAGGCGCCTGGCAGCGGGCAGGGGCCGTACCGGCCTGCGGGCGGTGAGGATGGCCAGGGGCAGCATGGTGGCCCTGGCCCAGGTGGCGAACCGGTAGAGATTGAACGGCGTCCAGGTCGGCAGAAAGATGATCTCCGGCGGCAGGGCCGGGGTGTGCTCCCAGGGCCACTCACCGATCAGGGCCAGCCAGTAGCGGGTGAAGACCCGGATTCCTGCCAGGCCGCCATTGGCCAGGATCCACCGCCGCGCCCTGGTCAGGGGTTCACTGTCCCGGTCCAGGCCGGCGGTACGCAGGGCGGCATAGGCCTCCACCGTGGTGTTGATATCACCGGTGGGAGCCTGGTAGTAGACCTCCCAGGAGCCATCCTCGCGCTGCTCGTTCAGGATGGCCCGGACCACGCCCCCGTACTTGGGGTCATCCTCGATGCCCATGATGTGCATGGCCAGGATCCATTCCGCCTCCATGCAGGAGTTGGACTGGAGCCGGCCGACCCAGAACCCCTCCGGATCCTGGTCGTCGAGCAGCCAGCGGACAGCGGCATCCATGCAGCGGGCCAGTTGTTCTTGTTCCATGGGAACTGATGATGTAAGGTTTGCGCTGACAAGCCCTCTATTGATTCCGGGTAACCGGGTATCCCGTGATCGGTTACGATTGCCGGACAAACCGGCAGGGGCTGGACCAGGATTGTTACCCGTCACAGCCACAACCAACGATGCAAAAAGCCTGGACCGGCGGCACTTGGCGGGCGATTTTCAGATAATAACAATGGCAACAGCCCTCCCGGCCGGCAAGGCCCGTCCTTCCCCCACCCTGCTGCTCCTGACCGCGCTGGCCGCCGAGGCGGCCATACCTGCCCGCCCCTGCCGCCACCCGGCAGCAACGGAAAAAGTCCGGGTCATCCAGTGCGGTATCGGGCGCGACGCTGTGCTGCAGGCGGCCCGCCCCCATGCCGGAGCCGCCCGCATGATCGGCAGTATCGGGGTCTCCGGGGGCCTGGCGCCGGACCTGGCGCCGGGAACCGTGATCCTGGGCGAGCGGATCCGCAACCTGGCACCGGGCCTGGAGCCGCTCTATGTCTGCGCCCCGGACCTGGTCGATCTCCTGGCCGATGCCCTGGAAAAAGCCGCTATTTCCTGCCACCGCGGCACCCTGCTCTGCGTGCGCGATCCCCTGCTGACCCCGGCGGACAAGCTGGCCGCCCACCGGCGGACCGGCACCCTGGCAGTGGACCTGGAGAGTGCTGCCGCGGCCGCCACCGCCCTTGCCGCCGGCTGTCCGTTTTTCTGCCTGCGCGTGGTCTGCGATCCGGCCGGGCGCTCCCTGGCCCCGGAACTTCTGCGCGGCGTGGACAGCCGGGGCAACAGCAGGCCGCTCCGGCTGCTGGCGCCCCTGCTCAGGCGGCCGGCCCTGCTGATCCCGCTCCTGGTCATGGCCCGCGACTTCAGCCGGGCCCGCAGACGGCTGGCACAGGCATGGCAGGCAATCTGCCCCACCCTGGCCACCCGCTCTCTCAGCGGCCGGGACCGCGCAGGGCCACCCTGAGGGCGGCAAACGGATTGCGCACGGTCTCGAGTACGGCCGAGGGCTCGAATCCGCAGTGGACCATGCAGTCGGCACAACGCGGATCCCGGCCCACACCGTACTGTTCCCAGTCGGTCTCCTCCATGAGTTCCCGGAAGCTCTGCGCATACCCGTCGGCCAGCAGGTAGCAGGGACGCTGCCACCCCCGCAGCGTGCGGGTGGGATTGCCCCAGGGCGTGCAGGTCAGTTCCCGGTTGCCGGCCAGGAAATCCAGGTACAGCCCCGAATGGTTGAAGGTCCACTCCGGCTTTGCCTGGCGGAGGATCTCGCGGAAGAGCTTCCTGGTTCCTTCCCGGCCCAGGAAACTGTCCTGGTCGTCGGCGTTCTCATAGTTGAACCCGGCGGCCACGGTCATGGCCTCCACCCCCAGCGAGGAGAGGTGATCGAAAAGTTCTGCCGCATCACCGGCTGTCTGCCCCTTGAAAAACGTGGTATTGGTGGTGACCCGGAAACCGGCGGCCACCAGCTTTCGGATCGCGGCCGTTGCCCTGGCAAAGGCACCCTCGTGGCAGACAGCGGCGTCGTGCCGTTCGGCCAGGCCGTCGAAGTGGATATTGAAGGTCAGGTAGGGACTGGGCTGAAAACCCTCCAACTTGCGCTCGACGAGCAGGCCGTTGGTGCAGAGATAGACAAACCGTTTTTGCCTGACGAGTTGGCCGACAATGGTGTGGATCTGCGGATGGAGCAGAGGCTCGCCGCCGGCAATGGTCACCACCGGTGCGCCGCACTCCCTGGCCGCGCCCACGCACTCGTCCACGGTGAGCATCTGCTCCATGATCTCGCGCGGCTGGTTGATCTTGCCGCATCCCTTGCAGTGGAGGTTGCAGAGAAAAAGGGGCTCGAGCATCAGGACCAGGGGGAATT
>DRKI01000028.1 GCA_011051875.1 Desulfobulbus sp. | reverse complement strand
TGTACGGCCATCGCCGTTCTCCTGCTCTCCCTGGGCCTGGTCCGGGGCGGCCTGGTCAAGTTCCAGGTCTTTCCCAAGATCGACGGCTACGTGATCACCTCCACGGTGGAGTTTCCCGAGGGCACCCCGCCCGCGGTGACCAGGAGGGCCCTGGCCCGGATCGAGGCCGCCTTCGAACGGGTGGCGGCCCGCACCCCGACCAGGAGCGGCCGGCCGATGATCCGGCACCGGCTCGTGCTCCTGGGGCAGGATCTGTCGGGTACCATGGGCAGGAGCGGTTCCAACCTGGGCTCGGTGCAGATCATCCTCCTCGATTCGGCAGAGCGCGGCGTCCATTCCAATGACCTGCTCTTTGCCTGGGAAAAGGAGGTGGGCGCCATTGCCGGCGCCAGGTCGGTCACCTTCCGGGGCCTCTCGGCCGGACCGGCCGGGGCGGACATCGAGGTGTGGCTGCAGGGCAGGAAGATGGCTGACCTGCTGGCCGCCTCCCATGAGCTTGAAAAGCAACTCAAAACCTTTGCCGGCGTCTTCCAGGTCCGGTCCGACTACAGCCCGGGCAGGAACGAGCTGCGGCTGCGCCTCAAGCCCGAGGCCCGCACCCTGGGGTTGACCGTGGAAGACCTGGCCCGCCAGGTCAATGCGGCCTTTTTCGGTGACGAGGCCTTCCGGGTACAGCGCGGCCGCGACAATATCCGGGTCAAGGTCCGTTTCACCCGGCAGGAACGCGCCAGCCTCTCCAGCTTCGAGCAGATGCGGCTGCGGACGGCGGAGGGCAAGGAGGTGCCGCTGCTCTCGGTGGCCGACGTCACCTTCGGTCCCGGGTATTCCACCATTACCCGCACCAACGGTCTTCGCCGCATCGCGGTGACCGCCGAGGTCGATCCCGGGCAGGCCAGTGCGGGCGAGATATTCGCCGCACTGGCTTCCCGTTTCTTTCCCGAGCTCGAGGCGCGTCATCCGGGCCTGCTGGTGGCCCTGCAGGGCTCGAAGAAGAACATGCGGGAGTCGTTTGCCAGCCTGAAGATGAGCTTTCCCCTGGCCGTGGTCGCCATCTTCGTGATCATCGCCACGGTCTTTCGCTCCTATGTCCAGCCCCTGGTGATCCTGGTCACCATCCCCTTTGGCATCATCGGCGCGGTCATCGGCCACCTGCTGCTGGGCTACAGCCTGTCCATGATGTCCATGTTCGGCATGGTGGCCCTGACCGGCGTGGTGGTCAACGATGCCATCGTGCTCATCGAACGGATCAACGAAAACCTGGCCAAAGGCATGGACCTCTTCACCGCGGTCAGGGAGGGGGGCGTGCGGAGGTTCCGGGCCATTATCCTGACCTCGATCTCCACGGTGGGCGGCCTGGCGCCGCTGATCATGGAGACCGACATGCAGGCCCGGTTCCTGATTCCCATGGCCCTGTCGCTGGCCGCGGGCGTCGCCTTTGCCACCGTGCTCACCCTGCTGCTCATCCCCGCCCTGCTGGTGATCGTCAATGACCTGCGCCGCTCCGCGGCCCGGCTTGCCACCGGCGCCTGGCCGACCCGCGAGGAGGTGGAACCGGCCTCGACCCGGCATTGGAACAGGATGGAAGGTTAGGGCTTGGGAAAATCACCGGAACGTAGTAACAGTATCGGTCAGGGGCCTGGACGGCTTACCTGTATACTTACCGTTTTTCTGCCTGAAACTTTGTCGGTGCGGCCATTGCGGAGGAGTCCCATGAAGTTCTTCATCACAGGCCTGTTGTTCGTCTGCTGCTGCATGCTCACCGTTGCCCGGGCAGGGGAGGGGACCGTGGTCCCGCCGCCTGATCTCTCCCAGGTCCGGGTGTTGGACCTGGAGACCGCCCAGCGCATCGCCCTGCAGAGCAATCCGGACATGGCCGCGGCCCAGGCCAGGATCGAGCAGGCCAGGGCCCGGGTGCGGCAGGCCGTTGCCGCCTGGTGGCCGAGTATCGACCTGAATGCCACCGGCAGCAGGGTACGCCGCTCGGACAGCGCCTATGCCGTGGCCCAGTTTTTTCCATCCATTTCCGGCCAGTCCACGGACCGCATCTATGACCAGAGCGCCGCCAGTCTGCAGGCGACCTGGGTCCTGTTCGACGGCTTCTACCGCTCCTTCAGCCAGCAGCAGGCCGAGTTCGGGGAAAAGGGTCTGGTGGCAGCCCGCCGCGACGCGCAGCGGCAGCTCGTCTCCGCCGTGGCCGAGGCCTTCTTCAATGCCCAGCTTGCCCAGACCAAGGTCGATATCGCCAAGGCCGATGAAAAGTTCTACCTCCGGCAGCTGGAAGATGCGCGGAACCGGTACGACGTTGGCGCAGGGGCATGGGGCGACGTACTCAACATCAAGGTTCAGCTCAACTCGGCCCGGACGGCACTGATGCTGGGCAGGAGGGAATTCGAGGCAGCCGGCTACGGCCTGGCCTCCCTGCTCGGCATCCCGGATGCCGCCTTTCCCGCAAACGTGAAACTGTCACCCCTGGAAAAGGACTTTGATGCCACGGATCCGGAGGTGGATGCCGACGCCCTGATCAGGATCGCCCTGCAGAACCGCCCCGATGTGCGCAGGGTCGAGATGCAGCTCAAGGCGGCCGAGGCGGCCACCGGCGAGGCGCGGGCCTCGTTCTATCCCAGGATCCAGATCGCCGGTGTCTATAACGGCACCCGGCAGGGTGACTTTGTGCTGAGCGGCGAGGATTTCGGGGATACGATCTCCCTGAACATGGCCTGGAATCTCTTTTCCGGCGGCGCCGACCGGGCACGGCTCTTCGAGGCACGGCAGAAGAGGCGGGAGGCCGTCTACACCATGGACAGCCTGCGCAACCAGGTCGCCTCCCAGGTACGCCAGGCCTTGGCGTACCTGGCCGCGGCCCGGGAGCAGGTCGTGCTGCAGCGGGAAAGCGTGACCCTGGTCAAGGAGAACCGGGACCTGGCCAGGAACGAGTACGAGGCCGGCGAGACCTCCCTGGTCCGGCTCAACGAGGCCCAGCGCGACCTGACCACCACCTACGGCCGCCTGGCCCAGGCCCTGGTCTCCTACCACCTTGCCCGGCAGCGGTTGCTGGCCGCCACCGGCCAGAACCTGGCGCCCTTCCGGAAGAAATAACATCCTGCTTCGCCCGGCTCTTCTCCTGTCCAGGGGCACGTATCCCCTGCAAACACCGTACGTCGGCACCTCCGGTCCGGCCCTGCCCGGGCGCCCCCCGACCGCGGGCAAGCGAAGCCCCGGGTGCCCCGTGTCCCAGCCCTTTTTCCTTGACCATCCCTTCCTGGCACGTATGATTGTTATAGGGTGATCCCGGAGATCACTCGCCTGAAAAGTATTGCAGGCCAACGTTTTTCGGCCCGGCGACAGAGTGGGCCGGCCGAAAACAACCAGGCCCCGCCAGGGCCTGCATTGATGGATTTCACCCGGTTGTCCCCATGCCCCCCGATGCCATACGACGAGGCACCAGCTCCCTGAAGTTGAGGATTCTCGGGGGAATCTTTATCGTTTTTTTCCTTTCCATGGGCATGGTCCTCTACGTGACCTGGACCTACCAGCGGGACAGGCTTGTCGAGCAGACCAGCCGGCACGCTCTTCAGACCGGTCTGCTGATCGAGGCCGGGCTGCGGACCTCCATGCTGCTCAACGATCGCAGGGCCACCATGGAGACGATCCGCAAGATGCTGCGTCTCAAGGGCTTTTCGCTGATCAATGTCATGAACAACCGGGGCGAGGTGGTCATGAGCAGCGACCCGGCCCAGATCGGTCACATCCTGGATAAAAGAAAGGAACAGAGCTGTCTTGTCTGTCACGTGGACACCCGCACCGCTCCGACCAGGACAGCGGTGGTGATGGACAGTCCGCAGGGGGAATACCTCCGCACGGTGACGGTCATTGCCAATGAACCGGCCTGCTACAGCTGCCATGCCGCCCAGGATAAAATGGTCGGCATCCTGGTCATCGACTCATCGCTCGAGGAGATGAACCGCCTTATCTCCGCAATGTCACGCCGGGTGGTCCTGTCCGGCATGGGCGGTTTTCTGCTCGGATTTTTCCTGCTTCATCTCATCGTCACCCGGTTCCTCACCCGCCCCCTGGACAGGCTGCTGGATGGCTTCACACGGATCGCCAGGGGGGACTTCGACTACTGGGTCGACGTCCGCTGTGGCGGCGAGATCCAGGATATGGCGACCTGCTTCAATGTCATGAGCCGGACCATTGGCCGGTATGTGGTGGAGGTAGGCAGAAAAAAGGCCGAGGTGGAGACCCATTACACCATTGCCGAGGTCCTGGGCCAGACCATTGAGAGGAAGGTCCTCAAGGAGGTGGTTGTCGATCTGCTCTGCAAGGTCCTTGATGCGGCAGCGGTTACCCTTGTTCTCCTGCAGGAAAACAAGGAAGGGCTCTTTGAGGTCGTCCATACCGAAAAGTCGGACCAGCGGCACTACCACTATCTTTTCACCCTGGAGTCGGGCGAGGACGTGCCGGGCGGGCTGGAGAGGGAAGAGATCAGAAAACTGGTGCACCACGGCTATGTGCAGCCGGTTTTTTCAAAGAGAGGCGACCGTCTCCTGGTTCCCATCCAGCTCAAGGGCATGCAGATGGGCCTGGCCTGTGTCGTCAAGGAGAAGGGGGCGGTTTTCACCATGGACGAGCGAAAGATTGTGCCGGTGCTGACCCACCATATCACCATCTCCTTTGCCAATGCCAGGCTCTATTCCATGGCCGTGACCGACGGCCTCACCTCGCTCTATACCAAACGCTACTTCAATCTCAAGCTGGACGAGAACGTTGACCGTGTGCATGAAGGTGGACCGGGATTCTGCGTGATGATCCTGGACCTGGACCACTTCAAGGAGGTCAACGACACCCATGGGCACCCGGTCGGGGACCGGGTGCTGGCCCGCATAGCGGACCTGGTGCGGGAAAGCATCCGCCATGGCGACATACCGTGCCGCTATGGAGGGGAAGAGTTTGTTGTCCTGCTCAAAGGTGAAAGTCAGGCGGACGCGGTCAGGATCGCCGAGCGGATCCGGCGGCGGGTGTCCGGGCATCGTTTTGTGATCGGCACCATCCCGCCTTTCAGGAGGACGATCAGTATCGGCCTGGCCTGTTTTCCCCGCCATGCGGATACGGCCGTGGAGATCGTCGCTGCTGCGGACGCGGCCCTTTACCGGGCAAAGGCACGGGGGAGAAACCGGGTGGAGATCTTTGCGGGCTGGACGGAACAGTAACCGTTCTCGGGATATCCAAGTACACGGAACAGGTGGAGTGCAGCGCGTCACCACGCGGAGAACCCGGGTTTTCACGTTCCCCCCGCAGCAGGTTTCCCGGGTGCTCTCCCTGCCGGATCCGGCATCCGCTGATCAGTTGGCAAGCAGTTGCCTGAAGTCCTGTTCGCTCATGGTGGGCAGGCCGTAGTTCTTGAACCGGACGACACCGTTGCGGTCAGTGACAAAGACGGTGGGGACACCCTGGACCGCGAACATCTTCGAGATCCTGCCCCGCTTGTCAAAGATCACCGGGTAGGCCATGCCGGTCTTCTTGACAAAGGCCCGTGCCTTGGCGACGGAATCGTTGTAGCCCACGTTGATCCCGATGAACTCCATCCCCTGGTCACGGTATTTTTCGTAGAGCCGGTTGATCTTGGGTACCTCCTCCCTGCAGGAGGGGCACCAGGAGGCCCAGAAGACAAGCATCACCGGTTTCTTGCCGACCAGGCGGCTCATATCTATGGTTTTGCCGTTCAGGTCCTGGCCGGAAAAGAGATGGATCCTCTGGCCCGGCGTCAGGGCCAGGGCCAGGGAGGGAAGGAGAGAGAAGAACAACAGGACGAGGAGGAACTGTTTTTTTGACATGGTCTGGCTCCTGGACAGGAAGGATTGATAAGATACCCTTGAGACTCGTAATATTTCGATGTTTCGTGTAAACAGCAGGAGGTGAACAGATAGGCGGGCCCTACATGAACATCATGCCCGCCCTGATCAGGAAATATTCGGCCAGGCCGATCATGAACAGGCCCAGCAGCTTCTTGATCCTGTTCATCCACTCACCTGATCGGGGAATGGAGGCCATGAGGCCCGTAAATGTGCCGACGGCCAGCAGTATGGCTCCCATACCAAAGGCAAAGACAAAGAGCAGGGCGCCGCCAAGCAGCATGTTGCGGGTGGTGGCCACGTAGGCCAGGAGAACACCGAGGACGGGAGCGGTGCAGGGCCCGGCGATCAGGCCGGAGGTCAGGCCGACAAGAAAGATGCCCGGAACCCCTTTGATTTTCGTGGAAAACTGCGGCGCAAAGGATGGGAGCCGGAAAACCTCGAGCATGCCCAGGCCGAGCAGGAGAATGATATTGGCGACGATGAACAGGGTCCAGGGATTGGTATTGATGGCGCCGAAGAACTGTCCTGTGGCGGCGGCAAAGATGCCCAGGGCGGCATAGGTGATGGCAATGCCGCTCACATAGGAGAGTGAGAGGACAAAGGCCCTCAACCTGGAGCCGCCGATGTTGGAGTTGCCCACGATTCCCACGGTGATGGGAATCATGGGATAGACACAGGGAGTCATGCTGGCGAGGAGACCGCCGAGAAAGGCGGCCGTGAAGGACAGCAGCAGTGAACTCTGCAGGTAGATGTCGAGCTGGCTGAGAAAATGTTCCATGGGGTCCCTGGTTGCAAAATGTAATACCAGGAATTAATATACCACCTGGTGGCAGGATGTAAAGTGGAAAAAAGAACGCTGCCCAAGGGGATGCACTCCAGCGGGACCATAGTCCGGGCCTGGAGAAACGAGCCGCAGGGCGGTTTTCGCAACCTGCTTTATTGAGAAAAGAAGCTTTTTGGAATCATTTATCTTTTTCCGTTTACAAGTGGCTGAAACCCTCAGCCCGGGTTGGCGTCAACCCGTCGGGTTCGCAAGAGCATAACAGGCAGAAGAGATCGTGCGATCATTTTTCCACAGGCTCTGGCGGCTGATGTGGCCGGCTGAGTCAGACAGCGATGGTACCGGATCCCGTAGCGGGACAGCAGGTTTTCTCCTGTCCATGCGCACATCGGATCGTGGCCGGCTGCAGCAGGTGATGCGGATGTATGCCCGGTACCGGCGCGCCTTTCCCGGTGTTGCCGAGATTTCGGCCAGGGCGGCCCTGGAGCTCACCGCCGGCGGCCTGGTGGTGTTTGTCGATATCCGTGATCCGGCGGAACAGGAAGTCTCCATGCTGCCCGGCGCCATCACCGGCGAGGAGCTTCTGGCCGATCCGGAGCGTTTTGTGGATCGGCCCCTGGTCGCCTACTGTACCGTGGGGTACCGGAGCGGCAAGTTCGTGCAGCGCTACAGTGACCGGTTCAGCCGCCTGCAGAACCTGGAGGGCGGCATCCTGGCCTGGCTGC
>DRKI01000027.1 GCA_011051875.1 Desulfobulbus sp. | reverse complement strand
CCGGGTTTTTTCACCCTTGCCTTCCTGATCCTCTCCTCTTCCCTGATCTTTCTGTCATATTCTTCAAACGGATCTGTCCGCACAACCATCACCTCCTGCCAGGTATCGAGCAGGTCGAGATGGTATGCCGCCCGGAGCCAGGTCTCCAGGGGAATGCGGCCCGCCTCGGCGCCGCCTTTTTCCATCTTCATGACAGTAAGCCTGGAGACGCCCATGCGGGCGGCCAGGTCCTTCTGCCGGTCGTTCCTGAGTTGCCGGGCCTTGCGCATCTGCAGGCCCATGCGGGCGATGATCTCTTCGATGGTCATGATCTGGTCTCCGGGTACGCGATGGCGGCCAGGTTCTCTCGCACCTGGTCCAGGAGCTGCCGGCAGTGGGCATGGTCTGCGGCGAGTTTCTCAAGTCTGTCCCGGTTCCTGGCAAGGGCCGCCACCACCCCGGCCGCAGCCTCGTTCAGGAGGTGCCGCGTCCGCCTGCCGGAGAGCGCAAACCGACGCCCTTCCCGGAGCAGATCGTCCCGGCCGATATCGCTGATCTTGCCGGCAACAGAGAGGACGTGTTGCCGTTGCCACAGGTTGGGCACCAGGTCATAGGCCGGGGTGAGGCGGAATCCCCGCGCGGCCGGATCAAGGATCATGGAGAAGTTTTTCAGGTGATCGTCGCAGTTGCAGATGATGATGTTGACCACCATCTGTTTGAACAGGTTGCGGATGTCCGTTTCCGGGTCGGTTGAGACCGCGCGGATGATTTCCGCCATCCGGGCATAGGGCAGGCCGAGCTGTTCCTCGCTGTCCACCAGGGACTGGAGGCTCAGGAAATGGAGCCTGCCCTGTTCGCCGCTGGTGTCAAAACGCCTGACCGCCAGGGCGACCCGGCCGGATGTGGCGCTGACGGTGAAGAATTCCGGCACCGGGATGCCCGCCTCCCTGGCGCACTCCAGCCCGAAGGCCTCCAGGTTGGCCATGATGTCGGGCGCCGGATCGTTGATGCTCGGGAACTTGACCAGGTAGAGCGCGGCGCCGGAGCGGGCCAGGACCTTGGGCCTGGCACCGCCGGCGGAGGAGCCGCCGGAGATGAAGAACTCGGGCAGGCTGATGGCGTTGGCGTCTTTTTCAAAGTTTTCGGCGGCAATGATGGCCTGGTCGGTCATCTCCATCTCCATGGGGGTCACGGTGTGCCCCGGCATGGCGGTGTTCTCGGCAAAGCCCGTTGCCCCGGGTTCGGCCCAGCCGGTGAGCAGGAGGAGCTCGATGTTGTTGCTGCGCGAGACATCGATGCTGTGCCGGGCCTGGAGCAGCCTCCTTCCCCAGGCATCGGGCAGGGCGTCCTCCAGGACCCCCCAGAGACCGGTCCGTGACCTGCGCCGGAAGATCCTGCTGTCCAGTGGCAGGTTGACAGGGTCCAGGGGAAAGGAGGCCGCCTCCGACAGCCAGCCCGGTTCATAGCGGAAGTAGCTCTGGATGGTTCCGTCGGCCTGTTTCTCGTGGAGCAGCCTGCCGAGCACGGTCCGGCCGCCGTCCGGCATTCGCATGAAAATGTGGAGATCTTTCTGCACGATTATTGTTAATGTCTAAAATATTATTCTTTGTCTGCTATTTTTTAATATAAGGTATTTAAAATTTAACTTAACATGGAAGAGGAGGTCCTGCCACTGTTTTGTCGTTTCCGCCGCAGAATGGTGGTACTCTCAGAAAACGATCCTCTCTCGGAGGTGAAAGGCCCAACCCGAAACCCGAACCAGGAGGTCCCCATGGCCGAGAAACAGTGTGCGTTGCCGAAGCAGAACCGGGAACAGGTGGAGGTGGTCGCCCTGCGGCCGGAGAGGAGCCCGGCCGACTACCAGGAGGCCATGTCCCTTGCGAAAGAGGTGGCCGCCGCCAGGTTTGATGACTGGATGCTGGTCTCCTGGTACGACCGGGACCGGGACGTGGAGTCGCCGGCCCATGCCACCGAGTGCGCCGAAGGATGCGCAAAGACCGGCTATATCGACTATGCCCTCAGCCACGGCGCGACCCTGCGGGTGGAGGTGGAGGACGGCCGCTTTGTCTTCTTTTTCACCCCTGTGCAGTGGTGACGGGGCCGGTAGGTCTGTCAGTGGGCGCCTGCGCCGTCGCCTCCGTTTGGAATGGCGTCTGACGGCGGGAACGGGGTGGCCGGTTTCTGCTTCTGCTGCGTGTTCTTTTTCCCGTTGTCCCAGCCAAAGAGCCTGAAAGGCCAGGTCAGGGTCCGTTCCAGGATGTTGAGGGGGGCCAGCATGGCCTGTTCCGACAGGTGGGTCGTGACCTCGGGATGCTCCAGGCTGCCGGTCAGCTGGAGGACCGTGCTCATGGTTCCGTTCTTGCCGAGGATGGCATAGCCCACCCAGGGGATGGTGTTGATGACCTTGCTCAGGCTTTTCAGGGTCTGCAGGGTCACCTCCATGTTGATGGTTTTCCGGCTGAAGTCCAGGGTTCCCTTGGCCCGGGTATTGATGGAGGTGCCCTCGGAAAAGGAGTCGATGATGGTCAGAATCCCATGCCGGTAGCGGAAGTGAGCCACGCCTTTTTGCACCTGGTAGCCGTTGCTGTTGAAACCGGCCGAGGAAAAGGTGGCCAGGGCCGGGATGGTGTCCAGGAAGGCCATGATGTTGTTGAGGAGCACGAAATCCTTGTCCCGCACCAGGACCTCCCTGCACTCGAGGTATCCCTCGAAATCCTTTTCGGTTCCCCACAGCGAGACGTTGAACCGGCCGCCTTCCAGGTCCACGAAGCTGATCACCTGCTGTACCAGCCCGGCCGTGAGGCCGGTCCCGACCAGGTGGAACCGGCTGCCGCGCCGTTCTGCCCGGATGGTGCCGGAGGAGGGAAGAGTGGCGGAGATCCGGATCATGGCGCCGTCGATATCCGCCCTGTAGCTGGTGGCCGGGATGGTGAATCCTTTAACCTGCAGGCTGGAATTGACGGCGTTGATGTGGGTGGGCAGGGAGAGATGCAGCCCCTTGGCAGCCCCCTGGTCACCGTTGATGGCCACCCCGTAGTCCTTGAGGTGGATCCTGAGTTTTTCCGCCAGCCTGATCGTAATCTTTTCTTCGTTCACCGACACGATGGCACCGTCGGGACCGCTGTTGCCAAGGAAACGGAAATCGGTCACCGGCCGGCCGTGATCGCGCAGGGCGCTGTCCAGGAGGCTGATGACGCCATGGAACCGGAATCGCAGCAGGTCACCGGTCGTGGCCTGCAGGTTGCCATGGGCAAGCGGAATCTGCTCAAGAAACGGAACCAGGGGTCGGACGGCCCGCAGGTCGCGCAGGATGATGGTGGTGGCGACGCCGTTACGCAGGATTTCGGCCGCAAGCAGAGGCAGGCGAATCCGGACATGATCCTTGAAATCGACCACAACCGGCTGGGTCAGGTCGTGCGCCCGCAGCAGGGTCATGTCGCCCTGGCCGAGCAGCAGGGAATGGATGTCTGCGGACAGGTGCGCCTGCCGGGTCGCCATGTCAACTTCGCCGCTCAGGCCGGCACGCAGTCTGTCCTCCCAGGAGAGTTCCGCCTCGCGAATGGTGATCCTGCTGTTGGCCAGCCCCACCTCGGCCTGTTCGCAGTGCAGCGGTACATCCTCCCAGAGCCAGTCGCTCCGGCCGGTGCTGAAGCTGCCCCGGGCCTGGAGATCCAGGTCGCGGAGCCGCAGGCTCAGCCGCAGGTCTGCTGCGGTGTAGCCCGCGGTCTGGAGCAGGGGCAGATCGATCTCATAGGCGTGGAGCAGGTCCAGGACAGGCCGGTCGAGCCGGGTCCGGGTCAGCAGCCGGATCTCCACGAAAGATGGCCTGTCGCCCAGCAGGTTGGTGATGGTGACATGGCTGCCGGCAAGGCTCCTGTTCCGGTAGAATGGCCTGGTCAGGCTGCAGTCGAGGCGATCGTCCTGCCATCTGAGGAGGGCCTCTCCCACCCGCACCGGAGCCAGGTCCGGATTGAAGGAGATGGCGGCATTCTGCAGGGTTGCCCTGCCCCGGATGGACTGCGGATCGAGCACCGGCAGGCCCTGTTCGATCCGGAAGCGGAGGGAGAGTTCCTCTATGCGCATGGCGTCGGCAGTGATCTTCTCGGTGAGCCAGGAGCGGAGTTCCTGCTCAAGGGGAAAGGGCGCAAGGACAGCGGCAAGCCCCGGGAAGTCGCCGGTGCGCAGGAAGAGCCGGCCTGCCTCGCCCTGCAGCTCCAGGTCTGCCTTGCCCAGGATGCCGTATCCCTGCACCGTGCCGCTGAAGGCAAGCCGTCTGTTCCTGAAGCCATAGGACCCGCTGCCGGCCACCTGCAGGTCGTAGCCGCGTGCCTTGAGCCGTTCCAGGTCAAAGGAGAAGATCCCGCCCTGGAAGGAGAGGGTGGCGGTCAGGTCCGCTAGGTCGTTTTGCAGGTGGAAGGTGCTGTCGACCCAGTCGAGACTGCCGGAATAGCCATGGTAGAGGAAATGGCGGATGTGCAGTTCCTGGAGCAGGCGGGACGCGGTCCTGATCCTGGGAATCCAGGTCTCGGGATCGAACCGGACGGTGTCGCCGGAGACGATCAGCTCGCCGATGGTCACGGCGAGGCGCTGTTCCAGCTTGATGGTCAGCCGGCTGATCCGCAGGGAGGGGATGGTGAGGGAATCGATGGTGATCCCCTGCCTGAGGCGGTACCGGACCGCGCCCGCAGCAAGGATCAGCCCGAGCAACACAATGGCGGAAATGGTGAGCAGGCGTCGCATGAATGGCTCGGGGTGGTGTCAGCGGGAGGTGTCGAGCAGGAGAAGAGCTGCCCATTCGTCAGTGTGCAGGGTCCGAAGGGTCTGCAGCCCCAGGCGGGCATAGGCCCGGCTGATGGATTTCTCCTGGTTTCCCCGCAGGATGCCGGCCAGGACTATTCTGCCTCCGGGTGCAAGCAGGCGGCGGAAGGCCGGGGCCATATCCACGAGCACATCGTGGACGATATTGGCGCAGATCAGTGGGAACGGTCCCCTGCAATCCTCCAGGTCCGTCCCTGAGACCCGGATCCTGTCCTGGAGACGGTTGATGCGGATGTTGTCCCGCGCGACCCGCACCGCCTCGGGATCGTTGTCGATGGCCACGGCGCGCCTGGCGCCGAAGAGGACCGCGGCCATGGCCAGGATGCCCGTGCCTGTGCCCACGTCGAGGATTGCAGCCGGCTGCTGCTGCCGGCAGGTCTCCGTGACCAGGGCCAGGGCCATGCGGGTGGAGGCATGCTGTCCGGTGCCAAAGGCCATGCCGGGGTCCATCTCCAGAACCTGCTGGTCCGTCCCGGCCCGGCAGGTTTCCCAGGACGGCCTGATGACCAGGCCGGGCACGATCTCGAAAGGCGTGAAGAACCGTTGCCAGCTGGTGGCCCAGTCCTCATCCTCCAGGAGGCGGTGCTCCAGGACGGGTACGGGCAGGTCGTAGAGGGAAAGCAGGGCCGCCAGTTCACCCGACACCCGGTCCAGGATCGCTGCAGCGGTTCGGTCGGGCTCCTGCCCCGGTTCCGGCTCCACGGCAAAAAAGGCGCTGATCCCGGTGGCCGTTTCCCCGGGCGGCAACACCTCGACCCCGACGCCGCTGATAACGCCCAGCAGGTCCGAGACCGATTCCACGGCCACGTGGGGTACATCCAGGCTGATCTTCAGCCACTGTCGCCTCTTGTCCGTCAGCTCCGTCATTGTTGTCTTTGACTCCCCTGTCGGGTAAATGGCCGGCAGCACATGCAGGAGGCGTGCAACCCGGCAGGCCCGGGGGCGCGAATCGTGCGCCGCCGAAGCATCCATTGAAGTAACAGCTTTTCTATGCTATAAGTATACGTTTTTACGGTCGGTACAATATACAGGAATCCGGCCGCCGCAGGGCGAGAGGATCAGCTCCCGGGACGCTCTGCAACAGTGAAACGCTCACTCGAGGTGAAAATTCGGGCAAGCGGTCACAGGGCACCCCATCTGCATGCGCTCGAACCTCACAATATACGGGACTTGTGAAGTTCGATCACGCACAGCCGTGGCACCCTGCAACCGCTTGCAAGTCCTGTATTGATCCCGGGTCATTGGATATCCCGTGATCGGTTATAAATTCGGGATGGGGGAAGCGGAGGCTGTTTCCCGTCCCTGTCCAGGGAATGATACATGAAGCATACCATAAAATTTCAACCCGACAACATAACCGTAACCGTTGACAAGGGCGAGAATTTACTGACCGCCGCCGCAAATGCCGGGGTCTACATCCACGCCTACTGCGGCGGGGATGGGGTCTGCGGCAAGTGCAAGGTCATTGTCAACGAGGGAACGGTTCGCTCCGACAAGGCCAACCTGAGCCAGGAGGACTGGGACAAGGGCTACCGGCTGGCCTGTCTCTCATCGGTTCAGTCCGACCTGGTGGTCACCATCCCCGAGATGACCACCAAGAGCGGCAAGGCGCTCAAGCGCAAGCCCAAGACCACCCGCACCATCTCGGCCCGCTCCCTGGAGACCCTGATCGGCACCTGGGAGGTGGATCCACCCGTGACCAAGCTCTACCTGGAGCTGCCGCCGCCGACCCTGGAGGACAATATCTCGGACATGCAGCGGGTCATGCGGGGAATACAGAAGGTCCTGCCCGACTCCCTGGAGCCCACCTACGATCATCCGGAGCTGATCAAGCTCCTGCCGCGGGCCCTGCGTGATTCCGACTGGAAGATCACCCTGCTCCTGCTGCACGGCCGCGGCAGCGACGAGCCCTTCCGGATCATTGACGTGGAAGCCGGCGACACCACCTCGCGCCTCTACGGCCTGGCCATCGACATCGGCACCACGACCTGTTCCGGGGTCCTGGTGGATCTCAACACCGGCAAGGTCATCTCCGAGGCCTCGGGCTACAACGGCCAGATCAGTTACGGCGAGGACGTGATTTCGCGGATCATCTACGCCGGCAGGCCCGGCGGTCTCAACGCCCTGCAGGACAAGGTGGTGGCCACCATCAACACCATCATCGACGAGATCTGTCGCGATATGATCATCAGCCCGGCCGACATCTCCTATATCATGGCGGCCGGCAATACGGTCATGTCGCACCTGCTGCTCGGCCTGGACCCGAAGTATATCCGTGAGGCGCCATACGTGCCCAGCGTCTCCATGTTTCCGCTCACCAAGGCGGCCGGGCTCGGCATCCAGGCCCATCCCAGCGTGCGCCTTTTCCTCTATCCCTGTATCGCCTCCTACGTGGGCGGCGATATCGTGGCCGGCGTCCATGCCTGCCAGATGGCCAAGTCGGACAGGGTGAGCCTGTTCATCGATATCGGCACCAACGGCGAGATCGTGGTCGGCAACCGGGAGTGGATGGTCTGTGCCGCCTGTTCGGCCGGTCCCGCCTTCGAGGGTGGCGGCATCAAGTACGGCATGCGCGCCTCCAACGGCGCCATCGAGAATTTTCAGATTCACCCCGAGAGCTATGAGCCCATGATCGTCACCATCGGCCGGATCAAGCCCAGCGGCATCTGCGGCTCCGGCCTGATCTCCATCGTCTCCGAGCTGCTGGAGGCCGGGGTCATCGACCAGCAGGGCAAGTTCAACCGCACCCTCGATCATCCCCGGATCCGCGAGGGCCGCGACGGCTGGGAATACGTGCTGGCCTGGGGCCAGGATTCGCTCATCGGCGAGGACATCGTCATCACCGAGGTGGACCTGGACAACCTGATGCGGGCCAAGGGCGCCATGTATGCCGGCTACCAGACCCTGCTCCAGTCAGTGGGCCTCACCTTCGACGATCTGGACCGGGTGATCCTGGCCGGCAATTTCGGGGCCTATATCGACCTCGAACGGGCGATCTGCATCGGCCTGCTGCCCGACGTGGACCGGGACAGGTTCTATTACCTGGGCAATGCCTCCATGCTCGGCTGCCAGATCTCCATCACCGATGTCAAGCGATTCCGGGAGCGTGTGACGGTGCGCCAGCTCATGACCAACATGGAACTCTCGGAAAACCCCGAATTCATGTCCTATTACATGGCCTCCCTATTCCTGCCCCACACTGACATGAGCCTCTTCCCGTCGGTGCGGGAAAAGCTCTCGGCAGACCCCGGATCATGAGCAACGGAAAGGCCGCACCCAAACAACCGCCTGGGCCCCGTAAATCGACCCTGCTCCTGGTTCTCGTCATCCTCTGCCTGCTGAACGCGACGCTGTTTCTGCGCGCCTCGGTCAATTCCTTTTTCACGGCCACCGATACAGGGGCGGAGTATACCCCGGTCATAGCCACGGTCACGGCGCTGGAGCAGGAAAAGGATTCGCCTGGAGCGAAGGGCCAGGGTATGCTGGTGCCGGTTCTGAACTTCAACTACCGCGGTCAGTTGCTCACCAGGCCCGCGCCCGGCCTTCATTTCCGGCACGAACAGGTGCCGGCCGGCGGCCCGGGACAACTGCAGGTGGGAGACCGGATCCAGGTCCTGGTCCATGACTATACCGGTGAGATCGTCATGCCGCAGGCCCGGCGGCGCCGGGCCCAGGGCGTGTCGCAGGCGTTTGTCAGCGGCCTGTCCCTGGTCCTGGCCTGGGGCCTCTGCCGTCTGCGCACCTGGCTCTGGCGGAAAAACGAACACCGTGCGCCTCCGCCCCACTCCGGGTAGCCGCCATTGTGGCTGCGCTTCCTGCCGTGCCGGTCCATGCCAGGCCCTGCGCCGGGTCCGTGTCTCCGGGCCGGAGGGAGCATCCTGCAGCCGCTGGCCCCGGATCGATCCGGGACGCGGCTGCCGCAGCGGCCCGGTATGGATCTTCGTATTTGTGGATTGACATCTGCCCTAAAAAACGATAAAATATGTAGTTTTAAAAAATAGAGTCAGAAACCACCGCTTTCAAGGTCTAATTTGTAACGTTTCAACAAAGGAGAGTACTGATGGCAATGACGGTAAAGGCGATCGCCGAGAGCATCAATATCATGGGCAACAGGAGCGGCGCGGCAATGAGGGAGCGCAATCCCGGCCCGATCCAGGAAATGGCCAAGGAGGAGACCGCGGCCGGGGCAGCGTATCTTGACCTCAATATCGGCCCGGCCAGGAAGGATGGCACCGAGCTCATGCCCTGGGTCGTGGAAACCGTCCAGGCGGCCGTGGATACTCCCCTTTGCCTCGACACCACCAATACCGATGCCATGGCCGCCGGCTTCAAGGTGGTCAAGAACAAGAGCCAGACGATCATGAACTCCATCTCGGCCCAGCCCGAGCGGATGGAGGCCCTGATCCCCGTGGCCGCCGAGACCGGATGCGATGTCATTGCCCTGCTCTGGGGTCCCGACGGCATGCCGCGGGATTCCGCCGAGCGTGCCGCCATGGCCGTGGACCTGATGATGGCCCTGAACGAGGCCGGAATTCCCAACGAGAAGATTCTCTTTGATCCCATCGGCACCCCCATTACCCTGGGCGCCGAGCAGATCGCCGCCGGTCTCGAGTTCATGATGATGCTGCCCGATATCGCGCCGGGTTCCGGGTCCACCGTCGGCCTGTCCAACGTCTCCAACGGCGTAGCCGATCACCTGCGCAAGTACCTGGACCGCACCTACCTGATCATGCTGATGAAGTATGGCATCTCCACCGCCATTGTCAATTCGTACGATGCCGAGCTGATGGCCATCTGCCGGGGTGAGCGACAGGATCTGGTCGACCTGGTGCACGGGATGATGGACGGCAACGACCCCGACCCGTCAACCCTGGAGGGAACCGCTCTTGAGCACTACAAGACCTACAAGGCCCTGTCCGGCCAGACCGTTTTTTCCGAGTCCTGGCTGGAGCTCTAGGTTCCGGGTGAACGTTTGGCGCCCGGGGCCTGACCCGGTTCCGGGCTCTACCGTCTGTCCCTCTCCGTTGTCCGGTGATCGGTCAGCAGGCCATGGTTGACACATCGGGTCATCATATCGTCTACGGGGTACTCCGGGACTACCTGACCGGCGAAGAACTGCCCGATACCGACGACGAGCGGGTGCGGCAGCGGCTGGCCCGGATGATGGTGGAGGAAAAGGGCTATGCCAGGGACGAACTTGAGCCGCGCCTGTGCATCGAGACCACCTTCAACCATATTTATGTCAGGTCGGTGATTGACCTGACAGTGCGGGTGGAGGGCAGGCGGCTGTTCATCGTCCGCTACGGGCCCGGTTCCCTCGTGACCCGGGAAAAGCCGGCCATTGCCGCAGCCCGGGTACTGGATCCGGGCTACCGCATTCCCCTTGCCGTGGTCACCAATGGCCGGGATGCGGAGCTGCTGGAGACCGATACCGCCAAGGTCCTGGCTACCGGCCTGGAGGAGATTCCCGACCGGACCCTCGCCGGCGAGCTGCTGAAACGGTACTCCTTTGAACCATTGACCGATCCGGGCGAGCGGGAGCGGGCCCTGCGCATTCTCAACGCCTTTGACCT
>DRKI01000026.1 GCA_011051875.1 Desulfobulbus sp. | reverse complement strand
GGCGGGCCAAGTACCTGCTCATCCGGATGCAGGAAGGCGCTGTCCTGGTGATACACCTCGGCATGACCGGCCGCCTCGGCCTCTTTGCCGGGGACAGTGCCCGGGCCCGCCACGATCACCTCTGCCTGGGCCTGGACGACGGCAGCGAGCTGCGCTTCAATGACAGCCGCCGCTTCGGCAGCATCGAGGTCTGGCCCCCCGACGAGGCGATCCGGCTGGAGGAGGAATTTGCCGCACGCCTGGGCATCGAACCCTTCAGCGACCGGTTCAACGCCGATCGCCTGCTGGCCCTGGCAAAAACACGGCGCCAACCGGTCAAGACCTTTCTCATGGATTCCGGGATCATCGCCGGCATCGGCAACATCTACGCCAACGAGATCCTGCACGCGGCCCACCTCCACCCGCAGACCCCGGTGAACAGGATCAGCAGGCAGCAGTGGCAGCAGGTGGCGACCGCAACCCGCGCCATCCTTGCGGAGGCCATCCGGGCCGGCGGCTCCACCATTGCCGACTTCCTGGACGCCAGCGGCCGGCCCGGCTACTTCCAGCTCAGGCTCCGGGTCTATGGCCGCAAGGACCGGCCCTGCCCTGTCTGCGGCGCAGCCATCGAGAAATGCACCCTGGCGGGACGGGCCACTTTCTTCTGCCCTGTCTGCCAGCAGGAACCGCACAGCTGAGCGCCTACCACGGGTGTCGCGTCAGCAGGTGCACCTGGATCCTGTCGCCAACGGAAAAAACTTTCCGGTTCGCGGGCAGGAGCATGATGGCGTTGGCCGCATCGGTCCTGCCGGCGGCACGGACCGTGAGCCGGCCCTGTTCAAGGGTCACCACCCCTGCCTTCAGGTTCATGCGCCCGGCCCTGCGCAGCCGGATCTCCTCCTGCAGGCGGGCCGGTATCCGTGCAGGCACCGGCCGGCGCAGCCCCAACATCCGGCGCAGGGCCGGCGCCACCAGCTCGTGGAAGAGCAGGTGCACCGCCGGCGGCGGTCCGGGCAGACCGAAAAAAAGAATCCCGTCCACGAGTCCGAACAGGGTCGACTTGCCCGGCCGCATCTTCAGGCGCCGGTACATGGTTTCCCCACCCAGGGCGGAGAAAACCTCCTCCACCAGGTCGAACCGGCCCGGCCCCATACCGCCGGTGGTGATGATCACCTGCGGTCTCTTCCGGATCCGCTCGGCCAGGGCCAGGCGCAGCGCAGCCACCTGGTCGGGTACGGCGGCAGTGCCGGCGCAGATGGCGCCAACCCCACGCACCAGCGCCGAGAGCAGCACGCCGTTACCCGAGACCTTCTGCCCGCGGGCCACCCGGTCGCCGGGATTGACCAGCTCGCTGCCGGTGCACACCACCTCCACCCGCGGCCTGCGGCAGACCCTGATCGTTGCATACCCGTTTTCCGCCAGCATCAGCAGGTGATCGGCCAGGATGACCTGGCCCTTCCCCACCAGCACCCGTCCGACCGGCAGGTCGCTGCCCCTGCGCCTGATATATGTCTCCGGGCCCCGCAACGCGCTGGCAGAGAGCGTGACCCGGCCGCCGTGCTCCCGGCAGATCTCGAGCGGCAGGACTCGGCTGCAGCCCTCGGGCACGGGCGCCCCGGTCATGATCCGGACCGCCTGCCCCTGCTGCAGATCGACGACATCATGGGCGCCGGCGGCGATCTCGCCCACCACGGGCAACGACATCTCGGGATAGCCGGCAAAATCGGGCGGGATATCGGCCAGGCCGTAGCCGTCCCTGGTCGACTGGTCAAAGGAGGGTTTGGGCGTGGTCGACTTCAGGGAGACGGCCGCAACCCGGCCCAGGGCCCGCTCCAGAGGAATGCGCTCGGCGGCAAGGGGTCCGGCCTGGGCCAGGATGAGCCGCTGGGCCTGGGGAAGAGTGGGGAGTGTTTGTCGGTCAGACACGAAACGTACCCGGGAACAGGGAACAAACAAAGCGCCCCGGGCAGGGGGATCTGCCCGGGGCACATGGGAATGCAGGCCCGGCGCGGAGAGGCCGACCACCTGCGATGTGGAACCGCGCTCTAGACCGTCAGGTCCTGGCGCACCTGTTTGCGGGGACCGCCATGGCCGGCAGCGGACCAGTCCCGGATCGGGGCGGGCTTCGCCATCTCCTTCTGGCGATCGAGCCTGCCCATCCGGTCGTAGATCATCTGCCAGACACACTCCACATCGGGATCGATCTCGCAGCGGCCATTGACCGAGCCGCCACAGGGCCCGTTCATCAGGCTCTTGGCGCAACGGGCCACCGGGCAGAGGCCGCCGGTGAGGTGGAGGACACAGTCACCGCAGCCGGCACACTGTTCACTCCAGATGCCCTGCTCTGCCGAACCGCCGAAAAAGGTGGTGTTCAGAGCCGGGAAGACATTGTCCTCCGGCCGCAGGTTGGCGATGAAGTTGACGCCCACGCCACAGGCCGTGGACAGGATGGCATCGTACTGCCCCTGCCACTGGTCGATACCATCGATGTACTCACGGTCGCACTGGCGGACCAGCGACCCCTCGATCACCTCGACGTCCCTGCCGTTCTTCTTCATGCCGAGCCGGACCAGAGAGGCCAGGATCGCGGCCTCGCGTTCCCCGCCTGCTGAACAGACGGTGACACAGCCACGACAGGCCAGCACCAGGATCTTCCTGCAGTCCCTGACCATGTCCATAATCTCGGCAAGCGGCTTACGTTCGGCGACAATCATGATAACTCCTGTAGATCGGAAGGCGGAGGAGCCGGGCCCATCCTCCTGTCCCATTGTTTTCATTTGTATATTCAATCAAGCGCGCCGGATTTGCCACCGTGACGCCACGCTCCGGCGCCACCTGCGCACCCGCCCCGCTCTCGCTCCCGCGACTCTGCTCCGCGGGTCAACCCGCCGCGCAAGGCAGGGCTAACCGTTGAACGGGCTGGGCCCCATGGTACGGATTCCCTCATCCATCTCCCGGGCCGCATGGACAAACTCGGGGTGCAGGCCACGGGGGAGGTGGTACATGCGCACCCGGTCCGGCTCGACGCCAAGCTCCTCCAGGGCCTCGCGCACGGCCGCGACCCGCTTGGCCGCCCGCTGGCTGCCCTTGACATTGTGGCAGCCGTCCGCGGGACAGCCGACCACGTAGACGCCGTCGGCGCCGTCCTCAAAGGCCTTGAGCAGGGTCAGCACCTCCACCTTGCCGGTGCAGGGCACCCTGGTCATGCGGACGTTCTCGGGAAAACCCAGCTCCTGCAGCTCCCTGCCCTGGTTGGCACAGCTCTGCTGGGAGGTGTAATGACAACTGAACAACCTGATATCCGGTGTAAAACTCATCGGATCCGACTCCATGAATAGTTGATCTGACTCGTGCTGTCCCCGCGCGAAAGACACGAAGACCGGCTCTTCCCGCGGAAACTACCCGACACTGCAGGTGGCCAGGAGACGCTCGTCCTCGGACTCGTTGAGAACAATGGCCCTGGCCGGGCACTCGGCCACACAGATACCGCAGGCACGGCATGCCTCCACGTCGATGGTGGCGACACCGCCCTCGTCGATCCTCGGAATCTCCCAGGGGCAGACCCGGACACAGGTGAGGCAGGAGACACAGAGGTCCCGCTGCACCCGGGCGGCCTTGCCCTTTTCAACAAGCTGCTCCTCAGTGACGTAGCCCTTCTTCAGGGCCAGCTTTGCCAGGGCACCCATGATATCGGCAAAGCGCACGTCCTGGGGACAGACAAAGACACAGCCCCTGCAGCCGGAGCAGTACCAGAGCAGGTCAGAGGCGAGCAGCCGCTCCTCCATACCCATCCGGACCATGTGAATGATCTTGCGGGGATCGAACTCGGGAATAGCCTGGCTCACGGGGCAGGCGCCGCTGCAGGCGCCGCAGGAAAAGCAGGAATTGAGATGCGCGCCTCCCGGCTCGGCAATGACCTCGGAGCTGAAGCCGGGATTCATGTCCATTGATTTTTTTGCCATATGACCACCAGTGCTTGCGGTGTCTCCGGGAAACCCGGCCACGGGACACCCTGGCAGCTTCCGCCATGGCGCCGGAGACATCCGGTTTGAATACACGTATTTTCCCGGGCCTGGCGGCGACCTACGGCATGCACCGACCCG
>DRKI01000025.1 GCA_011051875.1 Desulfobulbus sp. | reverse complement strand
GTGACAACATTCACATCACGGCCGAGCTGATCACTCCCATCGCCATGGAGGAAGGGCTGCGGTTCGCCATCCGCGAGGGTGGCCGTACCGTGGGCGCCGGCGTGGTCACCGAAATCATCGAGTAGTCGCCCAGGCGGCCTTCGTGCCGGCAGGGTCACAGACAACGAAGGAAAACGCCCAGCAAGCGAGGGCTGCAGACGGCCATTCTGGTTAAAGAGGAAGAGAATGATCCCCACAGATAAGATCCGTATCAGGCTGAAGGGTTACGACCACAAACTGCTTGATCAGTCGACACGCGAGATTGTAGATACCGCACGGAGGACAGGCGCGACCGTGGCAGGACCCATTCCGCTGCCGACAACCATTAACAAGTACACGGTTCTCCGTTCACCGCACGTTGACAAGAAGTCGCGGGAGCAGTTCGAGATGCGGACCCATCGCCGGCTGCTCGACATCCTGGAGCCCACCCAGCAGACCATCGATGCCCTGATGAAGCTCGAGCTGTCTGCCGGTGTTGACGTGGAGATCAAGCTTCCGTAAGCCAGCCATCCTTGCCGATGGGAGCGATTGGTTGCTGACCGCTTTGTTAAGAGTATAGCCAACAGGTAGACAGATGCCGAAAACACAAGGAATACTGGGCCGCAAAATAGGAATGACACGGGTCTATAACGAACATGGCCGTTCCATTCCGGTGACAGTTATCGAGGCCGGGCCCTGTACCATACTGCAGAAGAAAACCGAGGCCAAGGAAGGCTATAACGCCATCCAGGTCGGTTTTCTCGAGAAGAAGCTATCGAGGTTGAACAAGCCCGAGGCCGGACATTTCAAGCGCTCCGGCGGCAAGGGCTTCTACCATGTCCGTGAGTTCAGGGTCCCTGATCCGGACGCGTATGAACTGGGTCAGCAGATCATGGTTTCCGAACTGCTGAAGATCGGTGACAAGGTGGATATCACGGGGCGCGCCAAGGGACGGGGTTTCCAGGGTGTCATGAAGCGGCACGGATTCGGTGGCGGCAAGGCGTCGCACGGTTCAGGGTTCCACCGCGCTCCCGGTTCCATCGGCTGCAGCGCCTGGCCGGGGCGGGTAATCAAGGGTAAGAAGCTGCCGGGCCGCATGGGCAACAACGTCGTGACCCAGAAGAACCTGACCGTTGTCGACATTCGAGAAGAGGAAAATATCCTGCTGGTCGAGGGAGCGGTCCCCGGGGCAAAGAATGGCCTGCTGAGCATCTATACCAGGCAGTAACCCCCGCAAGGTGCGGCCCGGCCGCTCAAGGGCGGTGAAAGATCCGGTAGGCAGGAGATACTCCGGATGATATTCCTGTAAGCTGCTGTTTAAGGAGATACCCATGGCAGTTTGTGATGTTGTTAATACCTCCGCTGAAAAGGTCGGAGAGATCGAGTTGAATGATGCGCTGTTTGATGTCGAGGTCAAGCCCGGCGTCCTGCACGAGGTCGTCTGCATGCAGCGGGCCAACCGGCGCGCAGGCACCGCATCCACCAAGACCAGGGGCGAGGTCCGCGGCGGCGGTGCGAAGCCCTGGCGGCAGAAGGGGACGGGTCGGGCACGTTCCGGATCCAGGACCTCTCCGATCTGGCGTGGCGGCGGCACGGTGTTTGGTCCCAAGCCCAGGGATTACAGCTATCGGCTGCCCAAGAAGGTGCGGCGTCTTGCGCTGCGCATGGCGTTGAGTGCCAGAAGGCAGGAAGGCAACCTGGTGGTGCTGGATGATTTCACCCTGCCCGGGATCAAGAGCAAAGAGTTCGCCAGGGTTATGGGAAATTTCGAGTTTGACAACTGCCTCGTGGTGACCGCTGATCCCGATGAGAAGCTCCATCTGTCGGCCCGCAACGTGGTCGGCTACAAGGTCCTGCCGGTGGCTGGCCTGAACGTATACGATATTCTGAAATATTCCAAGCTGATGCTTGTACAGTCAAGCCTGGAAAAGCTTGAAGCGAGGTTAATGGTATGAAGGTTCTCTATGATGTGGTCAAGAGCCCCTGCCTGACAGAGAAAAGCAACATCCTTCAGGAGCTCCAGGGAACAGTTGTCTTCAAGGTCAATCCCCGGGCCAACAAGATCGAGATCAAGCAGGCAGTTGAGAACCTGTTCAACGTCAAGGTTGCCAGCGTACGCACTGCCAACATGCACGGCAAGAGGAAAAGGGTCGGGATCAAGTCAGTGGGCATGACCAGCAACTGGAAAAAGGCCTACATCACCCTTTCCGAGGGCGAGATCAATTTTCTCGACGAGCTTTAGAAAACCGGAATGGTACTGGCAGGCGGCAACTGATCACATGGCACGTAACTGTCTGTTTGGATCTACCCTGGAAATGTGAGCCGGTACAGGCATACCGGATTGGCGCAGGCACACCTGTTCGCTATAGACCCTGTGCGGGCAGGCATGACCGCGCAGGGACCGGGCTCCCGTGACGGCTTACGGCAGGCGACTGGTACCGCTGCTCCCTTTGAAGGTCTAAGTTAACAGGAAAAACAATGGCAATTAAGACCCATAAACCGACATCACCGGGAAAGAGACATCACGTATCCATAGTCAATCCGGAGCTTTCTGATAAAAAACCGGAAAAAAGCCTGCTCGCACCTCTCAAGAAATCCGGCGGCAGGAACTCCTACGGTCGGATCACTGCCCGGCACAGGGGGGGCGGCCACAAGCGCAAGTACCGGATCATTGACTGGAAGCGGAACAAAGTAGGCGTGCCGGCCACGGTGACGGCCATCGAGTACGATCCCAACCGGTCTGCTCATATCGCGCTCCTGACCTACAGTGATGGCGAAAAGTCCTATATTCTCGCACCCAACGGCGTGGCTGTCGGCGACACGGTCATGGCAGGTCCCGATGTGGACATCAAGCCCGGGAACTGCCTGCCCATGGTCAATATCCCCCTGGGTACGATTATCCACAACGTGGAGATGAAGATCGGCAAGGGCGCCCAGATGGTACGATCGGCAGGTGCCTCTGCTCAGCTCATGGCCAAGGACGGCAATCACGTTCTTGTCAAGCTGCCTTCCGGGGAGGTCCGCCGCTTCAACAAGAACTGCCGTGCCTGTATCGGTGCTGTCGGCAACTCGGAACACGGCAGCCAGAAGCTCGGCAAGGCCGGAAGGGCCCGCTGGAAGGGAAGACGTCCGTCGGTCCGTGGTGTGGCCATGAACCCCATCGATCACCCCATGGGTGGTGGCGAAGGCAAGAGTTCCGGTGGACGGCATCCCTGTACACCGTGGGGAGTGCCGACCAAGGGCTACAAGACCAGGAAGCGGAAGGCTTCTGACCGTGATATCATCACAAAACGTAAGTAATTTCAGGAGAATATCGATATGGCTCGTTCCATAAAAAAGGGTCCTTTTGTCGATGATCACCTCTTAAAAAAGGTTGAGCAGGCCCAGGAATCAGGTTCACGCAAGGTCATCAAGACCTGGTCCAGGCGTTCCGACATCACACCGGAAATGGTGGGATTGACCTTTGCCGTCCACAACGGCAGGAAGTTCATCCCGGTCTACGTGACGGAAAACATGGTTGGTCACAAACTGGGCGAGTTTTCTCCGACCAGGACCTACTACGGCCACGCTGCGGACAGAAAGAAGAAAAGATAAGAACTGTCGTGTCCCGGAACATCCGCAAGGCAGGCTGCCCCGGGAACGCAGCCGGGATGAGAGTGCGCATCCGGTCAGTTGTCAAGCCAAGATTCGTTCAGGAGTAAAACGATGGAAACGAGAGCCGTCGCAAAATATATTCGTATTTCGCCCCGCAAGGCACGCCTGGTGGCGGATGTTGTCCGGGGGATGGACGTGGATACCGCCATCACCACCCTGCGGTTTATGCCCAAGAAGGCCGCCCGCATCCTTCGCAAGGTCATCGAGTCCGCGGTTGCCAATGCGGACCAGAACGAGACCATTGATGTGGATACCCTCTATATCAAATCCATCCAGATCGATGGCGGCCCCATGCTGAAGCGGTTTCGTCCCCGCGCCATGGGCAGGGCGACCAGGATACTGAAAAGAACCAGCCACATTACTGTGGTTGTTGATGAAGCATGATCCGGATTTCCCGGCTCAACCACCAGAGATCAATCGACTAGGCATTGGAGGAGAACCTTGGGACAAAAAGTTAATCCCATAGGATTGCGGCTGGGTATAACCCGCTCCTGGGAATCGATATGGTATGCAGACAAGGATTATGCCCGCAACCTGTACCAGGACCAGCAGATACGCAAATACCTGAAAAAGAGACTCTATCACGCAGGTATTTCCCGGATTATCATCGAGCGGACCGGTGACAAGATACGGATCAAGCTCTTCACCGCCAGGCCCGGTATCGTCATCGGCAAGAAGGGCGCCGAGATCGAAAATCTCAAGAAGGACCTGGAGCGGAAATTCAACCGCGAATGTCTCATCGATATCCAGGAGGTGAGGCGTCCCGAGGCTGATGCCCAGTTGGTGGCGGAAAATATCGCCATGCAGCTTGAGCGGAGGATCGCGTTCCGCCGGGCGATCAAGAAAGCCATCAATTCCGCGCTCCGGTTCGGCGTCAAGGGCATCAAGATCTCCTGCGCCGGCCGCCTGGGTGGTGCCGAGATGTCACGGGTTGAGTGGTTCAAGGAGGGACGGGTTCCGCTGCATACCCTGCGTGCCGATATCGATTACGGTACAGCCGAGGCCAAGACGACCTACGGGATCATCGGGGTCAAGGTCTGGATCTTCAAGGGTGAGATCCTCACGGACCAGGAGATGCCGGTCGCACCGTAGGCTGCCGCTTTTCCGGGCCGGATCGGTGAAGAAAAGCAGGGCCGGGACGAAGAAAGGCTGACTGCATGACCATGTACTTGTGGCCTGGGAAGCGGTACCCATGACGATTCTCCGGCACATTCTCCAACAGGAGTGATGAACTATGTTAAGTCCACGTAAGGTAAAGCACAGAAAACAGCACAAAGGCCGTATGCGTGGAACTGCGCAGCGCGGTTCCCATATCGCCTTTGGAGATTACGCCCTCAAGGCGGTAGGTTGCGGCCGGATGACGGCGCAGCAGATCGAGGCCGGACGTGTTGCCATCAACAGGAAAGTCAAGCGCGGCGGCAAGATGTGGATCAGGGTCTTTCCCGACAAGCCGATCACCAAGAAGCCTGCCGAAACCAGGATGGGCAAAGGGAAGGGTTCTCCCGAGTACTGGGTGGCCACCATCAGGCCGGGCAAGATTCTCTATGAACTGAAAGGTGTTCCGGAAGAGCTCGCACTGGAGGCCCTCAAGCTGGCCGGGTACAAGCTGCCCTTTCCCACCAAGGTCATCACGAGGAGTACAACGATATGAAGGCGAAGGAGCTTCGTGCACTCAGTAACGAGGATCTGCGAAAGAAGGAGCAGGATCTTCGCGAGGATCTGTTTAAACTCAAATTTCAGCACGGCATCAGAAGGCTCGAGAATCCTGCCCGGCTCGCGCAGTTGCGCAGGGACATAGCCAGGGTGAAGACCATTTTGAACGAACAGGCCGCGGGCGAGCAGCCGGCCTAAGACCAACTACTCCAGCGGATCGGAACAGATGAGTGACCACAAGACCAGGAAGACCCGGCAGGGTGCTGTAATCAGTAACAAGATGGACAAGAGTGTCGTCATCCTCGTTGAACGGAAGGTGCGCCACAAGCTGTACGGAAAATACATCCGTCGCCGCGTCAAGTATATGGCCCACGACGAGGAGAACCAGTGCAATATCGGTGACACTGTCCTTATCGAGGAGTGCCGGCCGCTGTCGAAGAAGAAGCGCTGGCGGGTGCGGACCATTGTAGAGCGAGCGGTCTGATCACAGGATCCAGGATACCCATCATCCGTCCGTAACAACGTTTTTCAGGTGAGACCATGATTCAAACTGAAACCATACTGAATGTCGCCGACAACTCCGGGGCGAAAAAGGTACTCTGTATCCGGGTCCTTGGCGGCACCCGGCGCCGGTACGCCTCCATTGGCGATGTTATCGTCGTGACCGTCAAGGAGGCCATCCCCCACGCCAAGGTGAAGAAAGGTGACGTGATGGATGCCGTTGTCGTTCGGACGGCCAAAGAGATCAAGCGCCCGGAAGACACCACGGTCCGTTTTGATGAAAACGCCGCCGTACTCCTGTCCGGCACGGGAGAACCTGTGGGTACGCGTATCTTCGGACCGGTGGCCCGTGAGTTGCGAACGCTGGGCTTTATGAAGATTATATCTCTCGCACCGGAGGTCCTGTAACAGGGATGCCGAGCAGGACAGACAGGAATCAGAGAGACAAGAGGAAGAAAGAATGCGCCAGGGACGAACAAGTCTGAGGATTAATGATCAGGTTGAAGTGATTGCCGGCAAGGACAAGGGCCGGGTCGGGAAGATCCTGAAGATCGACCGGAAGCGGAACCGTGCAGTTGTCGAACGGATCAATATGATCACCAAGCACCAGAAACCGGTCGATGCAACCCAGCCTGGACAGATCATCAAGAAGGAAGCATCCATACACATCTCCAACATCATGCTGGTTTGTCCGGAGTGTGCAAAGACCGTTCGGACCGGCAAGAAGTTCCTGGAAGATGGTACCAAGGTACGGGTCTGCAAGAGCTGCGGTGCAACGATTGAAACGTCAAAGAAGTAGGATAGCTACCTGCGTACGGAGTATAGGATGGGAACGCTGAAAGAACAATACGAGCGCGAGTACAGGCCGCAGCTTCAGAAGCAGTTCGGGTTGAAGAACGTCATGGATATTCCCAGGGTCGAGAAGGTTGTGCTCAACATGGGCCTGGGCGAGGCGGTGCAGAACCCGAAAATCGTCGAGAAGGCGGCAAGCGAGCTGACCCTGATCGCGGGCCAGAAGGCCGTTGTCACCAGGGCCAAGAAGTCCATCGCCACCTTCAAGCTGCGCGAGGGCATGCCCATCGGGGTCCGGGTGACACTTCGCAGGGACAAGATGTACGACTTCATCTCCAAGCTGGTCAATATCGCTCTGCCGCGGGTACGCGACTTTCGCGGTGTATCGCCCAAGGGATTTGACGGCAACGGCAACTTTTCCATGGGCATCACCGAGCACATCATCTTTCCCGAGGTGGACTACGACAAGATCGACAAGATCCGTGGCCTCAATATCACCATCGTCACCTCGGCCAAGACCGACGAGCAGGGCAGGGAGCTGCTCCGGCTCATGGGAATGCCGTTCAAGAAATAGGTACGTGGATGCAGGGCACCGCCTCTGCGCGCGCTCGAACCTCCCGGGATACGGGCTGTATCATTGTGAAGTTCGATCACGCACAGCTGTGGCACCCGGCATCCGCTTGCTAGTCCTGGCCTGATCCGGGGTACCTGGGTATCCCGTGATCGGTTACAGAAACAGTGGTACCCCGGCCGGACCGGATACTGCAGTCAAACGAAACAATTGTTGAAAGGAGAATTCTGTGGCAAAAAAATCGCTTAT
>DRKI01000024.1 GCA_011051875.1 Desulfobulbus sp. | reverse complement strand
CGGCAGGGGCGCGGTTTCGCCGCTGCCATGGGCCTGGCCTCGGCCCTGCTGCTTTCGCTGGCCATGCCCGGCCCGGCCGGCTGGTGGCCCCTGCTTTTCGTCGCCCTGGTCCCGCTCCTCTACGGCACCCTCTACCTGCCGCCCCTGCGCAGCGGCGCCATGGGCCTGCTGGCGGGACTTCTCTATCACCTGGTCCTGCTCTACTGGATCGTCATCGTCCTTGGCCGCTATGGCGGCCTGCCGGTCTGGGTCTCGGTGGCGGCCCTTGTTCTGCTCGCCCTTTACATGGCCCTCTACACGGGCCTGTTCTGTTTCCTGCTCAGCCTGGTGGCCGGCCGATCCTGGCACCGGGAGCGATGGGTGGCGACCCTGGTCTGGACCGCGCCCCTGTTCTGGGTGGGGCTGGAGCAGATGCGCGGCCTGGTCCTGACCGGTTTTCCATGGATGGACCTGGCCTATGGCCTGTATGGCCAGCCCATGCTGATCCAGGCCGCCGACCTGGGCGGTCATCACCTGGTGAGCTTCTGGCTGGTCCTGGTCAATGGACTGGTGGTGGCCATCGTGGACCGGCAGCGGCGGGACGTCCGCTGGAACCAGCGTGCCGAACGGCACCTGCTCCTGGCCGCCGGCTGCCTGGTGGTCTTTGTGTTCGGCTATTCCATGCTCCGCGACCGGGTCATGCCGTCGCTCGTGCGTCGTGCCCTCCAGGTTCGGGTCACCGTGGTCCAGGGCAATATCGACCAGGGGGTCAAATGGACCCCGGCCAATCGCGAGGCCACGGTGAAGACCTATACCAGCCTCTCCGCGGCCGCCCTGCGCCAGCGGACCACCGAGCTGCTGGTCTGGCCGGAGACGGCCCTGCCCTTCTACCTGCAAAGCGATCCCCTGGCCGGGCTGGTGGCCGACTTTGTCCGCCGGCAGAACGTCTGGCTGCTCACCGGCGCTCCGACCTATGACCTTGTTCCTGCCGCGTCCGGCGAAAAGCCCCGGGTCCGTTACTTCAACTCCGCCCTGCTGCTCGATCCCTCGGCCCGGGTGGCCGGCCGGTACTCCAAGCAGCACCTGGTCCCCTTTGGCGAGTATGTGCCCCTGCGCAGGTTGTTCCCCTTTCTCGATCCCCTGGTGGTGAGCGTGGGCGATTTTACCGCCGGAAGCTCGGCCGCGCCCCTGGTGGCCGGACGGATGCGGCCGGGAGTGCTGATCTGTTTCGAGTCCATCTTTCCCGGTATCGCCCGCCGCGAGGTGGCCGGAGGCGCCAACCTGCTGGTCAACCTGACCAACGACGCCTGGTACGGCCGTTCCAGTGCCCCCTACCAGTCCATGGCCATGGCCGTGTTCCGGGCCGTGGAGACCAAACGTTCCCTGGTCCGGGCCGCCAACACCGGTATCTCGGGCTTTGTCGGTCCTGCCGGCAATATCATCAGGCAGTCGCCCATCTTCCAGGCCATGGCCCTGACCGGCCAGGTGCCCATGCTGGAGATCAAGACGGTTTTTGTCCGCGGCGGCTACCGGTTCGGCATCGCCTGCCTGGCCCTGATGATTCCCCTGCTGATCTTCCGGCGCCGGGGGTGATGTTATGCCCTGCACGGTGATCACCTGCACCTGCCGGGCCGCGGATGAGGTGCGGCAGCGGAAAGGGTGTGGCAGTCAGTTGCGATCGGACGGAGATGGGGCGCTGGTTGAACTGTTGCCGGCAGTCAGGGGTTGACCGTGGTCAGCCAGCGGAACATGCCGTTTCTGACGGTGAGGATCACGGCCGGTTTGATCATGTCGTGGTTCTTCATGGTCATCACGCCGGTGACGCCGTGGAAGTCCTTCGTGTTTTCCAACTCCCGGCGGATCTTTTCCCGGTCCATGGAGCCGGCCCGTTCGATGGCGTCGAGCAGGATGTTGTAGGTGTCGTAGGAGAGTGCAGCGACCGAGTCCGGGGTGATGTCCGGGTAGGCGGCGTGGAAGGCGCGGACAAACCGTCTGCCAGCCTCGGTGGTGACACCCTGTTCGTCGAAATGGGTGGTGAAGGAGAGACCTTCCACGGCCTTGCCGCCGATCTTGATCAGGTCGTCGGCCTGGGCGGCGTCGCCGGCCAGGATCGGCGCCTCGATACCGGCCTCGCGGGCCTGGCGGGCGATAAGTGCCAGTTCCTTGAAGTAGCCGGGGCAGTAGATCACGTCCGGGTGCCGGGCCCGGATGGCCTTGAGCTGGGCCGTGAAGTCCAGGTCGCCGGTGTTGTAGCTGAGCCTGGTAACGATTGACCCGCCCATCTCTCTGAAGTTCTTTATGAAGAAGTTGGCAATACCCACGCAGTAGTCCTGGGAGTTGTCGATGAGCACGGCGGCCTTTTCGGCTTCCAGGTGTTCCCGGGCGAACCTGGCGCCGACATAGCCCTGGAAGGGATCGGTGAAACAGGCGCGGAAGATCCATTTCCTGCCCCTGGTAACCTCCGGATTGGTGGCCCAGGGAGTGATCATGGGCACACAGGCCTTTTCGGCCACCGGTGCGCCTGCCATGGTGTTGGAAGAGGTGAGACCGCCGATGATCGCATCAACCCTGTTCGTCCGGATCAGCCGGGCCACGGCCCTGGCGCTTTCCGTCCTGTCCGACCTGTTGTCGGCGAGGAAGATCTCCACCCTCCGGCCGAGCACCGTGGGGCGTTCTCTTTGCGCCAGTTTCAGGCCCTTGTTGCCGATCAGCCCGTAGACCGCGGAGGGACCGGACATGGGATAGCAGACCCCGATCCTGACAGGCTCCACCGCCATGACGCTGCCGGCACAGAGGGTGAGCAGCAGGGCGGCGAGAAATGTCAATGTGGAAGGAACTGTTTTCATGGCATTTCCTGCGCGGCAGAGCATTGCGGTCAGCGCCGGAGGCGCGGGCGCTGAAACCGTCAACGGGTGACGGCATACAGGCTATTTGTAATACATATTGGTTTTCTCGGCAGGGGTCAAGGGATAAGCTGTGCAACTCTGTGGAAAGCGGTAAATTTTCATAAAACAGGGGCCGCTTCAGGACGCGAGCACTGTGGAGATGACCTCCATGAGTTCGTGCTGCCGGTAGGGTTTGGCGATGACGCCGGCAAAGCCGTGCGCAGCGTGATCGGCCATGATCGGGTCATTGGAATAGCCGCTGGAGACGATGGCCCGTATCTCCGGGTCGATTTCCTTGAGTTTTGCCATGGTCTCCAGACCACCCATGCCGCCGGGGATGGTCAGGTCCATGATGACCAGGTCAAATCGCCGGCCCTGGTCGCGGCAGTTGGAGTAGATCTCCACCGCCTCTGCCCCGCTGGCCGCGATTTCGACGTGGAACCCCTGTTCCCGGAGTATCCCGGCCGCAACCTTGCGCACCGATTCATCGTCGTCCACGATCAGGATCCGGTGGTGGGCGGCCGGGGCCGGTTTTGCGCTGTCCCGGTGCTGCGGCTCGCCTGCCCTGCCCGCTGGCAGATAGATGTGGAAACTGGTTCCCATGCCCCGTTTCGATTCCACCCCGATATAGCCGCCGTGCCTGGAGACGATGGAGGAAGAGGTGGCCAGGCCGAGGCCGCTGCCTTTCTGCTTGGTGGTGAAATAGGGATCGAATATCCTGTCCAGGTATTTCTCCGGGATGCCGGTGCCATGGTCCCGGACCGTGATCAGGACGTACGGCCCGGGAGTGAGTGGCAGGGCCGAGTGGGGCCGGATGGAGATGTTGCGGCACCGGACCTCGATGGTTCCGCTCCCTGGCATGGCCTGCATGGCATTGATCAGCAGGTTGTTGATTACCTGGCTCAACTGGCCCGGATCAGCCTCGATGGGGTACAGGTCGTCCTGGATGTCGAAGCGGCAGCGGACAGTGGAGCCGCTGAGAACAAAGGAGGCGGATTCCGAGAGCAGGGGTGGAAGGGAGAGGGGCTTCCTGATGGGTTTGCCGCCCTTGGAGAAGGTCAGGAGCTGGTTGGTCAGGTTTCTGGCCCGGACCGCCGCCTTTTCGGCGTCCTGCAGGTATTCGGCGGAAGGGTCTTCTGGGGTGGCATGCATGGAGGCCAGGGAGATGTTGCCCAGGATAGCGGTGAGCAGATTGTTGAAGTCATGGGCAATGCCGCCGGCCAGGATGCCCAGGGAGTCGAGGCGGTCCAGACGGCGGATGATCTCTTCCTGCCGCTCCCGCTCGGTGATGTCCCGGAAGATAACGATATAGCCGCTCAGGCCGCTGTCGTTTTCTTCCACCCTGCTGCCCAGGGTCTCGCCGGCAAAGATGGTGCCGTTTTTCCGGCGGTAGCGGATTTTCTGCACCCGGTGCCGCGTTGCGGCGCCGGGGGATCGCAGGCTCTGTCGCAGGAGGCGGGAGGCGTCCGGGTCGGCGCACAGCCCCCCGATATCCCGGCCGGCAAGCTCTGCCATGGTGTAGCCGCACTGCCGGCCCAGGGCGGGGTTGACCTGCAGGATCCGCAAGTCGGGGTCGATAAAGGCGACACAGTCGGAGATGGCGTTGAAAATGGCATCGAATTCGGCCTGCTGCCGGGCCATCCGCAGCTCCGCTTTTCTCTGCTGTACGAGCCGATTCTTCCGCTCCACCTCCACACCGATCCGCTGGGCAAAGATCCGGAGCAGGTCCTTGTCCTCTTCGGTAAAGGGGTGGTAGTGATCATCGAGCAGGCACATCACGGCCACCACGTTCCCCTCGCTGTCCAGGGATGGAAAACCGCAATAGGAGTAGGCGTTGTGCTTCTTGAGAAAGATCGCTTTGGGAAACTTGTTGACAACATCATGATAGACCCGCAGGTCACGGGTATCCTGTACTGTGGAACAGGGGGTATTGGCGAGCACGCAGGAGCCGGCATCGGTCATGACTTCACCGGCCCGGTAGACGCTGAGAAAGTTCAGCTTCCCGTCGTCGATCTCGGAGAGGCAGACGATCCGGACATCGAGAAGCTCACCGATCATGGCGGCGATTTTTCGAAAGATATCAACCGGTTCTCCGGAAAGGGTCATGCTCAGTTCGGCGATCTTTTTCAACCGTTCGATGGTGGATCGATTCGGATCTGCCGATGGTGCGCCTTTGTCGTTGGTCGTATCGTGTCGCTCTCTTGTGTTGCCGCTCATGGTTGCACAGGTTCCGTTGACTGTTCTCCGGCCGTTATTGCCCGTTGGTAGCGGAAAGAAGACTGCCCCCATGGGTCCGGAGCAGGTCCATGATGCCGGCGGCGGGCAGCGGCCGGCTGAACAGGAAACCCTGGCCGCCGCTGCAGTAGAGGGTACGCAGCAGCGCCAGCTGGTCTTCGGTTTCAACACCCTCGGCAATGACCGCCAGGCCCAGGCTCTCGGCCATGGCCAGGATCGCCTCCAGGATCTTGACGTCTTCCCTGCGCTCGGTTATGCCGCTGATGAAGTTGCGGTCCACCTTCAGGCTGTCCAGGGGCAGGATCTTGAGCCATTCGAAAGAGGAATAGCCGGTGCCGAAATCGTCCACCGCGATGTGGATACCCAGTTCGCGAAGCTGCTGGAGCACGCAGACCGCCTGCTGCGGATTCTGCATGACCGCGCTCTCGGTCAGCTCCAGCTCGAGGAACCGCCCTTCCAGGCCGGTGGCCGCCAGGACGGAAGAGATCTTCTCCACCAGGTCTTCACGGGTGAACTGGTGGTTGGAGAGGTTGACCGCCATCCGTACCTGCCGGTGACCGGCGGCGTGGATCTTCCGCAGTTGCCGGCAGGCGGTGTGCAGGACCCACTCGCCGACGAGGTGGATCAGCTCGCTCTGTTCGGCAACGGGGATGAACTCCAGCGGCGGCACCAGGCCGCGCCGCGGATGCTGCCAGCGCACCAGCGCCTCGAGGCCCCGGATCTCCAGGGTCTTCATGCTGACCTGCGGCTGGTAGTAAAGGACCAGTTCGTTCCGGGCCAGGGCGCGGCGCAGGTCGTTTTCCACGGTCAGGCGCTCCCTGGCCGAGACGTTCATGCTCTCGGTATAGTACTGGTACTTGTTTTTACCAAGGCTCTTGGCATGGTACATGGCCAGGTCGGCGTTCTTGAACAGGGTGTCGGCATCGTCACCGTCCGCGGGAAAGACCGCGATCCCGATGCTGGCCGTGACCACCACCTCGTGGCCTTCCAGGAAAAAGGGCGCCGCAAGTTCGCTGAGCAGCCGATCGGCCACCATGGCCGCGTCCTGGACCCTGGTCATCTCGTTGAGCAGGATGATGAACTCATCGCCGCCCAGCCTGGAAATGGTGTTGCCGAGATCAGACCTGAACCTGGCCACGCAGTCGCTGCTGCGCAGGGCGAACCGCAGCCGCTTGGCCACCGACTTGAGCAGCGAGTCGCCCACGGCATGGCCCAGGGTGTCGTTGATGCGCTTGAAAGAGTCGAGGTCGATGATCATGGTCGCCATGATCCGGTCGTGGCGCCGGGCATGGTCCAGGGAGCGGGCCAGGAGTTTCCTGTAATAGGTACGGTTGGGCAGGCCGGTGAGGGAGTCGTAGTAGGCCATGTGCCTGATGCGCAGCTCGTCCTGCTTGCGCTTGGTGATGTTGCGCGAGATGTGCACCACCTGCCTGACCCTGCCGTCGCTGTTCTTGACCGGAACGGTGTGGATCTCCACGTAGTGGTGTCCGTCGGCCTCGGAGCGGTGCCGGTGCTCGCACATGGCGGGCTCGCCGCTTTCGAGCGTATGCGACATGGGGCACTCGTCGTCGGGAGGCGCACAGGGCGTCCGTCGCTGGTGGGTCACCTCGTAGCAGGGCCTGCCGACCACCTCTTTTTCAGAGAGACCGAATTCTTCGAGAAAGGAGGCATTGACATTGTCAATGGTATGATCATCCACGTTGATGATGGCAATGGAGTCCTGCAGGCTGTCGAGCACGGTCTTCAGAAATTGGGAGGAACGTTCCAGGGCCCGGGTCCGTCTTTCGACCTGTTTTTCCAGGGTGTCGTTGAGGATGCGCAGCTTGCGGTCCGTCTGCCGGAACCAGTCCAGGGAGTTGTGGCAGATGTTGATGACGATGAAGACAAAGATGGCGCCGCCGGCAAAGACCAGGCCGGTCACCAGTTCCAGGGGAAAAGTGATGTCGGTGAGGAGGATCAGGTCGAAGAACAGGTAGCCCAGGCAGAAGAAGAGGATCAGCAGGCCCAGGATCCGCCACTGGAGTTGAAAGGCGGCCGGAACAAGGTCCATTGCCTGGCGTACCGGCCGCAGGGACAGCATGAGAAAGATGAACCCGGCCAGGACCAGGATCACGGCAAGGATGGTTACAGGATTCATTCGGTGGTTTCCGGCGGTACGGTGATGGTATTAGGACCCTTGTTCCTCACTTCCATTGTATGGAACAGGGGGGCAGGGGGCAAGTTGAAACAGGCGCGCCGGGGACCGGGCAGCAGAGAACTGCACCATGACCGGCCGGGACCTGCCTGCTCCGCCTTTCTCCCCTTGAGACTTCGTACCGGAAAGATTACAATGCAGTGCTCAGGACTGAAATCGGACACCTGCCGGGTTATGCCCGGTGGCCGCGGCTGCCCGCGGGAGCGGCTGCGCCGCCGATGGCAATGGCGCCGCCGGCCCCGGCGCGCCGGATACGGCAGGACCCGGAAACATCGACAGGTGGTCGGCTCCGCCGGCGGGGCTGACCCGGTATCTGTTTTCTCATAACCACGAGGACAACCATGGCTGAAGTAAGCGAGGCTGCCGAAGCGAAACAGAAACTCAACGCTCTCAAGGGCAGGATGCTGGCCCTGAAGGAGCATCTTTGACTTGGATGGCAAGAAGGAAGACATCGCAAGGCTGGAGCACCAGACCCTGGCCCCCGAGTTCTGGAATGACCAGGTCACGGCCAAGAAGGTGCAGAAGGAGCTGGGCCAGCTCCAGGACCTGATCGGTAACTGGGAGAAGAACTTCGATGACCTGGAAGAGGCGGACATGCTGCTCGACATGGCCCTTGAGGAGAACGACGCCGAGACCTGCCAGGAGGTGGTGGCCAGCCTGGACGAGCTGGGCAGGCGCATCGATGTCGTCGAGCTGGAGTGCATGTTCAGCGGCGAGCACGATGCCGGCAACGCCCTGGTCACCATCCATGCCGGCGCCGGCGGCACCGAGGCCCAGGACTGGGTCAGCATGCTGACCCGCATGTACCTGCGCTGGGCCGAGGACAAGGGGTTCAAGGCCGATATCCTGGATTTGTTGCCCGGCGACGAGGCCGGCACCAAGAGTGTCACCATCCGGGTCCGCGGCAAGTACGCCTACGGCTATCTCCGTTCCGAAGTCGGCATCCACCGGCTGGTACGGATCTCGCCCTTTGACACCTCGGGCCGCCGCCACACCTCCTTTGCCTCGGTGATGGTCCTGCCCGAGCTCGACGAGACCATCGAGATCGACATCAACGAGAAGGACCTGCGCATCGACACCTACCGGGCCAGCGGCGCCGGCGGCCAGCACGTCAACAAGACCGATTCGGCCATCCGCATCACCCACCTGCCCACCGGTATCGTGGTCCAGTGCCAGAACGAGCGGTCCCAGCACCGGAACAAGGACATGGCCATGAAGATGCTCATGGCCCGGCTCTACGAAAAGGAAAAGGAGGAGCAGGCCCGGGAGCAGGAAAACCTGCACGGCGACAAGAAGGAGATCGCCTGGGGCAGCCAGATCCGCTCCTATGTCCTCCAGCCCTACCGGATGATCAAGGATCACCGCACCGGCCTGGAGGAGGGTAACGTGGACGCGGTCCTGGACGGCCGCCTGGACCCCTTTATCAAAGCCTTTCTGCTCTGGCAGCCCGGGGAGTGAGGATGGCCGCGGCCGCGCAGACCGGCGGCCTGCTGTGCCGCAGGCCATGAAACGTTCCTGTGCCTGGTGCGGCGCCTGCACCGTTGTCTGCCCCGTGTTCCGGGTCGATGGCCGGGAGTCGCTCACGGCCCGCGGCAAGATGCACCTGCTCGCCTCGCGCCTGGCCGAGCGGCCTTCCGCCACCTTCCGGGATATCTTTTCCCGCTGCCTGCTCTGCGGGGCCTGCGAGAACATCTGCCCGCGGCAGTTGCCGATCCGGGAACAGGTCATCGGGGCCCGTTCCGGTTTTTCCGCCTTCTACGGCCGGCACGGGGTGCGCAGGACCCTGGCCCGCCTGGCCCTGTCCCGGCCGCCCCTGCTGGAAGGGCTGGTGCGGGCCGGGGTGGTCCTGGAGCAGCACCTGCGGACCCTGCCCCCGGACAGCGGCCTGCGCCTGAAGCTGGGCCTGCTCGAGAGCCGTCCGGTCATTGGCCGGGCGATTCCCCTGGGCTCCGGCAGGTATGTTCCCGGTTCGGTGAGCTACTTTACCGGTTGCCTTGCCCGCCACCTGCAACCTGCCGTGGGCCGGGCCACGGTCCGCCTGGTCAGGCGGACGGTCGGCCGGCACAGCTTCGTGCCCCCCGGCCAGGGCTGCTGCGGCCTGGCCGCGCTCTCGGCCGGCAGGAGGGACGAGGCCCGCAGGATGGCCCGGCGTAACATGGAGGCCTTTGCCGCCTCAGACGGGCCGATCCTGACCTCCTGCGCCTCCTGCTCGGCGCACCTGGCCACCTATCCCGAGCTCTTCCGTGACGACCCGGTCCTGCAGGAACAGGCCCGCGCCTTTGCCGCCCGGGTGCGGGAGTTCAGCGACTTTTTCCTGGAACCGGTCGCTGCGCAGGATCCCGAGACGGAGCGGGAACTGCGGGTCCTCTACCACGATCCCTGTCATCTTCGTTTCAGTGAACAGGGGCGAAGCCGTCCCCGTCAACTGCTCGACAGCATCCGGGGCCTGCAGCGGGTGGAAGCCGCCGGCGGCGGCAGGTGCTGCGGCCAGGGCGGGCTCTTCCATCTCGGGTATCCGGAGCTGTCGGCGGCCGTGTTCAGGGCATGCCTGGCCGGCGGCATGGCGGCAGGACCCGGACTGGTGGTGACCACCTGTTCCGGCTGTCTCATGCAATGGCAGCAGGGGGTCGTCCTGGAAAAACAGGACGTTTTGGTGTTGCATCTTGCTGTTTTTCTGCTGCAATGCCTTGAAAAAGGGCAGGAGGAGGGCGTGTCTGCCATCACCGGAGGCGGCCTGGGAGAAGAAAATGCTTGTTTCGCCGATGGCATACTGCTAAAAAGAGCCGGATTGACAGGGAAATCCAGGGGCCGGAAAAGCCGGAGTCCGGGTTTCCGGGATGAAACCCCAGCCGGGAGCGGTACCGGGCCAGAGCCATGAGCAAGAGCATCCGACAACAGCTCGAGGAGCAGGAACGCAAGGTCCTCTCCGCCCATGCCTGCCTGAGCTGCGAGTCCCGGGGGCGATTGCGGGAGGAACCCGATTTCTGCGACCTGCGCACGGTCTTTCAACGCGACAGGGACCGGATCATCCATTCCAAGACCTTTCGCCGGCTCAAGCACAAGACCCAGGTCTTCCTGGCCCCGGCCGGCGACCACTACCGGACCCGGCTGACCCACGTGCTGGAGGTGGCGCAGATCGCCCGGACCATCGCGGTCTGCCTGCGCCTGAACGAGTACCTGACCGAGGCCATCGCCCTGGGCCACGACCTGGGCCACACGCCCTTTGGTCATGCCGGCGAGTTCAGCCTCAACCAACTCCACCCGGGCGGGTTCAAGCACTACCGGCAGAGCCTCAGGATCGTGGATTTCCTGGAGAACCACGGCCGGGGCCTGAACCTGACCTGGGAGGTGCGCAACGGGATCGTCAAGCATTCCAAGGGCTATCGCGATATCCTGCCCGACGATTCCGTGGAATTGCCGGCAACCCTGGAGGGCCAGGTGGTGCGGGTGGCCGATATCATGGCCTATGTCAACCATGACATGGATGACGCCCTGCGCGCCGGCATGATCCGGGAGAGCGACCTGCCCGCCCACCTGCGGGCCGTGGTGGGCGACAACTCCTCGCTGCGCATCGACGCCATGGTGCGCGACCTGGTCTTCAATACCCTGAGACAGGATGACGGCCGGCTGCACCTGAGCGGACTGATGACCGAGACCATCACCGAGCTGCGCGCCTTTCTCTATGACCACGTCTATCGCAACTGGCGGGTCCACGCCGAGTTCGAGAAGGCACAGCGGGTGATCAGGGACCTGTACGGGTTCTTCCTGGAACATGAGTTTCCCGACGGTTCCGTCTCCACCTGTGTCAGGAGGCGCCCGGTGAGCAGCGGGGAGGAGGAGAAGAAACGGCATCGCAGGGTCTGCGATTTCATCGCCGGCATGACCGATCGCTATGCCCTGGATCTCTACGAGCTGATCTTTATCCCCAAGCCCTGGTCGGTGCTGTAGATCAGTGTCAGGGCATGAAGAAGGTTCCGGAGAATTTTTCTGAAGGTACGCCGTTCTCCGGGTCTGGCCGCCGCCCCGGGCCAGGGGGCTGCGGCTGCTGTTGTCCCGGCGTGCGGGCCGGGCCCGCTCCGGCGGGCCCGGCAGGATCCGGCCAACGGATCCCCTGATAACATTAACAGGTTTACTGATCATATAATGTCTGAGAAATACGATCTTCCCAAGGGATACGAGTTCAAAGAGGTGGAGGGCCGGTGGTATCGCCGCTGGCTGGAGCACAAGACCTTTGCCGCCACCATGGAAGAGGGCCGGGAGTCCTTTTCCATCGTCATCCCGCCACCCAATGTCACGGGCGTGCTCCATATCGGCCATGCCCTCAACAACACCCTCCAGGATATCCTGGTCCGCTACCACCGGATGAAAGGCGACAACACCCTCTGGGTGCCCGGCACGGACCACGCCGGTATCGCCACCCAGAACGTGGTCGAGCGGCAGCTCGCCACGGAGAACCTGTCCCGCCACGACCTTGGCCGGGAGAAGTTCATCGAGCGGGTCTGGCAGTGGCGCGAGGACAAGGGCGGCACCATTATCAACCAGCTCAAGCGCATGGGCGCCTCCTGCGACTGGGACCGGGAGCGGTTCACCATGGACGAGGGGCTGTCGCGGGCCGTGCGCGAGGTCTTTGTCCGGCTCTACAACGACGGCCTGATCTACAAGGGCGACTACATCGTCAACTGGTGTCCGCGCTGCCACACCGCCCTTGCCGACGACGAGGTGGAGCACGACCCGACCGACGGCAAGCTCTACCACATCCGCTATCCCTATGCCGACGGTTCGGGATACGTGGTGGTGGCCACTACCCGGCCCGAGACCATGCTCGGCGATACGGCCGTGGCCGTGCACCCGGAGGATGAGCGCTACCTGGGCCTGAAGGATATCGGCATCACCCTGCCGCTCACCGGCCGCACCATCCCGGTGGTCTATGACCACCACGTGCAGCGGGAGTTCGGCACCGGCGCCCTCAAGGTCACCCCGGCCCATGACCGGGACGACTACGAGATCGGCCTGCGCCACGACCTCGAGCGGATCAAGGTCATGGACGACCACGGGGTCATGAACGAGGCCGCGGGCAGCTACGCCGGCCTGGACCGGTTCGAGTGCCGGCGG
>DRKI01000023.1 GCA_011051875.1 Desulfobulbus sp. | reverse complement strand
GGACAAGCTGGAGTTCCTGGCCAAGGGGTGCCGCAGCCCGGGCGACCCGGACACCGAGGCCCAGGAGGGCTACTTTGACCTGTTCCGCAACAGCGTGCTCGACAACAAGGAGTCCCACCAGTGGTATTGCCGCCACGTGGTCACCATGTTCGATGACCATGACCAGGTCGGTGTTGCGCACAAGTTCCGCTTCTGCGGTGACGCGCCGGGCAGTTACCGCCTCCTGCCCGTGGTCCTGGGGCTCAACCTGCTCACCGCCGGCATTCCCTGCCTCTACTATGGCACCGAACAGGGCTTCAACGGCGCTGACCCGCGCCGCGGCAGCGATGCCAGTTACAGCGATGTCTTTCTCCGCGAGTGCATGTTCGGCGGGCCCTTTGGCTCCCTGCGCTCCACCGGCCACCACTTCTTCAACGAGGACCACCCGGTCCACCGGCTGATCCACGCCCTCTGCGCCCTGCGCCAGGACCACATCGCCCTGCGCCGCGGCAGGCAGTACCTGCGCCAGGTCTCGGCCAGCGGCGCAGACCACGACTTTGTCTATCCCCAGCCCGTGGCCGGCCACCTGCGCTGGGTGATCGCCTGGTCCCGGCTCTTTGCCGACCGGGAATACCTGTGCGCGGTCAACACCGACCCGGACCAGGACCTGGCCCTCTGGATGACCGTGGACCACGGCCTGCACCCGCCGGGCAGCGTCATGACCTGCCTCTTCTCCACCGATCCGGCCCAGGCCGGCCGCCAGGCCCGGGTGGAGGCCAGGAACGGCTCCGCGCTCCGCTTCCCTGTTCCCGCCGCCGGCATCGTGGTCCTGGCGTAAGACACGACACTGGGCATATGACCGGACTGGCAGCTTGCGGCCAGGCCGCTGGCAGGGTATATACCAGGAAGTTTCTCCAGGAATATTATACCGAAACAGACCATCTGCCCGGACGGCCACGGCCCGAAAACAGTCTTGCCCTTGATGCACCTTACCCTACGCAGCCGCAGCTCCGGCCCTTCACCGCCCGCTGGCACAAACCCGGCCTGGAGGGCGCCTTTGACGACCCCGGCAAATGCCGCCAGTTCCGCGGCGAGCGCAGGGAATCCCGGCAGACCCTGCGCGGCTATGGCAGCCTGCCCGCCCAGGTGGCCGACGTGGAGAACTTCCAGGACCAGGACCTGGGACCGCTGGAAACACTGTACGGCAAGAGTGGAATATGGCTCTGAGTAGAACGGATATTTTTGTCTCCTATGCCAGGAAGAGCGAGGCGAGTCGTGGCCTGATCAAGCACCTGATGGAAGTTGCCCATGAGGATTACAGGTTGCTCCGGCAGGGTACAGACAATCGCCTGGAAGAGATAGATGTCAAAATCTGTCTTGATGAAGAGCAACTGCGCTATGGTGAATCCATTCTGGCATTTATGGATAAGGTGGCGCAGGCAGAGCGCCTGATCCTGCTCATCAGCGACAGCTACCTCCGCTCCCCCTATTGCATGTATGAGTGCCTCTCTGCTTACAATGCTATCAATAACCGCTATTGGCCGGCGATTGTGTTTGTCCGGGACAGCCACCCTGGTCCTGATCCTATTCTTGGTTTTGATGACAATGGGTTACCGAACATATTCGACCAGAGATACAAGGACTGGTGGCAGTCCCAGCTTGACGAGCAGAAAGAGGAGGCGCCAACTGATGCGGCGATTCCCTGGTATAAACAATTCATCCGCATGGCAACGGAGATCAAAGCCTGGCTGGTCGGGCGGTATTGGGCTGGAAAGCCTGACCGGTTGTTGCCGGTATGGAGTCTTCCAGCCAGCCCTGATCCTGATGAGTACGCCAGGAACTATATCGACCGGGCTTTGAATCCCACTCGGAACCACATCTGCTGCCCTTCCGGCGACTTGCTGCGAGCTCGGTCCATCGAGGCAATTAGCAGCATCCTTGTCAAGTATCCCGAGTTGGAAAAAGCGCTGAATAAAGGAAATATGTTTGCTGGTGATGCCTACCGACGGCAATTTGTCGAGGAAATGCTGGATGGCAATCCGGCGGAATTCATATCTACCGAGCTGGCGGGAATATTTGGTAATAGGGACGTAGAAAGCCTTCAGTGGCTGAGAGAGGGGGCTGACCTGTTGTTCGGTGAGTTGGTCAAGTATGGTGTTCAGATTGAGACACTCCACTATCAGCTCCAGGAGTTGAATGCACAACAAAAGGGTGTGGCCCCGATCCTGGTTTCTTCCGAGTCCATGCTGCCAGAAATGTCTGACGCCTATCTGCGCGATCGGAGCGGGGCCTTTCGCAGAATCGTGGTAGATGGAAAGGATGATTACCTCGGCAAACGGGAGCTTGTGATTTCAGATAAGAACGTATTGGAGATTGATGAAGCGAAATCCGATGCCATTGAGCAACTGAAAATGGAATTCATTCTGCGGGCGGCGAAATTGTTCTACACCTCAGATAGCGGTCGGCCCCGCAGAATGCCTGGACCAGAGCTATTGCGGGAAGGCATGAAAAAAAGATTGGCAAGTGACGATTTTGTTATGAAGATCGGTGGAATATCAGGTAAAGATTTGGCTGACTTGGTGGCAAAACTGAAGGAAAATCCTGTGTTGAGAGATGTCCCCATCTATGTTGCGGCAGGCGAGACAAAAAATGTCATCAAGACAAGCAGCGACTGGTACGATGCGGTTTTTGACTACTATGAGGCGCGGGATCAACTGAACTTAGTGTGATGAAAGACAAAGTTTCCATACCCAACTTACAGCATTTTTCCATCGAGGAAAAGACGGAACTCGATTTCGATCCCCCCTGGCCTGACAGGGCGCATTCGTTCGAGCGACAGGAGGCAGTGGCCATCCAGGCGGCCTTGCTCTCCGGCCGTCCCCTGCTGGTCGAAGGGCCGCCCGGCTCCGGCAAGACACAGCTCGCCGCTGCCGCCGCTGCAGTCCTTGGCCGGGAACTGATCACCTTTGTGGTCAACAGCAATACCCGGCCCGAGGACCTGCTCTGGCAATACGACGCCCTGCAGCGGCTCAATGATGCCCAGGCAGATAAGCTGCAGAAGATCGAGAAGTATCTCGCCAAGGGGCCACTCTGGCTGGCCTTGGATGGTGGAGACACGTATGCAGATATCCGGTCCTCAACAACTATATATAAACCAAAGAAAGGCGCCTCGGCCGGCAAGGTGGTGCTCATTGACGAGATCGACAAGGCAGACCGTAGTGTGCCCAACAGCCTGCTGGAGGTCCTTGGGCATCGACGTTTCTATTGCCCCCATCTCAACGAGGAGATCATGGCCTCCGAGGACAGGCCCTTGCCCCTGGTCGTCATTACCTCCAACCGCGAGCAACAGCTTCCCCCGGCCTTTGTCCGCCGCTGCCTGGCGCTGCGCATCGGCCTGCCGAATGACCAGGAGACCTTTGTCGAAAAACTGGCCCGGCGTGCAAAGATGCACTTTGGCGCCGATCTCGAAAGGATCCAGTATAAAGAGATCGCGGAAGAACTGTGGGCCTGGCGGCAACGGTATTCCAGCCAGTCCGAAGAACTCCAGCCAGGGCAGGCCGAGTATTTCGACCTGGTGCGTGCCATCGCCCGCGCCTTGAAACAGGGCCTGGCCGACGAAAAGAGACAGAAACGTTCTTTTGCAGACCTATTGAGGGACATGCGCGGACTCGCCTTTGATAAACAAGGGTTGCAGGATGAAAGAGGCCCGCGTATGGACCACGATACAACAGCGTGATGGCCGGCCCACAGGAACAACCCTGTTTTTTTCCGGTTGCAGAGTACCTGCGTCTCCAGCGCTATTTCGAGGAGAGAGACCGCGAACTCCTTGCTGGATTGCTGTCGTTGAAACGACGCCAACCAGCCCTGTTGGACAAGCCTGGAACCGGCGAAGGTCCTGCCGGGGATATTGGTGGTGGCCGGCAGGTTTACGATTCGGGTCCCATGCCCGGTGCCGGCGACTACCCGGCAAGGCTTCCGGCATTGCCCTTTGCCCGCCATCTGGGCAGCAGGGCCAGGCCGGGCTTCGGTACATCGGAGCCTGAACCGGCTCCGACACGACCTGGTCCACAGGCTACTGCCCGCCAACCCATCCCTTCCATTCTCCTGCAACCCTGGCAGGCACTGTGGCCGTTCATCAGGCAACTGCTCAGCGAGGTCAATCCTTCCCGCCAGGTCGACATGCCCCGCCTGATCGACGATCTCTGTGCAGCCAGGCCCCTGCGGCAGATTCCCTTTGCCCAGGTACAGGCCTGGCCGCAGGAACTGGTTGTCATTGTTGACGCATCGCCGCACCTGGCGCCTGTGTACGAGGATTTTCTTCATATCATCGGGCGACTGAGCCAATGGTTTCCGAAGCGGCTTGTCCTGTGGCTGCTGGAGGATGCCGAGCAGGCAGAGTTCAAGGAGTTGCGTGGTCCCCACATAGACAGCCACAACACCCTGCCAGCCATTCCCGAACATGGCGCCGTGCTGGTGCTCAGCGACCTGGGCATGGCCCATCCGCAACCATGGAGCCGTTGCAACTGGCGGCAATGGGGCCGGAAATTCAGGAGACACAGGCATTGTCCACTGGCGCTGGTCCCTGCCCATCCGGCAGACTGGGACCATGTCACCACCAGGGATTTTCAATGTGCCTTTCTGGAGCGCGAGCATCGTTTGCAACGGCAGCAGCCCGCACCAGGCAGTCGCGACGCCGCGGCCGAGCTGGAGGCCCTGAAGACCCTGCTGGCCCCCATGGGACGGATCACGCCCGCCCTGCTGCGCCAGGCGCGCATCCTGCATCCCCATGGCCTGAGCGTTTCGGCGGAGATCGACTTCTGGTCCCTGCCGGGTTTCGGCACAGCGCTCAATTTCCGGGAATGGCAGGATGACGGTGAGCAGCGCTCTTTTCTCGAGCGTCTGGCCCATTCTCCCTCCTTGTCCCGCCTGGCCGAACAACTTATGCAGGAACACGAAAAGAGCCTGCCCATGCGGTTGCAGATTCAACAGAAGCAGGCGTTCGCAGCCATCAGAATGGTGCCGCTGAATGATGAGCAGAAGCGCTATCTTGCCCACCTGCACCAGACCATGCATACCCTGCCGCCCCTGGAGCGGCGTTTTTTTGCCAACTGGATGAGCCGGCTGGAGGACCGGAAGGGCGAGGCTGCCTGGCTGGCGGATATCGAGCCGCTGTACCGGCTATATTATGAACAACTGTCTCCCGAGCAACAGCGCACTAGGGAGCCGCCAGGGCATGGCAAGGGCCCGTCCTGGTGGATCGAGGTGATCGAGACCAGCGAGGGGGTGACGGTCAAACCGGGTGTGCCGTTCGAACGGTCGACCGGGCCTGAGGGGCCAGGTTGTCGTCATATCGTCACCATCCCGGCCCTGGGATCCGTCATGGTCCGCTGTTACCAGGGGCGCAGGCGGGTCAGGCAACAGGTCCTCAAGCCCGGGGAAGATTTTGCATTTTCCGGCCACCTGACGCGCCTGACCATCGATACCGGCCAAAAGGTGGAGACCGTGGATTGGCCAACCTGTCCTTCCTGGGCCAGGGGCATTGGCCGGGACCGGTATGGGCTGTTTGTCGAGGTCACGGTCCAGGGGGTGGAGTTTGTCATGCGCTGGATACCGCCGGGCGAATTCATGATGGGCTCGCCCGGGGATGAGCCGGAGCGTTTTAACGATGAAGGGCCGCAGCACCTGGTGCAGTTTACCCATGGGTTCTGGCTGGCCGAGACCGCATGCACCCAGGCATTGTGGCAGGCGGTCATGGGTGAAAACCCCAGCGAGTTCAAGGGCGATGAGCTTCCGGTGGAGAACGTGAGCTGGACAGATGCGCAGAAGTTCATCGAGCAGGCCAACCGGATTCATCCAGGGCTGGCCCTGCGGCTGCCCTCCGAGGCCGAGTGGGAGTATGGCTGCCGAGCCGGGACCAGTATGCCGTTTTGGTTTGGTACGGAACTGATCACGGACAGGGCCAACTATGATGGCCGCTCTCCCTATGCGGACGGGAAAAAAGGCGAGCGCCGGGGGAAGACCGTGGAGGTGAAGCGGTTCCAGCCCAATCCCTGGGGGCTGTACCAGGTGCACGGCAATGTCTGGGAGTGGTGCGCTGACCCGTGGCATGATAACTACGAGGGTGCACCGGATGACGGCCGGGCCTGGGAGAAAGATGGAGACAGTGAGAGGGCCGTGCTCCGCGGCGGTTCCTGGTTCAACCTCGGCAGGCGCCTGCGGTCGGCGTTCCGCGGCCGCGACCACCGCGACTTCGCCGGCATCATCGGCGACTTCGGCTTTCGTCTTGCCCGAGGTCCTGAGAGCCCGGGAGCAGCAGGGGGCCGGGGCCGTAGGGGCAGCCAGGCGGAGCGAGGGACGAGCGCAGCGTCTGCCACCACTGGCCCGGCCCGGGCAGGAAATGAACAACTACGAGGGGCGTAAGACCTGGATGCCATGAAGATTAAGACGTTCCTTGCTCCGGTTTTCAATCCAGAAGCGGCTGAAGAGGCCCTGAACCGTTTCCTGGCCTCACACCGGATTGTTTCGGTGGAGAAACAGGTTGTACAGGCGAAACGGATTTGCGGCGTTTGTCTAATCGTTACCTGGGTCCCCTCTTCGCTGTCATGACGACCGCAAGCCATCTCCTGCCCGATATTTTCCCCGAGCCCTGGGCCGAGAGCTATGGCCAGGACGACCATGGCCTGTGGCAGGGGGTCTATCTCCATGACATCGAGGTCCGCTTCCGCTGGATACCGCCGGGCGAATTCATGATGGGCTCGCCCGAGGATGAGTCGGAGCGATTTGAGTGGGAAGGGCCTCAGCACCGGGTGCGGTTTGCCCAAGGGTTCTGGCTGGCCGAAACCGCATGCAGCCAGGCATTGTGGCAGGCGGTCATGGGTGAGAACCCCAGCCGGTTCAAGGGCGATGAGCTTCCGGTGGAGAACGTGAGCTGGACAGACGCGCAGGAGTTCATCGAGCAGGTCAACCGTGCCCATCCGGGGCTGGCCCTGCGGCTGCCCTCCGAGGCCGAGTGGGAGTATGGCTGCCGGGCCGGGACCAGCACGCCCTTCTGGTTTGGTACGGAACTGACCACGGACAGG
>DRKI01000022.1 GCA_011051875.1 Desulfobulbus sp. | reverse complement strand
GTCGTATGACCATATCCGGGATGTCTTCCGGCCCGGGCACGGCGACCTCACCTACCAGGCCAAGTACGGCATCCGCGACTACCGGGGCGGCGGCCGCGCCTCGGCCCGGGAGACCGCGGCCCGGGTGGCGGCGGGCGCGGTGGCTGCCCGGCTGCTCCGGCTGCACGCCATTGATGTCCAGGCCTATACCGTGGCCCTGGGCGGTATCGAGACCGACAGGAGGGACCTGCGGATGATCGGCGAAAACCGCCTCTTCTGCCCGGACAACGAGGCCGCGGCCAGGATGGAGGAACGGATCGCCGAGGTGCGGGCCCAGGGCGATACCCTGGGCGGTATTGTCGAGATCCGTGCCGTCTGCCCGCCCGGGCTGGGCGAACCGGTATTTGACAAGCTGGACGCGGAACTGGCCCGGGCCCTCATGTCCATCGGCGCGGTCAAGGGGGTGGAGATAGGCGCCGGGTTCCGGGCCGCGGCCATGCTGGGATCGGAAAACAACGATCCCATCTCGCCGGCCGGTTTCATGGGCAACAACTCGGGCGGCATCCTGGCCGGTATCACCAACGGTGAGCACCTGGTCATGCGGGTGGCCGTCAAACCGATCCCTTCCATCCACAAGGAGCAACAGACCGTGAACAGCGCCAACGAGCCGGTGACCATCAGGGTCGGCGGCCGGCACGACATCTCGGCCATCCCCCGCATCGTCCCGGTCTGCGAGGCCATGGTCCGCCTGACCCTGGCCGACCACCTGCTGCGGCAACTGGCCATCGTCGAGACCAGGAACAGGGCGCTGCAGGAGCGGGACCGGCATGAAGGGTGAGGACACGAAATATCCAGTCCGCACGGTCTGGATGGTGACCCGCGAATACGACACCCTGGCCGGAGCCGGCGGGGTCAAGGACGTCTGCCGCCAGCTTGCCGAGAGTCTCCGCAACCATGGCTGCCGGGTCCGGGTCATCCTGCCCCGCTACGGGTTCATGGACGCGGACGCGCTGGGCTTCACTCCCCTTGAGCTGCCCTCCCGCAGGAAGGACGGTCCCTGCGGCAACCGCAGGCGGCACAGTTTTGCCGTGGAGATGAACTACGTGGACCGGGAACGCAGGGAGGATGTCTCCATCTGGGAGAAGCGCGAGGGCGGGCTCACCATCTTCCTGGTCGAGGCCGCGCGGTTTGCCGAAAAGCTCGGCGTTTACACCTACACGGCCGTGGAGGAGGCAAAGACGGGGTGGCAGCGCCACGGCAGCGGCCACTACGATTACTTTGCCATGAATATCCTCCTGCAGAAGGCGGCCCTGGACCTGATGATCCTCCTGGCCGAGCCGCCGGACGCCATCCACTGCCAGGACGGGCACGCGGCGACCCTTGCCGCCATGGCGCGGGAAAATTGCGGCTATCGCCATTTCTTCGCCGAGACCGGCCTGGTGGTCACCATCCACAATGCCGGCCTCGGCTACCACCAGGAGGTGGGGGACCTGGCCTTTGCCCGCGCCGTCACCGGGCTGCCGCAGTCGGTGATCAGACGTTCCAGGCTGGGGCCGGCCTTTGATCCCTTTGTGGCCGCTGCCGACTACGCGGTCATCAACACGGTCAGCGAGCAGTATGCGCGGGAGTTGCAGGAGACGCGCGAGGACGCGCGCACCGGCTGGCTCGGCCACCGGTTGCTGCAGCGGGGCGTACGGATCATCGGCATCACCAACGGCATCAACCCCCGGGACGTGGATCCGACCAGGCCTGAACGGCTCGGCCTGGCTGCACCCTTTGATCCCCTGCGGGGCGACCTGGACGGCAAGCGGGTCTGCAAGCAGGAGATGCTGGACCTCGTGGCCCGCCGCGACGCGGCCGATGGTGTGCAGCAGTTCGGCAGCCTGGACCGGGAGCCGGCCCTGCCGCTCTTCACCTTTATCGGTCGTCTCACGGCCCAGAAGGGGGTGGATGTCCTCCTGCCGGCCCTGGCCGCGCTCGCCGTCGATGACCGCGGCTTCCAGATGCTGGCCCTGGGCTCCGGCGACCCGGATCTCGAAAAGGCCCTGGCCGCCCTCACGGGGCAGGAGGAGCTGGCCGGCCGCTGCTGCTTCCTGAGGGGCTACCATCCCGGCCTGGCCAACCGGATCTACGCGGCCGGGGATTTTTTCCTGATCCCCTCCCGGTACGAGCCGTGCGGCCTGACCGACTACATGGCCCAGCTCCTCGGCAACCTGCCCGTCGTCCACCACGTGGGCGGCCTGGTCAAGGTCCTGGACGGTAGAACCGGCTTCAGTTACCGGGACCACACGCCCGAAGGATTGGCCGGGGCCATGCGGCGGGCCCTGGCGGTCTACCGGGACGAGCCGGAGCGGATCAGGGCCATGCAGCGGCAGGCGGTGCAGGAGATCCTGGACCACCACACATGGGAGAAGGTGACCGAGTCCTACCTGGACCTGTACCGGGACGCCCAGGCCATGGCCTGCGCCCGGTGACAGGGGAGAACAGGCGATGGGGCCGGGGGAGGGGGGAATGCGCTTCATCCCGATGAATCGAGGCCAGGGCATGGCCGGTGCGCGGCAGGACTGGTTTGCCCGGCGGCGGGACCAGTTCATGCGCAGCCTGGTGGCGGATCTCTTCCGGCTCGTCCTGCGGTTCCAGGAGATGTACGAGATCTACCTGGACTGCTGCCGCAGTGACCGGGTAGCCGGCTGTCCCGACCTGCTGAGCAGAAAGATGGCCCTGGCCCGGGAACGGATCTGGAAGCGGCTCGACGCCATGGTGGGATCGGAGACGGACAAGGGGCCGCTCTGGCAGCTCAAGGACATTTGCCACCGTCTCTGGC
>DRKI01000021.1 GCA_011051875.1 Desulfobulbus sp. | reverse complement strand
GGGCCGCTACAAGATCAAGCTTCCCTTTGACCAGAGCGATGCCGGCGACGGCAAGGCCTCGCGCTGGGTGCGTATGGCCCAGCCCTATGCCGGCGCCGACTACGGCATGCATTTCCCCCTGCACAAGGGCACCGAGGTGGTCCTCACCTTTGTCAACGGCGACCCGGACCGGCCGATCATCGCCGGCACGGTGCCCAACCCGGAGACCATGAGTCCGGTGACCTCCGGCAACCATACCAGGAGTGTCATCCGCACCGGCGGCAACAACGAAATAGCCCTGGAAGACAGGGAAGGGGGGCAGCTCATCAAGATGTCCTCGCCCACGGAAAATTCATTTATCAGGATAGGAGCACCGAATCCAAGTGCCCCGCCAGGTCTGCATGTCAACACGAACAATGAACTGACCACGGATGTGGGCAATCATGCGGTCACGCGGGTGGGCAATAATTACAAGGTCACGATCGGCGGTGAAGAATACCGCGTGGTCACGGGCCAGGTGACCAGGGAATTTCACAGCAATTCCCATAAAATCACGCGGGGAAACCAGATAGAGGAGACCTATGGTGACAAGACCTCCATGGTCAAGGGAAATACCAAGGAAACGTTTACCGGAACAAAGGTGACAGACAATCTTGCTGCAACCCAGGAAAGTTTTGTGGGCGCCAAAGCGTCGCAGGCTCTTGCCGCGACCAGTGAAATCTTTGTCGGGGTAAAGCAGTCAGCCTGTGCCGCGTTTCAACTTGAGACAAACGCCAGTCTGAAGGTCGAAAAATCGGCAGAGAGAGTTTTGAATGCGCCTTCCAAACTGGACAAGATTACCGGAAAACACGAAGAAATGGTTGGCTCCTATGAGCTGACCTCCCTGGGAAAAATAGAACTGGATGCTTCCGGTGTTATCACGATCAACAGCAGCAGTAAGATCGTCCTGAAGGCTCCTCTTATCAAACTGGATGGAAAAGTTGAAGGAACAAAGGACGTTACAGGAAACAAGGATTTGACTGTCAGGGGCAAGTCGAATCTTGGATAACAGGGCATCATCCCGTTGTACCTGTTGGATCGATACAGTGGACGGTACATGGAAATTCTGAATCAGACATCGTTTCAATTCGCTCCCCTTGTCGGAAGAGTCCACTTTCCGGCATACTCCTTTACCTGTATCATCAAGGGAACATTTGACCTTGTTCCCGGAGGCACGGCCGTGCTATCCGACGAACAGCTCTATCCCACCGGTGACGAGCCCTATCCCGACGATGAGGAGCAGCGGACCGTGCGTTACGAGTCGGATTTTGCCTGGTACAAGCCCCATGCGGACCTGCTGCTTGCCGGAACATGTTATACTCCGGGAACCAAGCCCCTTCCCGCCTGCAGGGTTACTTTCCGGGTGGGGGGTGCACAATCGACACTGGTCGTGTTCGGTGACCGGCACTGGCACAAGGTCACCGGGACCATCTCCTCCCCCCGGCCATTCACAGCCATGGAACTGCGGTACGAGAACAGTTTCGGCGGCCCGGGCCATGAAAAAAACCCGATCGGGAAAGGGATTGCCGAAACCCGGCTTCCGGACGGCTCGTCCGCCGTTCCCCTGCCCAATATCGAATACCCGGGCCAGCTCATCACCTCGCCCGACAGTCGGCCCGAACCGGCCGGCTACGCGCCCCTGCACCGGATGTGGCAGCAGCGCATGGCCAGGCTCGGTACCTTTGACCACAACTGGCAGCAGCAGCGCTGGCCATGGTTTCCGGTCGATTTCAACTGGGAGTACTGCAACGCAGCGCCCGGCGCAATGCAGGTCAGCGGCTATCTCGAGGGAGACGAGGCGCTGTTTTTCGAGAACCTGCATCCAGGGATAACCCGGTATCAAAGCCGGCTGCCCGGCCTGCGGGTCCGCTGCTTTCTCAACCGGCACAGGGGGGGCGAATCGCAGCATCTGCAGTTTGATGAAGTGAAGATGCATCTGGATACGCTCTGGGTGGACATGGATGCGGAGAAGCTCGTTCTTGTCTGGAGGGGCGTTACCGACATTCAGGACGAACAATACGAGGAGATCGAACACGTGTTCATCGTCTCCGAATCCCTGTCCGAGACGCCGCGCCCGGTGGCAGAATGGCAAGACGATTTTCAGGCGGCCCTTGCGGCCGAAGAGGCTGCCTTCGCAGATGAATCTCCGCAGGAAACAGGTGCGGCAGGGGACATTGAAGAGGCAGTGCGGAAAGCCGAGGCAACCCTGCACAAGGCGCTGCGGGCAGCGGGCATTGAACCCGTTGATGAGCTGCCGGAACCGAGCCGCGAAGACAGGGAAGCGGAGGCCCGCATGCTCAAGGAATACGGGCTTGAAGAAATCCTCGCTGGAAAAGCCCTCACCCGCGACACGGTTGTCCGGCGAATGGCGGCAAAGGAATCGTTTGCGGAAGAGGTGTTTTCAGATCTCGACCTCTCCGGCCTGGACCTGCGGGGTGGCGATTTCCGGGGCGCTTTTTTTCTGAATGTGAACCTGAAGAATGTCCTGTTTGACGGAGCCATACTGAGAGAAGCCCATCTCGAGAATACAGACCTGTCCGGGGCATCGTTGCGCAACGTTGATGCCACTGAGGCGGATTTCACCGGCGCCTGCCTCAGTGGTGCGGACCTCGGTGAAGCCCGTCTCGAGGATTCGATTTTCGAGCAATCCGCACTGGACAGGGCCTGTCTCGAAAACGCAGAGGCCGGGAACGGTATTTTTACCCGGGCCGACCTGTCCGGAGCAGACCTGAAGAATGGCTGTTTTGTTGGCGCCGATTTCTCCCGGTCTCTCCTTGATGAGGCGGATTTTACCGGCGCCAGTCTCAGGGAGGCCTCGGTTGAAGGTGCGGCCGGCAGAAATCTCTGTATGAGAGACTGCGATCTCACGGAACTGCGGGCCTCGGAAGGGTGTTCGTTTGTGGATGCTGATTTCAGTGGGGTCACGGGGGAGCAGTCAACGTGGGAAGGTGCGGTGCTCACCGGGGCCGATTTCTCCGCCGCCGATATGATGGGTGCCGATTTTTCCTCGGCCAGGCTCGAACGGGCAAACTTCCTGGCTGCGGACATGAAACAGGCTCGATTCACCGGCGCCGACCTGACATCTGCCATCTGCAGAACCATGAACCTGTTCGAGGCCGGTTTTGAAAAGGCGAATCTGACGGGCACGGATTTCAGCGCTTCCAACCTCTATGGCGCCGAGTTTCTCGGGGCCAGGATGGATGGTACGGTATGGCACGCAGCGAACCTGAAGATGACCAAACTCGCCGGAAAACAGGGGTGACCGGATGGCTGGGTTTCTGAGCCCTGAAGATATCATGGCGGCAATTGACGATGGCAAGGCGGTAGTACAGGCCTTTGTCCATGCAATTGACCTCAGTGGCGCCCGGTTGCGAAACGCTGTATTCGATACCGTCACATTCAACGAGGTCAATTTCACCGGCGCCGATTTCCGGGACGCTGTCTTCACAAATGTCATGTTCAACAATGTCGTCCTGTCCGGCGCCGATTTCACCGGCGCCCGCATGCAGGAGACGGTGTTTGTCAATACGGACGGCAGCGGCGCCGGGTTTGCAGGCGCGGACCTTGCCGGGGCCATGTTCCTGGCCGATATTCTTCCGGAACGGCAGGAGGAAAAGGTCACGGTCCAGTGGCAGGACCTCGGCCTGACTGAATCCGTGCGGCACAGTCTGCGGCAACAGGGAATAGTCGGCTTCTCCAGAGGGGACATGAAACTCGGCAAGGCCGACTTTTCCGGGGCCGGGCTTGGTGGCGCCATGTTCATGGAGGCGGAGTTGGCCGGGGCTCTTTTCGATGCCGCGCATCTTGATGGTGCCAGGTTCGAGAAATGTGGCCTTGCGGGGGCGCGTTTTTCCGGAGCCGGACTGCAGGGAGCGATGTTTGTCAACTGTGACCTGCGGAATATTCTTTTTCCTGAAGCCGATCTCGGTGCGAGTCTTTTTTCCCGGGTCAATCTCACCGGCGCTGATTGCAGAACCGCGGTATTGCGGAAGACGGAATTTCATGATGTCACTTTCGGTGCCTGCCGGGAGCTGTTTCCTGCCGACCTCGAAGGTTGTGTTTTCAGTCACTGTAACCTGGCGGGGCAGGACCTTTCCGGGCTGAACCTCCAGGAGGCGATGTTTCTTGATTCCAGGCTGGAGAAGACGAGGCTTGACAAGAGCCGTCTCCATGGCGCCTCTTTTCACGGCTCATTGGCAAAAGGCCTTGATTTCAGTACCCTGGATCTCCAGGAAACGAATTTTTCCGGCGCCGATCTGCAGGGGGCAAGATTTTCCGGCTCTGACCTGACCGATGCCGATTTCAGCGGGGCCGACCTCCGGGGGGCCGATTTCAGCCGTGCCGTTCTCGACAATACGGATTTTACGGAAAGTATCCTTGCCGGGACAGACTTCAGTGAAGCGACGATACGCTACTGTGACATGAACGGCAGCAGGCTCGAACAGGTCAATTTAAGCCGCGCCGATATCGAGGCAACGGATTTTCGGGAGGTGGACTTCACCGGCACGGTCATCGAGCAGACCCGATTCGTGTTATGCAACCTGGCGGGGTGCAATTTCAGCAACATGGACCTGTCGGACTGTGATTTCACGGATGCGGATTGTACAAAAGCCCGGCTGCGGAACGTCCGCCTGGCCGGCTCCACGCTGGATCAGGTCAATTTCCTGCAGGCCGACCTGCAAAAAAGCGACCTCCGGGGCGCACGCTGCAGGACCATTGACTGCACAGAGGCGCTTCTCGACCAGGCCGACTGGCGGCAGGCGGACCTCCGCTGCGCCTGTTTCCTCGAGGCCCGGGTGCGGCAGGCCGATTTTTCCGGCTGCAACCTGGAGCGGGCCGAATTCACCCGCGCGGACTGCAGCGGGGCCCGGTTTATCGGCGCGCAGATGGCATACAGTGACCTTTCCCATGCCTGCCTGCGGGGAGCGGACATGGGCGGAGCCAACCTCCGGCAGGCCGTCCTCCACTGCATCGACGAGAGGGGGACCAACTGGCGTGGGGCATCGAAAACGCTTGTCGAAACAACAGACCATGACCTGGCGGCTGCGGAAAGCTGGAAGCCTCCGCGTCCCCGGCATGCCAAGGGAGAGCGATCATGACAAATCTTGCCACCCTCTATGATACGGAAGAGAAAAAGAACATCTGGGGCCCGGCCAGGATACTGAGCATTGATCCTGAACAGCGGATCGCCAGAATATATCTCGACGGCCTGTCGGGCATCCAGGAAATCCACGCAACTCTGGCGCTCCCGATCGCCGTTGAGCTGGCGCCTGACGACAGGGTGCTGGTGGCCGGGGAGGACATCGACAGTATCTATATCATCGGCGTACTGTCGGTGCAATCACCGCCGACCTTGCGGGCCCGCGACGGTTCCTATGTTGTGCTTGACGACTCGGAGAAAGGGACGTTTTTCCAGCTCTATTCCAAAGAGGGCGAGCTGCTGGTGGAGCATGACGCGGAAGCGGCACAGACGCGGATCCATGCCGGGGCCGGTGACATCGAAGTCTCCGCGCCCGGCGGCGACATGGTCTTCCGGGCACAAGGAGCGCTCTGTTTAAGGGGCGAGACCATTTCGCTGCAGGGCAAAAGGCACCTTGACGCCGCGGTGCTGGATCGGGCCGGCCGCACCGCTGCATCGCTGTCCCTTGCAGAACATGGGGGCGCATCCCTGCGCGGCGCAGACCTTCGCCTCACCGCCGGCAGGGCCGGCCTCCTGGTGGACGAGCTGAAAATCACCGGGAAAAGGATCCTCGGCAGCATCGGCCAGGCCACGATCAACGCCGACAGGCTGGAAACCCGGGCGCGATCGGTTATCAGCAAGGCCAGGAATCTTTTCCAGGCGGTGGAGAACCTGACCCAGCTCAAGACCGGGAGGCTGAAGACTCTGATCCGGTCGACCTATCACCTGAAAAGCAAAAATACTATCATGAAGTCGGAAGATGATTTCAAGGTCAAGGCCGACAGAATCAATCTCGGTTAGGGAGTATCGACCATGCCAGCTATATTTCCCGCATCAACCAAGGGGGGCGGCACCTGCTTCGCCATACCCGATGTCTGCCTGACCCCAGCCCCGCCGGCGCCGCCGGTACCAATACCCTATCCCAATACCGGCATGGTGAACCAGGCCAAGAAGACAGCGAGCAAAGTCAAGTTCTCCGGCAAGGAGGCCGTCACCGTGCAGTCGGAGATCTCACGTTCCATGGGCGATGAAGCGGGTACCAACAAAGGGGTCATGTCCGGCACCAACATGGGCAAGGTGGTGTTCAAGAAGGGAAGTTCCAAGGTCAAGGCCCAGGGGAAGAAATGCATCCACCTCACCTCCATGACCGGCCACAACGGCAGCAATGCCAACATGCCGGCAGGGGCACAGGTCGCGCCCAGCCAGACAAAGGTTATTATCTCCCCGTAATTGCAGTGGGAATCTGGTTGGGTGTCCCGTGGCCGGTTAGGGTTAGCGGATAGTGGAATACATTGGTAATTACGGCGGAGAATGAGATCCTCGCCGGATCGCCAGCAACAGAGGAGGGAGACGTATGAAGAACGGCAAGAGCGTGAACCGGCCAGTCCTGTTTGTTGTTACCGTCGTCTGGTGCATGGCGATACAGCCGGCTTTTGCCGGTTCCGGCTGGGGGGAATGCCGCTGGATGGAGATCGGTCCGGCCCGGAGCCACCAGGCCGGCACCGGTGCCTGGTGCCCGGAGGGTTTTTTTCTCACCCAGCTCGACCTGGACAGCAGCACTTCCCTGGACGGCCATGATTCGCCGTACGTCGGCCGGGCCCGGTGCTGTCGGCCGCCTGGCAATGGTCCTGCCGCCTGGGAGGGCTGTACCCGGGTTCCCGTTGGTGGTCCGCGGAGCCACCAGCGCGGACCCGAATGGTGTCCGCAGGGAATGTTTCTTACCCGGCTCGACCTGGATGGAGACCGGGCCGCTTCCGCCCATGACACCCCCTACGTTGGACAGGCCGTGTGCTGCCGGTCGGCAGGCAGCGGCACCAGCGGCTGGGGCAGCTCCCAGTGGGTTGACGTGGGGCCGCAGCGGAGCCACCAGGCAGGCCGGCCCTGGTGCCCGGAAGGCACCTATCTCACCCAGCTCGACCTGGACGGGGGGACACAGTTTTCCGAGTATGACGCG
>DRKI01000020.1 GCA_011051875.1 Desulfobulbus sp. | reverse complement strand
GGCGTTGTTGTCCATGTAGATGACCTTGTCGCTGTTGCAGTTCATTACCTGTCCTCCTCGACGATCAGGCTGTCCGCCACCTGCTCGCGCAGTTTTTTCTCCACGTACTCCTTGAGCGTGGTCCGTGACGACTGGCAGCCGGAGCAGGCGCCGCGCAGGGAGACGGTGACAAAGTCGCCGTCCACGTCCACCAGCTCGATGTCGCCGCCGTCCTTGCGCAGGGTGGGCCTGATCTCCCGTTCCAGCACCTGCTCGATCTTCTTGATCTTCTGCAGGGTGGTCATCCGCTCCTGCTTTTTCGGCTTTTTCGGCTCGGCTTCGATGCCTTCCACGGTCTGGCGCAGGATCTCCCGCAGCCGGTCCTCGCACTTGCCGCAGCCGCCGCCGGCCTTGGTGAAATTGGTGATCTCCTCCACCGAGCGCAGGTCACTTTCCTTGATGGCCCGGATGATCTCGAGATCAGTGACTCCGAAGCACTCGCAGACCACCTCCCCCTGCGCCATGGGCAGTACCACGCCCCGGTAGTCGGCAATGGCCGCCTCCAGGGCCTCGCGGCCCATGACCGAGCAGTGCATCTTTTCCTTGGGCAGGCCGCCCAGGGCCTGGGCGATGTCCTCGTTGGTGATCTTCTCCGCCTCTTCCAGCGGCATGCCCTTGATCATCTCGGTGAGCGCCGATGACGAGGCAATGGCCGAGGCACAGCCAAAGGTCTTGAACTTGGCGTCGGTGATGATGTTGTTTTCATCCACCTTGATCATCAGTTTCAGGGCATCGCCGCAGGCGAGCGAGCCCACCTCGCCGACGCCGTCGGCATCTTCGAGCTCGCCCACGTTGCGGGGGTGCATGAAATGTTCCTGTACCTTATCTGTATATTCCCACATTGTATTACTCGCTGATTCTGTTGAAAAATTGTTGGATCGGCGGGTCCCGGCGACATGTTTTTCATGGAGAGAGGGCCGGCAGGCGCCCCCCGAACCGTCTCCGAGGCACTCAATGATACACCTTCGCTCAGCGCCCGGCAATACATCTCCGGGTCAGGAGGGAGATTTTCGGCCGGCCGGATTTCGGATGCGTCTCCAGGAGCCGTTCAGGAGAGCAGTCCAATATCGGCCAGCATTTCCTTGGCCTTGTCCACAAGCAGCCGTGTTTCCTCGGGACTGCGGGCCTCGACGTAGAAACGGACCTTGGGCTCGGTGCCCGACGGCCGGATCATGATCCATGAACCATCTTCGAAGATCATCTTGCGGCCGTCGATGGTGATGACCCGCGCAATCTTCCGTGGCCTGCCGCCGATCTCTACCTCCCTGCCTTCCCTGTATTTTTCCAGGTGGGCCAGGGAGTTCTTCAGTTCCGTTCCCTGTTGCGAGACCGCTACCCCGTCCCGGGCCGGGAAGAAGGGGCCATAGGTGGATTCGATCTCGCGCAGGTAATCACCCAGGCTCCTGTTCAGGGTCATGACCATGTCCAGGGCCAGCAGCAGGCCGATGAAGGCATCCTTTTCCGGAGTATGGCCGACCACCGAGATACCGTCTGATTCCTCGAAATAGACCAGTGCCTTGCCGATGACCGGTTTGAATTCCTTGAAGCCGACCCGCGGCTCGAACACCTCTTCGCCAAGCGCCTCGGCCACGCTGTTGACCAGGTTGCTCGTGGCCACGGTCTTGGCGACCATTCCCTGTTTGCCCTTGACCTCGTGCAGGAAGTGGTATGCCATGGCGCCGAACTGGTTCATGGAGATCTCGATATCGCCGTCGGTGAACCGGATACGGTCGCCGTCCGGGTCGATGATGGCGCCGACGCGAAACGGTTCCTGCCGACCGGCAAGAGCGGTCATCACCGGCTGCATGTTGGTGGAGGATGGTTCCGGCGCAATACCCCCGAAGGTGACATCGGCCTGGTCGCGGAGGACGAACAGCCGCCCGGGTGGCGGCTCCCCCAGGAGTCTGCGGATATACGTACGTGAGGCGCCGTGGACGGCGTCCACGCCGACCACGATGTCGTCGCGGCCGGCAAAGTCGGCCAGCAGCCTGTCGTAATCGATGCCGTGGCGGTGCTGGTTGTCACGGACCAGTTGCTGCCAACTGGCCAGGGCGTCCTCCTGCTCCACGTCCTCGATCTCCTCCATGGGGCGTTGCAAGTCGAGTCCGGGCGGCACAAGCCCGCTTGCGCCCCGGTCGATGATCTCCCGGGCATGGGCAGTGATCCGTTCGGTGAGGATGGCGGCCGCTGGCCCTGCATCGGCGGCATTGTACTTGAATCCTCCATACTCCAGCGGGTTGTGGCTGGGGGTCAGGTTGATGGAAAAGGCGGCCCTGCGGACCAGGACCGACGCGGAAAGGATGCCGGTGGTGGCCTCGCCGGCATGGAAGATCTTCACCCTGTTCTCCGCCAGGACGTTCATGACGGCCAGGGCCAGGAGCGGGCCACCGAACCGGTTGTCGTATCCCACCACGCAGCCGCGGCTGCACATCTCGGCAAAGCCGGATACGCCGAGGGCCTGCTGCAGCTCGGGATCACTATCGGCGTCCCGGTAAAGCCGGAGGATGGCGGCGGTGACAAAGGCCACCGAGCGGACAAAGATATCCTTGCCCAGGATGCCGCGCCAGCCCGATGTGCCGAATTTTACCGGGGAGAGCGGTTCGCCGCTGTTGGTGAGGAGTTCATCCCGCAGCAGGCCGTAGACCTCCTCCATGGCCTGGTTGACGGCGGCCAGCCCTGCCGGATCGGTGGTCCGGTGTTTCAGGTCGATCAGTTCCCGTATGGCCCGGAAGTAGTCGCTTTCGCTGTGGTTGTTTTCCCTGATGCTGGTGGCGACAATCGTCTCGATGGTGTCCTGGAGTGTCATGGGATCTCCCTGTCTGAGGTTGACCGAATTGCCGGGGATGGCGGCCGCCGGTTTCCGGTACCGGACAATATAGCCATTCCGCACCGCCTTGGCAATGAGGGCGTAAGCGGTCGCATGGGCACCCCATCGGCACGCCCCCGAACCTCCCGCGATATGGCATGTATAGTCGTGAAGTCCGATCACGCACAGCGGTGGCACCCTGCGACCGTTTACAAGTCCTGTGTTGATCCGGGGAAATTGGGTTACATGAGGGCGGCTGAAAGTGCAGGGATGCGCACTGGCAGGGAGCTGTTCTGCAAAAGGCTTTCTCAAGGAACGGAAAATCGCACCCAGCCGGTTGTAATTCTCAGGCTCACCGATATTTAACGACCTTTGGGTTGACCACAGCCGAAAAATTTTTTACTAGTAAGGGTCTGGACATAAGACAGCAGGACTGTCTTGAAGATGTATAGCTGTTTTACGAAACAATCTATGATGGAGACAAAGATGGGAAACGCGCATGATAAGGCATTGATTCTCTGGTTTGACGAGATCGGTATTGAAGATGTGCCCCTGGTCGGCGGCAAGAACGCCTCCCTGGGTGAGATGCACCAGAAGCTCACCTCCAAGGGGGTGGAGGTGCCCAACGGCTACGCGATCACCGCCTATGCCTACAGGTACCTGCTCAAGGAGGCCGGTATCGAGGAGGCGATCAGGGAGACCCTCAAGGATCTCGATACCCACGACCTGTACAATCTCCAGGAGCGTGGCGAGAAGGTCCGCTCAATCATCCGTAATGCCGAGTTTCCCCATGATCTCCGCCAGGCCATCATCGACGCCTACCGCAAGATGGAGGAGGAGTATGGCGAGAATGTGGATGTGGCGGTCCGCTCCTCGGCCACGGCCGAGGACCTTCCCGACGCCTCCTTTGCCGGTCAGCAGGACACCTACCTCAATATCACCGGGCCCGACGCCCTGATCGATGCCTGCAAGCGCTGCTTTGCCTCCCTCTTCACCAACCGGGCCATCTCCTATCGCCATGACAAGGGATTCGGCCAGTTCGACGTCTACCTCTCCATCGTTGTCCAGAAGATGGCACGTTCCGACTCGGCCTGTTCCGGCGTCATGTTCTCCATCGACACCGAGTCCGGCTTCGAGGACGCGGTCTTCATCACCGGCGCCTGGGGCCTGGGTGAGAACGTGGTCCAGGGCGCGGTCAACCCGGATGAATATTACGTGTTCAAGCCGACCCTGAAGCAGGGAAAACGGCCCATTGTCGGCAAGCGGGTGGGAACCAAGGAGATCAAGATGATCTACGATTCCGATCCGGGTGCCGAGGAGCCGGTCAAGAACGTGGAGACCACGCCCGAGGAGCGCGGCAAGTACGTGCTCAGCGATGACGAGATCCTCCAGCTCGCCCGCTGGGCCTGCATCATCGAGGATCACTACGGCCGCGGCATGGACATCGAGTGGGCCAAGGACGGCGACGGCGTCAACGTAGGCACCGGCAGGCTGTTCATCGTCCAGGCCCGGCCCGAGACCGTCCATTCCCAGGTCAACAAGAACGTGATGGAGACCTATGTCCTCAAGGAGAAGGGCAGGGTCCTGGCCACCGGCCAGGCCGTTGGCGCCAAGATCGGCCAGGGCAAGGCCAACGTGCTCGAGGACGTGAGCCAGATCCACGATTTCAAGGCAGGCGAGGTCCTGGTCACCGACATGACCGACCCCGACTGGGAGCCGATCATGAAGATCGCCGGCGCCATTGTCACCAACCGCGGCGGCCGGACCTGCCATGCGGCCATCATCTCCCGCGAGCTGGGCATTCCGTGCGTCATCGGTACCGAGAACGGCACCGAGGCCATCAAGAGCGGCCAGGATGTCACCGTCTCCTGTGCCGAGGGCGAGACCGGCAATATCTACGAGGGACTGCTCGACTTCGAGGTCGAGACCCTGGACCTCGAGAACGTGCCCAAGACCCGGACCAAGATCATGATGAACGTCGGCATCCCGGAGAAGTCCTTCATCGAGAGCCAGATCCCCAACGACGGTGTCGGCCTGGCCCGGGAGGAGTTCATCATCAACTCCCACATCGGTATCCACCCCCTGGCCCTCTACAACTTCGAGGAGCTCAAGGAGAGGGCGGCCAATGATTCCGAGATCGCGGAGATCGTGGAGCTGATCGAGTCCAAGACCACGGCCTATCCCGATGACAAGCGGCAGTACTTCATCGACAAGCTGGCCGAGGGCGTGGGCCGCATCGGCGCCGGGTTCTATCCCAAGGACGTGATCGTCCGCCTGTCGGACTTCAAGTCCAACGAGTATGCCAACCTCATCGGCGGCCATCTCTACGAGCCCGAGGAGTCCAACCCCATGATCGGCTGGCGCGGCGCCTCCCGCTACTATGACGAGCGTTACAAGCCCGCCTTCGAGCTGGAGTGCAAGGCCCTGCTCAAGGCGCGCAACGACATGGGGCTCACCAACATCAAGCTGATGGTCCCCTTCTGCCGGACCCCGGATGAGGGCAGGAAGGTCATCGAGGTGATGCGCGAGTTCGGCCTGGTCCAGGGTGAGAACGACCTGGAGGTCTACGTCATGTGCGAGATCCCCTCCAACGTCATCTCCGCCGAGGCCTTTGCCGATGTCTTTGACGGGTTCTCCATCGGCTCCAACGACCTGACCCAGCTCACGCTCGGCCTGGACCGGGATTCCGACCTGGTGGCCCACATCTACGACGAGCGCAACGAGGCGGTCAAGACCATGATCAGGATGGTTATCGAGACTGCCAAGCGGCGGGGGCGGAAGATCGGCATCTGCGGCCAGGCGCCCTCCGACTTCCCGGACTTCGCCACCTTCCTGGTCGAGCTGGGTATCGACTCCATGAGCCTGGTTTCCGATACCGCGGTCAAGACCCGGCTGGCCGTGGCCGAGAAGGAAAAAGAGCTGGGGATTACTCCCTGAGGACGCAGATCAGGGAGAGACCGGCAACGAGGCGGGGCGCGCAGGCGTCCCGCCTTTTTCGTTCAACCTCCTGCCGCCGACTCTTCCCGGCCCTCCTGCTTCAGGTGGATGTCGCGCTGGGGGAAGGGGATCTCGATGTTGTGCTCGGCAAAGGCGGCATAGATCATCTTGAGCAGATTGTGGGTCTCCAGGCCCTTGTGCCTGGGATCCCGCACCCAGACCAGAAGCTGGAAGCTGATGGCCGAGTCGCCGAACGAGCGTACCCGGACCCGGGGCTCCGGCTTCCTGGCCAGGGCCTGATTCTCCGCAGCCACCCGGAGCAGGGTCTTTTCCACCAGGCGCAGGTCAGAACCATAGGCGACACCGACATCGATTCTGATCCGGAACCTGGGCTGGGGCGCCGACTCGTTGATGATCTTGGTTGAGGCCATGATGGAGTTGGGGATGGTGATCATGACATCGTCCCGGGTCTGGATCTTGGTGGAACGGATGCCCACCTCCACCACCTCGCCGCGTTCGCCGCTGTCGAGGATGATGTAGTCGCCCACCTTGTAGGCCGCATCGACAAAGAGGGCTATGCCGCCGAAGAAGTTGGCCAGGGTGTCCCTGGCCGCCAGGGCGATGGCGATACCCACGATGCCGGCCGAGGCAAAGAGCGGCGTCAGGTTGACCTGCCAGATGACCAGTCCCCACAGGATGCCGGTGAACAGGATCACGATGCGGGAGACGTTCTTGAGCATGAAAAAGTGGGTCTTGTCCATCCTGCTCAGGATCCAGCCCATGTTCTGCTCGTTCATCAGGGTGATCTCGCGGATAAGACTCACCCACCAGACGAGCAGGATCAGGGTCTTGATGCCATTGGGGATCACCGTGTCCCATGGCGAGACCAGGGCAGGCGGGATGGAGGCCGCGTGCATGGTTCCGAGCAGGAAGATCGACCAGCAGATCGGCCGGTGCAGGAAATCGATTATCCGGTTATCGAGCTGGGAGTGGGTCCGGTTGGCGAGGCTCTTGAGCAAATGGTCGATGAAGAGGTCCGCCGTCTTGGCCAGCACCGCGTAGATCAGCACGATGACCAGCCGCTCCGGTACCTGGTACTCGGCAAGGACGCGCAGGTAGTAATGGCCCTGGTTGACGAGGATTTCCCTGAAAATGGCGAGGTCCATGGGGAGATGTCAGTCGTCTTTTGCCGTCTCTTCCCGTTCCAGGGGCGTGGCCTCGTCGATGAGCATGATGGGGATCTCGTCACGGATGGCATAGAGCAGCATGCAGTGCAGACAGACGAGGCCGTCTTCTTTTTCATTGAGCTGAACCGGCCCCTTGCACTTGGGGCAGGCAATGATGTCGAGCAGTTCCTGTCTGATCATGGTTGTCCTGTGTGGTGGAGAAATCTTCGATGCTCCGATGGAGCCGTTTGCGTGGCCGAGGCGGCAGCATCCCCTGTTGCCTGTCCGTGACCGGTTCCGTTTGAACAGGGGTGTTTCCCTGATTGACGGTTTCCCGGAAAGGTCGTATAAAACCAGCATGGCCTGAGCGGATTGCCGGGGGATCCGGGCCGGACAGGAAACAGGATCCTGCCGGTTGCGGGAAATTTTACCGGATCTTGATCCAAACCGACAGGAAAACCAGCACCACCGGCCGAAATTTCGGCTCCGGGAAACATTATTTTCATTTTTCATGAAGAAGACCATACCAGTGGAGCAGGCGGTGGGCATGGTGCTGCCGCATGATGTGACCGAGATCAGGGGGCACGAGTTCAAGGGACGCGCCTTCCGGAAGGGGCATATCATCAGGGCCGAGGATGTTGAGCATCTCAGGCGGCTGGGCAAGAATCATATCTATGTGCTGGAACTGGGCGAAGACGAGATCCACGAGAATGAGGCTGCCCGTCTCATGGCCCCGGTGCTCGCCGGGGAGGGAGTGGAGTATCCGGGCGAGGTGGTTGAAGGCAAGATCACGATGACCGCAGCCAGGGACGGGCTGCTCAAGGTGGACCGGGAACGGCTGCTCGCCTTCAATATGCTCGGAGATGTCATGTGTTCCACCTTGCAGACCGATACGCCGGTGCGCAGGGGGGACCAGGTCGCCGCGACCCGGCTTATTCCCCTGGTCGCCGAGCGTTCCCTGGTCGAGAAGGCGGTGGCCATCGCTGCCGGCGGGAAAGACGGTGTGATACGGGTACTTCCGCTGCGGCAGGTGAAAGCGGGCCTGGTGATCACGGGCAACGAGGTTTATTACGGACGCATCGAGGACCGGTTTGAACAGGTCCTGCGTGACAAGCTGGCCGAACTGGGTTCCGAGGTGGCCACAGTGGCCTTTGCCCCCGATGACCCGGCCCGGATCGCGGCCGCCATTCGTCAGTGCCTGGACAGCGGTGCCCGGCTGATCGTTACCTCGGGCGGCATGTCGGTGGATCCCGACGATGTCACCCGCCTCGGCATTGCCGAGGCCGGGGCCGAAGACATGGTCTACGGAACACCGGTTCTGCCCGGTGCCATGTTTCTTGTCGCCAGGATCGGTGACATCCCGGTGCTTGGTCTGCCTGCCTGCGGCATGTTTCACCGGATCACGGTCTTTGACCTGGTCCTGCCGCGTATCCTGAGCGGCGAGACCATCGGCCGCCGGGAACTGGCTGCCATGGGGCACGGCGGGCTCTGCCGCAACTGTGCCCGCTGCCAGTACCCGGTGTGCAGTTTCGGGAAATAGCGGCATGGGCATGGAGGTGGTTCCTTTCTTGCAGGTATTACATGAGATTTCGTGTAATCATGGTATGCTGAATATGTGGAGTTGTTGCCCGGGGTTACGCTGTTCGGTGTTCTGGACAATAGTTTGACCTGAATGGACTTTCCGGGTTTGTCGTGGCGTTTTCCGGGAATCGCGGCTGGTTCGCCGGTGTAGTGACGAAGCCCGGCTCCTGCCGCGTACACCCTCCCAGGCACCCCGCCTCTGCACGGTCACGCCGCTCCGCATACCGGGGTATGGCGAATCGGCGCGCCTGCACAGATTCGGGGCGTCTGGGCCAACGTACAGTTTTATGCCGGTTAGTACCCCGGTGATCAGTTACCCTGCCGCTGTCATGGAGGTGGTCTCAATGAGGAAGCGATGTCTATATTCCGCCATCCTTGCAGTGCTTTTCCTGTTCATCCCGGCCCTGGTTGTGTGTGGCGCGGATGATGGACTCGATGCGAGTTTCGGCACTGACGGCCGTCTCGATGTGACCATCGGCGGCTATGGCGACCGGGCGTATGCGGTGCTCATCCAGCCCGATGGCCGGATCCTGGTGGGTGGTTCCAGCTCCAGTGCCGCTGACCTGGATTTCTCCCTGCTCCGTTTTGAACCGGACGGTACCCCCGATGGCTCCTTCAACTATGACGGCAGCGTGGTGGCTCCGGTGGGCAGAGGTGATGACGAGATTCTGGCACTGGGTTTTCTTCCTGACGGCAGAATCATCGCTGCCGGCTACAGCAGCAATGGGCATGACCGGGATTTCGCCCTGGCCTGTTATTATCCCGACGGCTCGCCGGACCATGACTTTGGCCTTGACGGCCAGGTGGTGACCCAGGTCGGCAACGGTGATGACGAGATTACGGCCCTGACCATTGACAGCAGGGGCAGGATCCTTGTGGCCGGCACCGCTGACGGCACCTCCGGGCGGGTCATTGTCCTGGCACGGTACCTGGACAACGGGGAGCTGGACACCTCGTTCGGTGTCCAGGGCATGAACCTGTCCGGAATCGGAGATGACGCCATTGCCCAGGGTATCGCACTGCAGGAAGACGGCCGCATCGTTGTCTCCGGGTCCTGCAGGGACGGGGCACGGACTGAGATGATGGTGGCAGGATACCTGCCCGATGGCGAGCTGGATACCGGTTTTGGCATCAACGGCATCGGCGTGCCCGCTATGACCGACATGGTCAGTGAGGGCTATGGCCTGCTGGTCCGCGATGATGGTTCGATACTGGTCGCCGGATCAGTTGGCCCGGAGGGCGAGCGGGATGCCGCCCTGTTCGGGTTTTCCACCGACGGCCTTCCGGATCCGGATTTCGGTGAGAACGGCGTGCTGATCAGCCCGGTGGGCCCGGACGACGATGTCCTTTTTGCCATCGGCAAAGATGGACGCAATATCAGGGCATCTGGTTATGCCACCGAGGAGGGACGCCACCGCTTTCTGGTTATCGCCTATGCCCCGGAACAGGCGTCATCGTCTCCGACGGCAGCGCCGGCGGAACCCGCCGGCGGACCGGATCGGGTCACGACCGGCACGACCCTGCACATCGGCAAGCTCCGGGTTGCCGATTCCATGGCCTCCTCGCTCCTGCTCCAGGATGTAGAGAATATCTCTTCCCGGCTGGTGCCGCAGGTCACCACTACCGAATTCGCCGCCGCAGACGCGGTAAGCTATGCACTGGCCATCCAGCCCGACGGCAAGGTGGTGGCGGTGGGCGTGGAAAGCGATCCGGACGGCAGCGACAGTGTGGCCATGGCCCGCTGGTACGCTGAAACGGCCAAGGCCGGGACGCTCACCACGTCATTCAACGGCACCGTGATAACCCACGGTATCTCCCAGGTGACCAGGACCGGGGCGGTGGTCACGAGCGAGATCGTCAGCAGCGAAACCATTGTCGAACGGGGCGTGGTCTTCAGCACCAATCCATATCCCGACCTGGACACTGTGTCGCCGGGCACACCGGATACCCCTTCCGATGACACCCTGAGCGTGAGCATCAGCAGCCCTTCCGACGGGACGATCCTGGAGCCGGATACCACCCAGACAACGCTCACTGCCACGACTTCGGTGGATGCCACCTGCGAGTACTCCATGACCTCGGACGGCGGCATCATCATTACCTCGCAGACCACCTTCACCTCCACCGGCGGCCAGACGCACTCCACGACGCTGAGCGGTCTGAGCGAGGGCGGCAGCTACACGGTGACCGTGAGCTGTACGGCTGCTGACAGCGGTGACCAGGCCAGTGCCACGGTTTCCTTTTCCGTGGGGACCGCGACGAAACTGCTGCAGAAGACAGCCAGGACCATTGGTGGTTTTTTTGTCACCAATGCCTATGCGGTGAGCACAATCACAGATACCGCCCCTGCCACGGATACAACCGCCACAACAGAGACACCGGCCCTTTTCTCCGCCCTTGGTGACACGTTCGTCACCAGCGGCTCCACCAGCGACGGCAGCGGCAGCGGCATCTTCAGCTCGGTGCTCGAGAACCTGCGGCCGGGCACATTTTTCTATGTCCGTGCCTATGCAAAGACCGAGAGCGGGGTGGTCTATTACGGCAACCAGCAGGGATTCAGGACAGCGGATTCCTGTTTCATCGCCACGGCGGCCTTTGGTTCCATTCTGCACCCCTATGTGCGGATCCTGCGTGACTTCCGGGATCATTTCCTGCTCGGCAACAGGACGGGCAAGGCGCTGGTGGCCCTCTATTACAGGTATTCTCCGTCCATTGCGGACCGTATTGCTGCAGTGCCTGCCCTGCGTGCCGTAACCAGGATCCTGCTCCTGCCGGTGGTCGGTGCGGCCTGGCTCATCCTGCAGGCCGGCCTGGTCGGGATACTGTTTGTGGTGGCCGCCATGGCGGCGGTTTGGTGGTGTCTTGCCCCTCCACGGATCTTCGGGATACGCTGACAGGGGCCAGGGCCGTCTGCGCCGGCAGCGGGCAATACGGTGTTCCCGGGGTTTGCCGTACGGCGCCATTCACCCCCGTGACACTCCGGCCGGATGTCACGCTGGTGGATTCCCGTCGTTGGTTGTGCCTGCCCGGCAGGCGGTATCAGAAAACTGTTCAGGAGAAAATCCATCGGCCCTTTTGGGCTGTATCTCTTTTTACGACCTGCTATCAATGAAAAAATCAATCTGTCGTGACGTACGGGGGTTTACCCTGATCGAACTCATGGTGGTCATGGTGATCCTGGGTATCCTGGCCGGGCTCATCGTGCCGAGGATCATGGATCGGCCCGAGGAGGCCCGCCGGACCAAGGCCGCCATCCAGATACAATCCATCGAACAGGCCCTGAAGCTCTACAAGCTCGACAATGGCCAGTATCCGACCACCGAGCAGGGGCTGCAGGCCCTGGTGGAACCGCCCTCGGTGGGGCGCCTGGCAAAGAAGTGGCGCAAGGGAGGCTATCTCGAAAAAGGCAAGGTCCCCAAGGACCCGTGGGGTAATGATTTTGTCTATATTTCCCCGGGCCTGCATGGTGATTTCGACCTCATGTCCTATGGGCCGGACGGTGAACCGGGGGGCGAGGGCAAAGATGCCGATATCAACAACTGGGAGCTCGACTGAATCGGAAAACTCGGGATTCACACTGCTGGAACTGCTGGTGGTGATGGCCCTTGCCGCGATGATGATCTCCTTTGCCGTGCCCAACATCCGCAGCGCCCTCTATACCGATCCGCTCAAATCCACTGCCCGCCGGCTTACCGGCCTGGTGGCCGAGGCCGGTCAGGATGCCGTTGCCACCCATACCCCCAGGCTGCTGGTCTACGATGCCGCCAAACGGACATTCCGCCTGGAGACCACGGCGGGTGAAAACGGCGACAGCGGGAAGGCATCTTCCAGGCTGGCGGTGCCGGAAGCGGTCCAGGTCACCGATATCATGTCAGTGCACGGTGGCACCCGTTCCTCCGGCCGGATGGAGATCCGGTTCAGCAGCCAGGGCTACGTGGACAAGACCCTGATCCACCTGCGCGATGACGACGGCCGGGAGATGACCCTGGTGCTCTCGCCCTTTCTCGGGGTGAGCCGGATTCTGGCAGGCTATCTCGACCTGGAGAGCGACCAGGTCCGGTGGTAGGTGTCATGGATGCTTGCATACCGGCCGGATGGCGCCCGTACCCGGCAGGAGAAGGCGGGTTTACCCTGCTTGAAGTCATGGTGGCGGTGGCGATCCTGGCCATTGCCCTGGTCACCCTGATCGGCTCCCAGTCCCAGTCTGTTTCCCTGGCCGGACTGTCCCGCTTCGATACCACTGCATCCCTGCTGGCCCGCCAGAAGATGACCGAACTGGCCCTGGCCGGCTTCGACGATCTGGCAGACGGAGAGGGCGATTATGACGGAGAGTTCACCGGTTATCACTGGCAGGTGGTGATCACCGATCTCACCGAGGACGATACCGGTATCCCGGACAGCGAGGGCATGTTCAGGATGGTTGATGTCACCGTGTCCCTGCCAGCGGAGGCCGACTTGCGATACAGCCTGCGACAGGTCATGGTCCGCAGGGCGGAAGCGGAGCCGTGATGCCCTGGCAGCGGCACTCCGGCGGCAGGGTGGAGTGGGGGTGCGGAAACAGCGGCTTTACCTTGCTCGAGATCCTGCTGGCCATGGTCCTGCTGGGCCTGGTGGTCTCCATGCTTGCGATCGCCCTTTCCGGTTCCCTGCAGGTCATCGATGCCACCGAGGAGCAGGGGGATCTCTATCACCGGGCCCGTGTCGCCATGCAGCGGATCAGCGACGACCTGTCCTCTGCTGTCCTGACCGATGACGTGGAATTCATCGGAACAGCCCGGGACGGGGAAGAGCCACGGGGTGAACTGCTGCGATTCTCCTCCATGGACCATCTTGTTTTTGCCCCGGAGAAACAGTTGCCGGGTATGGGGATCATCAGCTACGAGGTCGTCCCGGACCGGCAGGAGGACGGCATGCTGGTGCTGCTGCGCAGCGACCGGCTCCACCGGCCGGGAGAGAAGTTCGGGCAGGAAGAGGGACCGGCGGCTGATAAATTCCTGCTCTGTGACCGTCTTCGTTCGGTACGTTTCACCTATATCGATCACCAGGGCAGGAAACAGGAGCAGTGGGATACCAGGCAGGCCCCGGGCGATCCTGGCAGGAAGCGGCGCCTGCCTGTTGCGGTGACCTGCCGACTCGAGTTCTGGCTTGATCCGGAGACGGAAACCTCGCTGAGTTTTTCAACCACCATTCTCCTGCCGGCGGGTTTGATCCATGCCGAAAAGACTGCGGCAAGTTCTCGCTGACCGCTCGGGCGTGGCCCTGCTGCTGGCCCTGGTCACGATTTCCTTCCTGGTGGCGGTGACAGTCCGCCTGACCGGTTCGGTGAATCTGCAGATGCAGGGCAGTGTCAATCAGCGCGACGCGGTCAGCCTGGACGGGATGCTTCTCTCCGGTCTCAATCTGGCCCGGGGATCCCTGCTGGTCGACCAGCGGCAGAACAGGTCTGACAGCCGCCAGGATACCTGGGGTGGGCTTGAGCAGGCAGGCTCCGGCCTGTTTGCCGGCAATCGGCTGCAGGTCAGGGTCACGGATCTCGGCGGCAGGTTGCAGGTCAATGCCCTGGTGGTCGCCCAGGACGAGAGGAAGGCGATGCGGCGGCAGGATCCGGCCATGGGCAGCAGGCAGATCGAGGAATTTGAACAGCGGCAACGGGAGGTCTGGCTGCGTTTTCTGACCTCGGGGAGGTTTGCGGTCCGGGATGAGGACGAGGCCGTGGCCCTGGTCGATGCGCTTGCCGACTGGCTCGACGCCGATGACGAGGAACGGGATCATGGCGCTGAAAGCGGTTACTATGCGGGCCTGGACCGGCCATACGCGTGCCGTAACGGTCCGGTTCCCTACCCGGAGGAACTTCTGCTGGTCAAGGGTTTTTCGAAAAAACTCCTCTATGGCGACGGCAAGCGGCAGGGGATCATCGGGTATCTGACCGTGACCGGCCGGGACGGTGCAATCAACATCAACACCGCCCCGGTACCGGTGCTGCAGGCCCTGGCCGACAACCTGACCGAAGAGGATGTGCAGCGGCTGGTCGAGTTCCGGGAAGACAGGGACAACCGTGATTTGCTGGCACGTTCCTCCTGGTATCGCGGGGTGGAGGGTTTTCCGGGCGATGTGGTCCTGGACCAGAAGCTGATCACCACCTCCAGTTCCTGGTTCCGGATCAGGGTCACTGCGACCTTGGGCCGGCTGGAGCGAACCGGCGAGGGGGTCCTGCACCGGCAGGATAACGAGGAACAGACCCTTGTCTACTGGTCGGTGCGGTGACAGGAGTCCGGTCAGGCAGCGTCTGCGGCGATGTGCCCCGGTCTGCCGGTGTTGCAAAACGTTCAGTGGCACACCTTTTTGGTCCGATCAGGCCTCCCCGCGTAGCGGGCTGTGTATTCGCCGGCCTGCCTGAACGAACATGGTGTGCTGGTAACCGGTTACAACCTAGAGATAATGTCGAGATGACAGCACCCCGGTGAACGGTTGCGTTTATCCTGAAACAGATTCCTGAAACAGATACCCCGGCCCGATTGCGACATGGCACAGAAGATCCTTGGCCTTGATATAAGCGACGAACTCCTGGCCGGCGTGGTACTCGGCCAGGAACGGGGAGAGCGGCGGATCCTGGCCAGGGGCGTGGTTATGGCCGGCGAAGCCGGGTGGAGCGGCGAGGACCTGGCCCGGCTTCTCGAGCAGCTGGGCTGGCAGGGAGGATTCTGCATCTGTGGACTTCCCCTGGCTGATCTCAGCCTGCGCAACCTGGCCCTGCCGTTTAAGGACCGGCGCAGGATCGGCCAGGTCCTGCCCTTTGAACTGGAAGATCAGCTTGTTGTGCCGGTTGAGAAACAGGTGGTGGAGTACCTGCGGATCGGCGGAAACGGGACCCGCAGCAACCTGCTGGTCTTCTGCCTGGAGAAGGATCTCCTCGGCAGGCGGCTGGAGCTGCTTGCCGCCGCCGGTATCGATCCGCAGCGGGTGGTTCCTGCCATGCTGGCCCTGGCCGAACAGGCGGCCGGCCGTGAAAGCCGGGAAAATCTCTTGCTGCTCCATGCCGGGCTCCACTCACTGTCCATGGCCTTCTGTCAGGCCGACCGGCCGGTTTTCCTGAGGCGACTTCCCTACCCGGAACAGATGTTCACCATGCCGCCTTTTGTTCTGCGGGAACAGAAAGTGGGGATTACCGACCACCGGCGTGCTGCCCGGTGCATCCGGGCCATCCGCCGGGACGTGGAACGGAGCCTGGATTATTACCGCATGGAGGTGGGTGGCGACGTGGAGCCGGACCGGGTCCTCCTCTCCGGTGTGCTCACGGACGCACCCGAGGTGGTGCGACTGGTAGGTGAAACTCTTGGCCGGGAGGTGACGCTTCTTGACCTGCGCCGGACCATTGGGATTGCTGACAGGGACGGGGAAGAACACTGGCAGGCCGGCCTGTTCGACCGCGCCCTCGCCCTTGCCCTGGCCGGCCTTGAGCGGAGTGCGACCGTGGATTTCCGCCAGGGGGAATTTGGTCGTCGTCACGGTCTTTTTGCCAGTCGCCGTCACATTGTTGCCGGCCTGGTCATGGCCGGCCTGCTGACCGCCGGCTGGCTGGGCTGGCTCTGGGTCGACTACCGGTCTCTTGAAGCCCGCTACCAGGAACTGGATGGACGGATGCGCACCCTCTACCGTCAGACCTTCCCCGACGCCACCCGCATCATTGATCCCCTGGCGCAGATGAAGGCCAACCTGCGGCAGTTGCAGGCGCCCCGGGTGTCGCTGCCGCTCTTCACCGGCAGAAAACGGGTTCTTGAAATACTGGCCGACATATCGGCACGGATCCCGGCATCGGTCACCATCCATGTCTCCCGCCTGGTCATTGATGACGCCTCGGTTCAGATAAAAGGGACCACGGACACCTTCAACAACGTCGATACCATCAAGAACCGTCTCGTTGCCTCGCCCCTCTACCGGGAAGTCAAGATCGTCTCTGCCACAGCGGGCAAGAAAAAGGGAGAGATCCGGTTTGAGATCCGGCTTCAGCTCGGAGGCGCATCGTGATGGAACTGAGCCGGAGAGACCGTATCGCCCTGGCTGTGGGCGCTGTCGCCTTGCTGCTGTTTATTCTGCTGCAGTTTGTCCTCTTTCCCCTGCTGGAGAGGCGGCAGCGCCTGGAAAAGGGGATCGCCACCCGGGAACAGGCCCTGGTCGAGATGCGCCAGATGCAGGAGCGTTTCAGGAAACTGCACAGGCAGAACAGCAGCCTCAGCCGGCAGTTGGCCCGGCGGGACAGGAATTTCAGCCTGTTTTCTTTTCTTGAGCAACAGGCCTCTGCAACCGGGATAAAACAGAACATAGCCTACATGAAGCCTTCTTCAGTACAGGGAGACGGCGCTGTCCGGCAGACCACGGTGGAGATGAAGTTCAAGGCCATCAGCCTCAAGCAGCTGGTGAGTTTCCTGGAACAGATCGAGGCGCCGGCCAAACTGGTGGCGGTGCGGCGGATCTCCATCCAGGAAAACAAGAAGGAAACGGCAACCCTGGACGTGATCCTGCAAGTGATCAGCATCGACCAGGTGGCCACGGATGGACAGTAGGTGAGGGGCATGGTTGGCCGAATGGCAAAGATTGCAGGTATGTCACTTGGGTACGCGCTGTACACGGCCGTGGTTACCGCAGTGCTGCTCTGGTACCTGTTCCCGGCGTCCACGGTCCGCGACTGGCTCCGGTTTCGCCTGCACAAGGCGGTGCCGGGTGTGGAATGGAAGATCGGCAGCCTGGGGCTTGCCCTGCCCGGTCGGCTGGAGATGCGCAACGTCCGGCTCAACAGCAGTAAGCAGCCGAAGACGGAACTGCTGGCGTTGAACCGGGTCGCACTTGGCCCGGATATTGCCGGCCTGATCCAGGAGCGGAAGATGCGGGGTCTGGTGCACCTGACCCTGGCCTCGGGCAGTATTGATTCGCTGCTGAGTGCTGATGTTCCGGGCAGCCTGGATGTGGAGGGACAGGTGCAGGATGTCAGGGTGGAGGAACTGCAGGGGGTACAGGCCGTGCTGGGCAGAAAGATCAGCGGGACCCTCTCCGGCACGTTCCGGGGCCGGGTCGATCTGCAGGATCCCGGAAAGAGCATGATCCGGGCCGACCTGCTGCTTGCGCAGGGAGAGCTGACATTCCGAAAGCCGGTCCTTGGCCTTGACCGTTTGCCATTTGCCCGGCTCGGCACGTCGCTGTCAACGAAACGGAAACAGTTCCGGCTGGAGAAGGGCAGTGTGGGTTCCAGGCTGTTGCAGGGTGAATTCCATGGCACCATCATTCCTGGCAGTGACCTCGCCGGCAGCGCCATTCGGGTGGAGGGCGTGGTGCGGCCTCGGCCGGAACTCTTTGCCCGGCTCGGCAGCAGCAGAATGGTGCGGTTTGTTCGTTCGCGGCTGCGGAAGGGGGCCCTGGCGTTCTCGGTCAGCGGCAGCCTGGCTGAACCCGGGATCCTCTTTCCGGACCTGGCCGGGGCAATGGGGGAGAATTTGCCGGGGGAGGATCAATAACCGTGTGGCGGAACCTGGTGATACTTTCCCTGCTTGCCCTTCTGGCATACGGCGGAGTGCGGTTTCTGTACGGGCACCTGGAGAAACGGCTGCAGAGCGAGATGGTTGGAACGCCCGGAAAAGAGGCGGTCTCCGTGGCCCGGGTCGCGCCTGAGCCGGGCCGGAAACCGGGAAAGAAAACGGATTTCCAGGTGATCGTCAGGCGGAATATCTTCCAGGCCCGGCTTGATCTGGAAAAAAAGAAGGACAAGGAAGAGGAAAAGCCGGAAGAGCTGGCTGAAACCAGCCTGAAACTGGCCCTGGTGGGAACGGTGACCGGCAGTGACCGGGACGCCCGGGCGATAATTGTTGACGAAAAGAAGAAACGGCAGGATATTTACCAGATAGGCGATGTGGTCCAGGGGGCGCTGATCAAGAAGGTGGAACGGGGCCGGGTCGTTCTCGAGGTGAACGGCCGCGACGAGGTACTGCTGATCAAGGAGCGCAAGGGCGGGACGGGCCGGGATGTCGGCCCGCCTGCTTCCCCCATGCCTCCTGTCCGGCAGCCGACTGCATCCGGGCGCGGAAACAGGGAGGAAGTCCCGGTGGTCAGGCCACACCGGCGAATCACCTTCCGCAGGAAACAGGCCCGTGAGATAGTGGAACCCGTCGAACCTCTCCCTTTAGAAGCAACGGCCCCCATGGAGGAGCCGAATGCGGCAGAAGGTGAACCGTAAGACCGGACAGGTGGATTCGCGGCCGGGCGTGCCGGCACGGGAGATCTGTCCCGGCCTGCAAGGTGACAATACGGTACAACGTCCGCTTGCCTGCCCTGTGATTCGTTGATCTCCGGTTGTTCGGAGATCGGCAGGGAACAGACAACAGGAGAAAATGAAAGTCTTCAATAATCGTATTCCATGGCTGCATGGAGCCAGGAGCCGGGGTATTGCCGCGGTGCTCTCGTGCATGCTCTGCTGTGTTGCCGTTGTTGCCGTGTCGCCTCTGCATGCGGCGCAGGCAGGGAAAAAAGATCCCTCCGGCCGATACGTGATCATTGATTTCAATGATGTCGATATCAACCTTTTTATCAAGTACATCAGTGAACTGACCGGCAAGAACTTTGTGGTCGACCGGGCCGTGAAGGGCAAGGTAACCATCATCTCGCCGACCAGGATTTCGGAAAAGGACGCCTACCGGGTCTTCGAGTCCGTGCTCGAGGTTCATGGGTTCACCACGGTTCCGGCCGGTTCCATCATCAAGATCGTACCCGCGGTTCAGGCCCGGTCCAAGAGCATTGCCACCATCCTGCGCGGTGAGGAGACCTATCCCGAGGACAAGGTCGTCACCCAGATCATTCCGCTGGCGCACTCCAATCCTGTTGAGCTGAAAAAGCTGCTGGCGCCCCTGGTTTCCAAGACCAGCGTGGTCATCGCCCATCCCGAGTCGGGTATCCTGATCATCACCGATGTCATGTCGAACATCAGGCGGCTGCAGGAGATCATCAAGGCGGTGGATGTGCCGTCCATCGGCGAGGAGCTGGTCATAATGCCGCTGAAGTATGCCTCGGCCGGCAACGTGGCCAAGTCAGTGGGACAGCTCTTCCTGCGCGTTGCCAAGAAGGATGCCCGGCACGAGGTGATCAGGATCATCCCCTATGAACGGACCAACTCGCTGATCGTCTTTGCCCCGAAGACCTATATCCGGAAGGTGCGGGATCTTGTCAGTCGGCTTGACGTGGAGATGCCGCGGGGCGAGGGCAGGATCCATGTCTACTACCTGCAGCATGCCAATGCCGAGGAGCTGGTCAAGGTGCTCACCAATCTGCCGGACAAGCAGGGCAAGGTCAAGGGCAAGGCGCCGCCCATTTCCCGGGATGTGAAGGTGATGGCCGATGCCGAGACCAACTCGCTTATCATCACTGCGCCGCGTGAAGAGTACCAGGTGCTCGAGGATGTGATCAAGAAACTCGATATCCCGCGCCGGATGGTCTACATGGAGGCGCTGATCATGGAGGTGCACGTCAACAAGTCCTTCGAGATCGGCGTGCAGTGGGGTGGAGCCGGGAATTTCGCCGACGAGACCGGGCAGATGTTCACCGGTTTCTCAGGCAATCCCGAGCCCAACCAGTACAATGTGCTCAATGGCCTCAAGGCCGACCCGCCGGTTCTGCCGGCCGGGTTCACCTTCGGGGTCATGAAGCAGGGTGTCAAGATCGGCAATGTCTACTTTCCCAACCTGGGCGCAGTGATGCGTGCCTACAAGAACGATTCCGATGTCAACATTATTGCCACGCCGCAGATCCTGACAACGGACAACAAGAAGGCCGAGATCAAGGTTGGCGAGAATGTGCCCTACATCACGAGCAAGAACACCACCACGGCCCAACAGGACTACACCAGTTACGAGTACAAGGATGTGGCCACCACCCTGGCCATCACGCCGCAGATCAACCAGTCGGACCTGGTACGGCTGGAGATCTCGGTGGAGGTGATCAAACTGAAGAATCCCAATGACCTGAGCGGGCATCCGACCACGTTCAAGCGCAGCGCCCAGACCACGGTGGTGGTCCATAACGAGGAGACCATTGTCATCGGCGGCATGATAGGGCAGGATACATCCAGCGGCGAATACAAGGTCCCGCTGCTGGGCGACATTCCCCTGCTCGGGTGGCTGTTCAAGACCCATACAAACTCCAAGGAGAAGACCAATCTCTTTATTTTCATCACGCCGCATATCGTCGAAAATCCGGCCGAGATCGCCAAGATCTATTATCGAAAGCGCGACGTGATGGAAAAGATTCAAAAGGGATCCAGTGATATTCCTGACCGTTTTTTCCATCGCCAGCCCAATCCCGAGCATGCCGTGGCCCTGACTGACATCGGTTTTGCCAAGTTGCAGAAAAAGGAATATGGGCGGGCAAAAGAGTACTTCGAGCAGGCCCTGAAGATCGATCCGGACAATCCCTATGCCCTGATCAACCTGGGGGTTGTCTACGAGCACGAGGGTGACCGGGACCGGGCCAGGTCTCTGTACAGGAAGGTGCTCGAAATGGGGCCGGCAAAGGGTGGCGGGGAGGAAAAGGGGACGGCGGTCAGCGGTCCCCTGCGGGAGCTGGCCCGTGAAAACCTGAGGCATCTGGAAAAGAACGGTCCGGGTGAAGAGAAGTCCGGGTCGGGCGAAGAGAGCAGCAGGTAAGAGATGAAACCCCTTGGCACCATTCTGGTCGAGTCCTTCGGTCTTGATCCCGCGGCCCTGGAAGAGGCCCTGCGTGTCCAGGAGGAGAAGGGGGGACGGCTGGGTGAGATACTGGTTCAGCAGAAGAAGATCAGTGAGGACGATCTGCTGCGCGCCCGCAGCGAACAGTGCGGCCTGGAGGTCTGCTACAGCCTGCCCGCCGAGATCGATCCCTTTTTCACCGAGCGGGTTCCGATCCAGTTTCTGAAAAAATTCAGGATGATCCCCGTGGCCACACCGGAGCAGTCCTTCATCGCCATGGCCGAGCCGTTTCACCTGCAGCAGCTTGATGACCTGCTGCGCATCCTGCACTGGGAGGGAATGCGGCAGGTTCTGGTGCCGCAGAACGAGATCTTTGTCGCAATCAACACGGCCTACGATCTCAGCCGCGATGATGCTGACCAGGTGATGCAGGACATCGACGAGGAGGATCCGGAATCAATCCTCTCCGAAATCGAGGAAACCGCCGACCTGCTCGATGACACCAGTGACGCGCCGGTGATCAAGCTGGTCAATCTCATGCTGTCGCAGGCGGTGCGCGACAATGCCAGTGATATCCACATCGAATCGTGCAAGGACCGGGTCAAGATCCGCAAGCGGGTGGACGGTATCCTCTATGACATGTACTCGGCTCCCAAGCATGCCCAGGGCAAGTTGATTTCGCGGATCAAGATCATGGCCAGGATGGATATCGCCGAGCGGCGTCTGCCCCAGGACGGCCGCATCGAGATCCGCATCGCGGACAAGAACGTTGACCTGCGGGTCTCCACCCTGCCCACGGCCTTTGGCGAGCGGGTGGTGATGCGGCTTCTCGACAAGTCAAGCGTTCTCCTGAGCCTGACCGATATCGGCATGTCTGATCGTGACCTGGCGATCTTCAACGACCTGATCAAGGCCTCGCACGGTATCATCCTTGTGACCGGCCCCACCGGCTCGGGCAAGACCACCACCCTGTACAGCGCCCTCAGCGAGATCAACAGGCCTGATATCAACATCATCACGGTGGAGGATCCCATTGAGTACCAGATCGACGGCATCAGCCAGATGCAGGTCAACGCCAAGATCAACCTGACCTTTGCCAACGGCCTGCGCACCATTGTCCGCCAGGACCCGGACGTGATCCTCATCGGCGAAATTCGCGATCTGGAGACAGCCGAGATCGCGATCCAGTCGGCCCTCACGGGGCACCTCGTTTTCTCGACTCTGCATACAAACGATGCGGCCAGCGCCGTTACCCGTCTGATCGACATGGGGATCGAGTCGTTTCTTGTCACCTCGTCGGTCAATGCCATCCTGGCCCAGCGACTGGTGCGCAAAATCTGCGACAACTGCCGCGAGGAGTATGAACCTGCGGACGGAGAACTCGCCACCATCGGCCTTACTCGCGACCAACTGGCCGGAAAAACGCTTCAACGTGGTGCAGGCTGTCCGGAGTGCCTCAATACCGGCTACCGCGGCCGGCTCGGTATATTCGAGCTCATGCTTCTTGACCAGGACCTGAAAAGTCTCATCTTGACGACATCGGATTCGGGCCAGATAAGCCGCCAGGCCAGGAAAAACGGCATGCTCACCCTGCGGGAAGACGGTATCAACAAGATCCTCAGTGGCATCACCACCATCGAGGAAGTATTCCGGGTCACGCAGGACTGATAGTACACTGGAAGACTAGTGACTGGTCTTTTGTGTAGAGGCTGCCTCCCGCTGGTCCGCATGTTTCTGGTTTCATGTTTGCAAGTGAGATGTCAATAATGTAACTGGTTGGAAGGGGTATCTCTCTCTTGGTGTTTATGGGAAAGCTGAACCCCTGGATATTCTGTTAAATTTCCGGTCAATACTTCCGTGAGAGCTACACCCGGGTTTTATTCTGCAGAATGTCTGTCTGCCGTTAAGGCATTATTCCCCAGGCCGTAGACCTATCGGGGGACGTCATTGAATGCAATTTTAAGCCCCACAGGAAGCTAATTATCCTTTCCCGCTAGTCTTTTTTGGTCCTCAATTTTATGAAAATATAGTATATTCTTCATTGTGCACCATTTTCATTTATTGACGCCCCGATAAAATCCAGCCTACTGTTCGATGATCGTTTTCATGGCCAAAGGAGCGATGTTGTGGTGGCACTGTTGTTGCAGGACTTGAAAGATGAGAGGGCGTTAGAACGCCGATGGTTTGATTAAAACGCTTTTGATCGGCATGAGTGTGGGTTGAAAAAAGCACTGAGATATGGTTCATTAGTTCATAAATTCTTGGTACCCGTTCGAAGACCACCCCGTGGTTGCCTGATCAGATTCGGACAAAAAATAAACAGGGAAGGGCGGAGGGAATTGTCTTGGCTCTCATCAGGATGTTGCTCATAATATTCGCCGTTGTGCTTGCCGGATCGGTACAGGGACAAGCAGCATCAGAGCTTGAGAAAATCCCTTCCATCAGCTTGGATATCGTCGGACATACACGGAATCTTGGAGATCTCGTCGAGGTGCTATCCGAACAAACCGGCTATCGGGTCCGGATTCCTGAAGAGTGGGGCTCGCTATCGGTGGAAGGACGATATCTCAATGTGCCGTTGGATAGTTTTTTTCGAAGAGTCGTTCGTTATGAGAGCATCTCAATAACCATTGATGAAATCAACAAGGATATTTTTGTTCAGTCATACCAGCATCAAGCAAGGACGGGTTATGCTTCCACCGATGCCGAAAATGAGACAAATGAAAGAGAGTTTTTCGATCCGATGACCGGTATCGCGAAGCAGGATCTGAAGGAAATGCAGGCAGAGCAGCTTGATGAACTTGAACGGTTGCGGGAAGATCCCGAAGAGATTGATTTGGAGACCGGTGTCCGGCAAAGGGAGCTGCGACTTCTACAGAAAAGTCAATTGGAGGCTATTGCCGAAGCAAAGTATGATCCGCGGGCGGTGGACCCGGCGACCGGGGTACCAAATGGTGAGTTGCAGGTTGTGATTTCGGATCAATTAAGTGAGCTTGAAGAACAGAGGAATGATCCCGATGCTATAGATGTTCAGACAGGCGTACGGTTGGAAGATCTGCATCGGCTTCAGCGTGAACAACTCGCTGACTTGGCTAGACAGCGAAAAGATCCGGATTCTATAGATCCTGAAACAGGAGTTCGGCGGGGGCAGTTGGAAGCCCTTCGGCAGCAACAGTTGGCTCAGATGAAGTTATAGGGTGATGAGAAGCCGCATCTGCATTCTGTAGATGTGAGAGAAACAAAACGGAGAGTTTATCCGACGGAGGGTGAAATGAAAAAGACAACAATTACGATAATGGTAGGCGTGTTTTTGCTGAGTATGACTATGGGGTTCGCCGGAACAGCCAGTGCCGCACCTATGACCTGTCCAGCGATGAAAGTAATGAAAGTCGGCCCCACCAGTACTTGGTTGAAGAATGTAAGCGGTGCTGCCTGTGGTGCCGTGGCCAACGGCAAGCAGATTTCGCTGACTTTTGATCCGAACAATTCGGACAAATTGCTGGCACTCGTTCTTACTGCAAGCAGCTTGGGAAAGAATGTCTGGGTTCACGCTGGTGGTGACGTTAATGGATCCATTGTAGACGTTATTTCCATGAGCAATCAGTAAATACCTGTAGTTTGTCCGGAGGTTATCATTAGTTTCAGATCCGACGTTTAGAACCAGTGGATGCTGCCAGCATCCACTGGATATCTTTCCTGCCGCTCCCATCGTTCCTGATCAAGGGGTGAGAAAAATACAGTGATTTCCAGGCAATCCTGAAACCTTGTCATAGAGTGGAGTCTCTCCGTATTTTTCCTAAACTGTTTCGTTCGATTCAGACAGGAGTTTATAGAATCTGCCACATTTTTTTCAAAATATCGGCATTTCAGTGCGATAAATCTATTTTTCCTGCAAGATCCCACCAGCTATTTTCCTTCCAAATGCTCCCATAATTTCGCTCTGTTCGTCAGTTGGCTCTTCCAGCATACGTACAGCTTTTCTTCTGCCCGGTAACAATAATAAACAGGAATGCAGATTATGCATATGGTGCATTGCCGCCTTGGCTGTCATGCTGACACCTGCACTCCTGAATCGCAACTCGATAATGCGCAAAAGAGCCATGGCTGCGATGCAGGTGAAAATGTGGCACCGTATCTTGCTATCTGTCCAGTGGCGTATCGGTCTGAGTGCCACCTGCATCTCATCTTTACGTAAGCGCCCCGTTAACCACACGTCACCAGGTTTGGCACGCCAGCTGTTCCCGGGAAAGATTCCAGGGGAGCAGGGCTTCATAGTCCTCCAGGGTCTAGGCCAGGGGCAGCTTGTCGAAGATATACCGCAGATAGGCGTACGGTTCCAGCTTATTGGCCTTGGCGGTCTCGATCAGGTTGTAGAACAGCGCACTGGCCTCGGCGCCTTCGGGGGTGCCGGAAAAGAGCCATTTTTTTTTCCGGCTCTTCGACGTTTCATGTGGATTTCAGGATATCCTGCACCGGTGAAGCCAAGAGGTAAATCATACTGATGAACGTCTCGTCTTGTCGGAATCCTCGTGCTCTTGCTTTCGCC
>DRKI01000019.1 GCA_011051875.1 Desulfobulbus sp. | reverse complement strand
GATCGACAGGGACGATTACCTGCGCAACTTCCTCATCCTGCTGGGCATGGGCAGGGACCGTTCCAACGGCACACTGGAACTCTCCCCGGATGACCAGCCGGTCATCCGCTGGCGGATGGAGGCGAGCAGGCTCCACTATGACCGGGTCCGGCGGGAGATGCGGAAGATCGCCCGCACCCTGGGCGGCAGGTTCGTGGACAACCCCCTGACATGGTTTGACAAGATCATCGCGGTCCATCCCCTGGGCGGTTGTGTCATGGCGGAGACCAGGGAACACGGCGTGGTGGACATCAATGGCGAGGTCTTCGGCCATCCCGGCCTGTACGTGGTTGACGCCAGCATCATGCCCACGTCCACGGGCCCCAATCCCTCCCTGACCATTGCCGCCATGGCCGAGCGGATCGCCGACAGGTTCCCGGAGAAGAGCCAATGACCGATCATTTTCATTTCAAGGGCATCGGGGAACAGGATATTACCCGGTTCCCCCTGGTCACTCCGGACAATGTCCATCTCCTGCTGACCCGGTGCAGGGGAGGGGACAGGGGGCCGGTCCTGCTCAGTCACGGCCTGGGCGTTTCCAGCGAGATCTTCACCACCGACGCCATCGACACCAGCCTGGCCGCCTTTCTCTACCAGGCAGGCTATGACGTCTGGCTGCTCGACTTCAGGGTATCCATCCTCCTGCCGGCCTCCAGGCTGCAGTGCACGGGGGATGATGTCGCCTTCCACGACTACCCGGCCGCAGTGGCCAAGATCAGAACGATCACCGGCGCCCGGGACATCCAGGTGGTGGCCCACTGCTTCGGCGCCACCACCTTTATCATGTCCATGCTCGCGGGGCTCCAGGGTGTGCGGAGCGCTGTCTGCTCCCAGGTGGCCACCCACATGGTGACCCCGCGCCTGACCCGGCTGAAGGCTGCGCTGCGGCTGGCCCGCATGGCCCGTGTCCTGGGCATTGACCACTTCGACGCCTCACCGCCGGAACCGGAAAGCCTCCGGAACCGGCTCTTTGACCTGCTGCTCCTGGGGTACCCCATCCGGCGGGGTGAGCGGTGCTCAAATCCTGTCTGCCGGCGGATCGCCTTCATGTATGCCGAACTGTACAACCATGCCAACCTGACCGGGGAGCTGCATGCCGACCTGAAAGACCTCTTTGGCGTGGCCAACATCAGCGCCTTCATGCACCTGGCGACCATGGTCCGGACCGGCTTTGTCGTCAACCGCAGGGGATCGGATATCTACCTGCCGTGGCTGGGGCGGCTCAACATACCGGTCACCTTTATTCATGGCAGTGACAATGTCTGTTTCTTCCCCGAAAGCACGGAGATCTCCTGCGATCTCCTGGGAAAGCACAACGGAAGGGATCTCTACCACCGTGTCCTGGTACCGGGATACGGCCATATCGACTGTATCTTTGGCAGGAATGCCCATCGGGATGTCTTCCCGGCCATTGTCGCCCATCTCGATGCCACCTCACGCCCGGTCCCGCGGCGGCTACGGGAGGAAAAGGCCGCCATTGCCGCCGGGCTCACCTTTCGGGAAAGGATGGCCGGCCGCTTCGAGGGCAGCGACGACTCCGGGCAGACGGTCAAGGGGAGGCTGTCGCTGTCGCTGGCCATCGTCATTCCGGACCTGGCCGGATTCACAAGGGATCCCGGGCACCGTGGTGCACTGACCGGAACAGTCCGCCATCCCATGTTCGGCGTGCCGGTACCGGCCGATCGGGGTGTCTTCAGGCTCTTTGCTCCGGCAGAAGACCCGGAGACCAGGCTGATGGTCTACCAGCTCTGGTTCCGCAGCAACGGCACCCGTTTCTTCCTGGACGGCGAGAAGCGCCTCCGCAATGACTGGTACCTGGACCTCTGGCCGGATTCCACGACGCTCTTTGTCACGCTGTATGAAGGGGAAGATGCAGGCGGCAGGGTGCGCGGCAGGGGCAAGATCCGTCTCTCTCCCCTGGGCCTGCTCAGGATGATGACCACCTTTGCCGCCCTGAACAGGAACAGCGCCTCCGCCCGCCGACAGACCCTGTGCAGGTTCCTGGGCTTTTTCGTGCGCAACATCGTGGCGATCTACCTGCCCTTTCTGCACAGCAAACGGGCCGGCCGTTGACAGGGACCGGCCCGTGGACGGGGCATGAACTGTACTCTCTCAGAAGGTGTACTGCATGGCGAGGGAGAAAAGGTGTGAGTAATGCTCGATGCTGGCCGCATCCCCGGAAATGTAGTACTGTTCACCGGTGACCTGGTCGGTGATGGTGGTTTCTCCCTTCATCTCGTTATACTTCTGGTAATGGTATTTGAACAGCAGGGCAAGCTGGTCGGTGAAGTGATAGCCGCCGTTGAGATCGACGCCGATCATGGTGCCGTTGTCAAAGTCTTCCTCGAAAACCAGGTTGCGCAGGTGATGCTGGTCCTTGTCGCCCGCCTGAACAAACGGGGAGGCGATGAACCGGCCGCTCAGGGTCACCCTGGTCAGATCCGCCTTGAAGCCGATCCCGATGTAGGGGACATGGTACCACTGTTCATAGGTGATGCCGGTCTCGTCGGGCAGGGTGCCGATGGTGTCCCGCAGGTAATAGGTTGAATAGATGTAGGTGCCGCCCGTGGCCTCCCATTCCCACTTGTCATACTTATAGCCGGCAAAAAGGCTGAACTCCGTTCCTTCGAGATCGAACACCGGGAACTCGACATTGATATCGTACATGTAGCCCGTGTTGAGATCCACGTCCGTGGTGTAGGAGCGGTGCGTCCAGTCGAGACCCTCGACGAACCAGTCGTAGTCGACCATGTCGCCGTCGCCGTCATTGATCTTGAGCCAGATGTCCATGTTGAGCTTTGCCCAGGAGACGGGCTGGATGGAGAGACCGCCCCCCACCATGAAGATGTCGGAGAGATCCCAGTTCAACTGGCTGATCTTCCTGCCGCTGTCCGGGTCATAGACATTCTCGTAGGACTCCCCGGTAAGATAGCCTGCACCCAGGCGACCGGTGACGACAATGGGATGGTGGATGTTCAGCGTTGTCTTTCCCTGGATGCTCTGCTGCTGTGGAGCAGCAATGCCGCAGTTCGCGAGAACCAGCACGAAAGCGGAAGCTCCGGTCACTGCCAGGGCAATCCTGTTCAGGGTCTTTGCTCTCATCATCTCTCCTCTTTTTTCTGGCCTGCGGTTGAGTTGAAACCCGTCCCGGGATGAAAAATCAGCCGGCTGCATGACCTCGGCCGGTGGAAGGGAACGAGTGGTGTCGCGTTGTTGTCCCAGCCTCAAGACTGCAAGTCGGCACAGATGCCCCGCATCTGTGCAGGCGCGTCGGTTCGCCATACCGCCGGTATGCGGATCGATGCGACCGTGCTGAGGCGGGCTGCCTGAGACGGCTTACAGGCGGACCGTGCCAAGGCGTCCGCCTGGGGAGAACTGTAAAAAAAATCTTTATTATAGGTCTATCTTGGCAGGATTTTTCTGTCAATGGAGAAGTGCGGTAATGGAGAAGTGCGGTAATAATGCCGGCCGCATGAACAGAAGCAGGAGCCGGTGTTCCTGTCGGCACAGGGGCCCCCTGTCTGTGCAGGCGTGCTGCCGGTCCGCCACAGGTCCTCTCTGCGTGCCGGTGCGACCGTGCGGAGACGGGATGCCTGTGACAACGCAACGAATGCCCAGGAAAGAAAAAGAGACAAAAAAAG
>DRKI01000018.1 GCA_011051875.1 Desulfobulbus sp. | reverse complement strand
CGGACATTCCACGGTCTTCCAGGCGGTCGTAGGCGGTACGGACCTGCTTGGCCAGATCCTGGTTGAGGAGATCGATGGTCGATGCTCCGGTGATATCGTTACAGCTTTCACAGCCTTTCATTTTTGCCATGAGTGTTCCCTCCAGAAGAAGTCAGATACAAGGCCCTGGGCCCTGCTGAAACCATATTCTCCCGCAACCATGGATTCGCGGCCGTCGCCTCGTCGCGCAGGAGTCATGTATAAATGAAAACCGCCGAAAATGGAACTGTTCCGGGGCGGCGGTTTTCACGGCAGTCTGGAATGTACGTGCCCGGGGTCAACCTTGCCTAGGCCAGACCGGCGAACTGCTTGGCCGACTGAACCGTGTTCTTCATCAGCATGGTGATGGTCATGGGGCCCACGCCGCCCGGGACCGGGGTGATGGCGGCGGCCTTTTCCTTGACCGACTCGAATTCGACGTCACCGGCCAGCTTGGCCTTGCCGCTCTCGGTCTTGCCGATACGGTTGACGCCGACATCAATGACCACCACGCCCTCCTTGACCTGGTCGGCCTTGATCATGTTGGGCACACCGGCGGCCACGATCAGGATATCGGCACGACGGGTATGGAAATCCATGTCCCGGGTCCGGGTATGACAGAGGGTGACGGTGGCGTTGCCGCCCTCGCGCTTCTGCAGCATCAGGTTGGCCACCGGCTTGCCGACAATGTTGGAGCGGCCGACCACGACAACCTCGGCGCCGCTGGTCTCCACTCCGGTCCGCTTGAGCAGCTCGAGCACGCCGTGCGGAGTGCAGGGCAGGAAGCACTGCTCGCCGAGCACCATCTTGCCCACATTGACCGGATGGAAGCCGTCCACGTCCTTGTCAGGATTGATGGCATAGAGCACCTTGGCCTCGTCGATGTGCCGCGGCAGGGGAAGCTGCACCAGGATGCCGTGAATCTTGTCGTCATTGTTGTACTTCTCCACCAGCGCCAGCAGTTCTTCCTCGCTGGTATCAGCGGGCAGGGTGACCTGCTCCGAGTGGATGCCGAGGGCATGGGCGGTCTTGTTCTTGGCCGCCACATAGGACTGGGAGGCCGGGTCCTCGCCGACCAGGATGGTGACCAGGCCGGGGACGACATTGTGCTTTTCCTTCAGTTCCGCAACCTCGGCCTTCAGCTCTTCGCGGATCGCCTTGGCAGTTTCAGTTCCGCTGATAATCTTCGCACTCATAGGGACTCCTTACACTTTCCTCTAACTCTAGTAATGTTGACCGGCAGCGTGCACTGCGCAAAAAAAGTCAGACAGAGGGGAGAGACCTGTCTGGAATGATTTACCGTGGATGGTGATGGTAAGAATTCTCAAACTAACACAATTTGTTTTGTTTTTCAAGCAGAAAACAGTGAGCACCCCTGTGGAGGACAGGTAAACGGCACTGGTTCATGGACAATTGGCTTGTTCAGAACAGACTTTTTTTCAATAAATTAGCAATACAGGTTCTTGTGTTGCATGAGATAATGCCGGTCAGTTTTCAGGGCCATGTCCTTTTTCCGCAATACCAGAAAACAGCCCTTTTCCCCGGCAGAACCTCCCCCCTGCCCGGTCGTGTTTCTCCAGGTCCTTCACGATCCGGCCGGAGCCTGGCAAAAGGAGGACATGTGCCGGCTAACGGCCGCTGAACCGGCGCAGCAGGGTGAGAAGTGCGGTCTGGCGCAGCCCGGTATCGCGATTGGCTATGGCCATGGCCAGGGCGCGGCGGGTGCCGACAAAGATGGCCAGTTTCCTGGCCCGGGTGAGCCCGGTATAGACCAGGTTGCGAAACAGCATCCGGTAGTGCTGGGTCAGCACGGGCAGGATCACCACGTCAAACTCGGAGCCTTGTGCCTTGTGCACGGTGATGGCATAGGCCGTGTCGAGCTCGGTGATCTGTTCCCGCTGGTAGGTAACCGGGCGCTGGTCGGGAAGAAAGGAGACCGTGCAGGTAAGCGCCGTGTTGTCGATCCCGGTTATGATGCCGATATCACCGTTGAAGACGCCGAGATCGTAGTTGTTGCGCCGGTGGATGACCCGGTCGCCGGTGCGGAAGGTCCGTTCACCGATCACGAGTTCCTGCCGGTCGGGACCGGGCGGATTGACCGCCTCCTGGAGGACACGGTTGAGATTGGCCGTCCCCAGCGAGCCCCGGATCATGGGCGACAGGACCTGGATCTCGCATGAGGGAAAATACCTTGGGACCCACTGGCTGTAGAGCCTGCGCACCACGTCGAGCGCGGTCAGGCCATAGTAGAGCGATGACCAGGGATGGACCTTCCGGGCCACGGCCCGGAGCTGCTCCGCCGGCGTCCCGGCCGAGGCCAGGGCGGCGAGGTCCACATGCCTGAACTGTTCCGGCACGTCTTCATTCTCCAGGTCCATGGTATCGAACAGCTCTGGGTCATGACCCGCCTCCTGTTCCCGCTCCTCGATGGTACGGAAACAATGCTTCACCCGGGCGATGAAGCGGAGCTGCTCCCTGGTGGCCTCGTCCGAGTCCATGAAAAAACAGTCGCTCTCCTTCCAGAGGGCGGGATTCTTGAAGGGGGACCCGATGGCCGGTACCTGGCCGCGATTGATCTGGTGGGCATAGCAGATGATCTTCGAGCGTGTGGCCTGGCGGAAGACCCTGGTCAGCCGGTGACAGGGCACCACTCCGGAGGCGATCAGGTCGCGGAGCACGTTGCCCGCCCCCACCGAGGGCAGCTGGTCGGCATCACCGATGAAGAGGAGAGAGGTGGTATCATCCACGGCCCGCAGCAGGGAGGCGGTGAGGCTGATGTCGAGCATGGAACACTCGTCGATGATGAGAAAATCGGTCCGCAGCCGGTTTTCCTCGTTACGCCTGAAGCCGGTGCCCTGGAATTCAAGGAGCCGGTGGATGGTGCGGGCCTCCATGCCGATCACCTCGCTCATCCGCTGGGCGGCGCGTCCGGTGGGTGCGGCCAGCATGATGGAGCGGCCCATGGCCCGGAGCAGGGCCACCAGTGCCCTGATGGTGGTGGTCTTGCCGCAGCCGGGCCCGCCGGTGAGCACCGAGCAGGACTGGCCGGCAATGGCGGCCACGGCCTCGCGCTGCTCCCTGCTCAGGACCACGCCCTGCCTGCGGTCTTGCTTCTCGAGACAAGCGCGGACCCGCTCCCGGTCAGTTACGGTGGCCGCCTTGGCCGCCCGAGCCGCCAGACGCCTGGCCACGTACTCCTCGTCGTGATAGAGGCTCTTTGCATAGTAGCAGATCCGGATGCGCTCCGGCTCGGCGTCCAGGGCCAGGCGGCGCACCCGGAGCTGTCCGGCCTGCTCCATCTGTTCCAGCAGCTCGGGGATCCGCTGGTCAAGCTCAAGGGACAGCAGCTCGCGTACCTGGGAGATGACCTGGTCCTGGAAGAGAAAGCAGTGACCCTGTTCCCGGCTGGCGGACAGCACGTGCCGGATGGCCGCCGTGATTCGCATGTCGGAATCCCTGGCAAAACCGAGGGACAGGGCCACCCGGTCGGCGGAAAAGAACCCGATGCCGTAAAAATCGCGGGCCAGCCGGTAAGGATCTGCAGAGACCAGGGCTATGGCACGGTCACCATATTCCCGGTAGATGCGCACCGCGAACAGGGTCGAAATACCGTGCGACTGGAGAAACATCATCACGTCACGGATGGCGCGATGCTCGTACCAGGCCTCCTTGATGGCGGCAAGTTTCTTTTTCGCGATTCCCGGCACCTCGAGCAGCCGGTCGATATCCTTTTCAAACACCTCCAGGGTACGGGTACCGAAATGGCGCACGATCTTGCGTGCCGTCTTGGGACCGACGCCGCGGATCAGGCCTGACCCCAGGTATTTCTCCAGGGCGCCGGCGGTTGCGGGTCTCAGTTCCGTGGCCAGCTCGGCCCGAAACTGGCGGCCAAAGCGCGGGTGCTCGGTCCAGGCGCCTTTAAACTCCATGGTCGCGCCGGCAAAGACCCGCGTCTGGTGCACGGTGACGGTCACCAGGTCGTTGCCGCCGGAAAACGGACGGACCCGGAGCACGGACCAGCCGTTGCTCGCATTATGGTAGGTCACCCGCTCCACCACGCCGCGGATGGTTTCCTGGATTCTGACCTGCTGCAAGAAAGACCCGATGGCAGATGATTCGGTCGCCCCCCTCCGGATGCCGGATCAGGACACGGCAGGAT
>DRKI01000017.1 GCA_011051875.1 Desulfobulbus sp. | reverse complement strand
CTGGAGCCGATCTTCTCCAGGGCTGCCAGGGCTTCGTCCCTGAGTTGTCGTAGTTCGGTTTCCATTGCCCGATCAGGCGGAATGGACCCCGGCCGTCTTCACTACTTCAGCAAAGGCATGGGGATCAACAATGGCGAGATTGGATAATACCTTCCTGTCCAGCTCGACGCCGGCCTTTTTCAGGCCGCCCATCAGCTTGGAATAACTGGTGCCGTTCATCCTGGCGGCCGCCCCGATGCGGGTGATCCAGAGCCTCCGGAACTCCCGCTTCCGGGTGCGCCGGTCGCGGTAGCTGTAACAGAGGGCCCGGTCAACGGCCTCGGTAGCGGTCCTGAATAACCGGTGTTTGCCACCCCGGTAGCCCTTGGCCATCTTCAGCACCTTGTTTCTTCTGCGGCGTGCCTTGAATCCGCGTGTTACTCGTGGCATTGTCTCGACTCCAGACGTTTTATAGTATCTATCAATTCAATCCTCAACTGGGCGCTGCCCTGGCCTGCAGACGGGAAAAACCTGACGTCTTTTCATGGTGTTGCAGGTGGATGAAACCTTTCGGGATTTCGCTCAGTTCAGGTCAGTGTCAATCACCAGGCGTGCCCTGCCCGCGCGCGGACATGGCCCGTCACTGTGCAGAACCGGCACCCCGGGGATCGCGGGCCCCGGCAGGTGGCCTGGCCCTGCGGACGAAAAAACGGTCGCCTTCCCGTTGCCGGTAAAAACCGCTGACCCGCGGCTCACAGGTACGGCAGCATCCGCTTGACCGCCTTGGTGTCGGCGGCGGTGATCAGGCCGGACTTGCGCAGGTTCCGCTTCCGCTTGGTGGACTTCTTGGTCAGGATGTGGGAGCTGTAGGCCTTGTTGCGCCGGATCTTGCCGGAGCCGGTTGCCTTGAACCGTTTCGCCGCCCCCCTGTTGGTCTTCATCTTGGGCATGATTCCTTCTCCTTCAGGCCGCCTTCGGCCTGTCACTCTCATAAACGATATACTGTTGCACTCGGCCGGTTCCGCGTGCGCACCAGGGGCCTGCACCGGTACAGACGAAACCGGCGTCATCGCCTGCAGCGGCGGATGGTTGCATGCCACCGGGCCCGGGCCGGGGCCGGAGCATTTTCCGGTTCGCGGAATCAGCCCCTGATCAGGGCTTGGGGCCGATGAACATCACCAGTTGCCGCCCTTCCATTTTCGGCTCCTGCAGGATCACGCCATGGTCCCGCAGGGCATCGGCAATCCTGTTGATGGCATCAAGTCCCACCGACTGGGCATAGATGATCTCGCGTCCCCGAAAACGCATGGTCACCTTGACCTTGTTCTTGGCATCCAGGAACTTCTTGATCTTCTTGATCTTGAAGTTGAGATCGTGTTCCTCGGTCTTGGGCCGGAACTTGATCTCCTTGGTTTCGACAATGGTCTGCTTCTTCTTGGCTTCCTGGCGCTTCTTCTTCAGCTCGTACCGGTACTTGTCGTAATTCATGATCCGACAGACCGGCGGATTCGCCTTGCCAGCCACCTCCACCAGGTCGAGATCCTGGTTGTAGGCCCTCTCCAACGCCTCCCTGGCCGTGACGATGCCGAGCTGTTCGCCGTCGGCATCGATGAGGCGAACCTCCGGATAGTTTATCGCCTCGTTGATCTTGACCCGGATTTCCTGCTTCTGAGGAAGCCTGCTGCCTCGTCTTTTAATGTCCGTTCCTCCTCTTCAGTTGCTCCAATCGACCGCCTACCCGGCCATTTTCTCTTCACATTCCCTGCGCACCATGTCCGCAAACTCCTCCGGTTTCATGGGGGGCAGGTTTTTCCCGTCTCTCCTGCGCACGGTGACCGTTCCCTCCTCTTTCTCACGGTCGCCGATGATGAGCATGTAGGGGATCTTCATCATCTGTGCTTCACGGACCTTGTAGTTGAGCTTCTCGTTGCGCAGGTCCTTTTCCACCCGCACCCCGGCCGCCCGCAATGTCTCAAAGACCTGGCCGGCATACCCGGCCTGGTCATCGGTGATGTTGAGGATCCGGGCCTGCTCGGGCGCGAGCCAGAGCGGGAAGGCGCCGGCATAATGCTCGATCAGCACGCCGATGAACCGCTCCAGCGACCCCATGAGCGCCCGGTGGATCATGATCGGCCGGTGCTCTGCGCCGTCGGCGCCGGTATAGGTCATGCCGAAACGTTCCGGCAGGTTAAAATCCACCTGGATGGTGGAACACTGCCAGGACCTGCCAAGCTGGTCCTTGATCTTGATGTCGATCTTGGGCCCGTAGAAGACACCTTCGCCCGGGTCGATGGCAAAGTCCAGCCCTTTCTTCTCCATGGCCTGTTTCAGGGCCTCGGTCGAGAGCTGCCAGTGCTCCTCGGACCCCACGTACTTGTCCGGCCGGGTGGAGAGATAGACATCATAGGAGTCGAACCCGAACGTCTTCAGGATATGCAGGTTCAGATCGATGATATTGAAGATCTCCTCTTCGAGCTGATCGGGCCGGCAGAAGATATGGGCGTCATCCTGGGTAAAGCCGCGCACCCGCATCAGGCCGTGCAGGGCGCCGGTGCGCTCGTAGCGGTACACGGTTCCCAGTTCGCACCAGCGGATGGGAAACTCCCGGTAGCTGTGTTTGGCGCTGTTGTAGATCCCGATGTGAAAGGGGCAGTTCATCGGCTTGAGCTGATAGAGCACCTCGTCGATCTCCATGGCCGAGTACATGTTCTCGGCATAGAAATCCAGGTGCCCCGAGGTCTTCCACAGGTCCTGGCGGGCAATGTGGGGGGTATAGAGCAGCTCGTAGCCGTGACGGTAGTGCTCGTCCTTCCAGTAGTCCTCGATCAGGCGGCGCAGCATGGCGCCCCGGGGCTGCCAGAGGATGAGGCCGGGGCCGATCTCGTCCTGGATGGTGAACAGCCGCAGCTCCCGGCCCAGCTTGCGGTGATCGCGCTTCCTGGCCTCCTCGAGACGGTTCAGGTATCGCTTGAGTTCCTTGCGGTCGAAAAAGGCGGTGCCGTAGATCCGGGTCAGCATCTCCCGTTTTTCATCACCGCGCCAGTAGGATCCCGCCACCCGCAGCAGCTTGAAGCTCCTGACCCAGGATGTATCCGGGATATGGGGTCCGCGGCAGAGGTCGACGAACTCGCCCTGCCTGTACAGGCTGACCGTATCGTCTTCCATCTCCCGGAGCAGCTCAACCTTGTACTTCTCGCCCAGTGCGGAAAAAAAATCAATGGCCTCCTGCCGGGGCATCTCCTGTCGCTCAAACCCCAGCCGGGCCTTGATGATCTCGGCCATCTTCGCCTCGATCGCGGGGAAATCGTCCGGGGTAAAAGGCACGGGGCGGTCGAAATCGTAGTAGAACCCATCCTCGATGGCCGGCCCGATGGCCACCCGGATCTCGTCGCCATAAAGCTCCTTGACCGCCTGCGCCATGACATGGGCGGTGGAGTGGCGGAGGATATCCAGGGCCTGCTCCGAATCAACAGTCACCGGCTCGAGTTCGGCATCGGTCTCCAGAGCCGTGGACAGGTCCGCGGGCGTGCCATTACAGAGAACCGCGATGGCCCGCTTGCGCTGTTTGCTGGAGAGCAGCTCCTTCAGCGCCTCGGCGGCCGTGGTTCCCCGGGGGAAGGTGCCGCTCTTCCCGCCCCTGATACCGATTGCGATCTCTGTCATGGATGCCTGTTAAAAAGAAAGGCTAATGAGCAACCGGCCAAAAAGCGGTCGGCTGCATCCTAGCCTTTATTCCCTGGTAGGCGCGGGCGGTATCGAACCGCCGACCTCTACCGCGTCAAGGTAGCGCTCTCCCACTGAGCTACGCGCCTACATCAAAAACTTTTCTTTTGGATTGCTGACGTTACATCATGCAACGAAAAAACTCAAGTCAAATACCAGCAAACGTCTACTCTGTCAAGTGATAATCTGCTGTTCAAAGACAGACCCCGGGGCATTCCTTCCACCCGTGCGGGCACCGTGCACCGGTCAGGACATGGGCTGCCGTGACTCGATGGCCCTGGCCAGGGTATGTTCGTCGGCATACTTGATATCCATGCCCATGGGAATGCCACAGGCCAGACGGGTTACTTTTACACCCATCTTCTGCAGCCGGTCAACCAGAAACGAGGCCGTAGCCTCGCCGGGCACGGTCGAGCTGGTGGCCAGCAGGATCTCGTCCACCTCGCCGCGACCGACCCGCGCAAAGAGTTCGCGGGTCTTCAGCTCGTCCGGCCCGATGCCGTCCATGGGCGACAGCACCCCGTGCAGGATATGATAGACACCACGGAAACTGGCCGTCTTCTCGATGGCCAGCAGGTCTCCCGGCTCCTCGACCACGCAGAGCAGCCTGTGGTTGCGGCGGCCGTCACCGCAGATCGCACAGGGATCGGTTTCGGAAAAGGCGAAACACGAGGAACAGAGCCGGATCGACTCGTGCAGCCCGGCCAGGTCGTCGGCCAGCCGCCGCGCCTCGGACGCGGGGCGTCGCAGGAGAAAGAGGGCCAGCCTGGTCGCGGTCTTTCGCCCGATGCCGGGCAGCCGGGTCAGGTCCCTGATCAGTTGTTCCAGGGCCGGTGGAACCGCCTGCATGGTCCGGACCTACACCATGCCGGGAATATTGAGACCGCCGGTGAGCTTGCTCATCTCGCCCCGGGCCAGTTCCTTTGCCTTGCGCAACCCGTCATTGACCGCCGCCAGGACCAGGTCCTGGAGCATGCCCACGTCGTCGGCATTGACGATTTCCGGCTCAATGGCCAGGCCGACCAGCTCACCCCGGCCATTGACCGTGGCCGTGACCATGCCGCCGCCGGAAGTGCCGGTGACCGTGCGTGTTGCCAGCTCTTCCTGGATCGTGGCCATCTTTTCCTGGAACTGCTGGGCATGTTTCATCAGATCGCCCATGTTCAGCATGTTGCTTCACCTCGCTTGATTGATGGCTTGCAGCCGCTTGCAAGTCCTCCTTTGATTCCGGATAATTGGATGTCCCGTGCCTGGCTGCGTCACCCGGAACCCTGTTCATCATCCCCCGCGGGCATGGGCTGCCTGAAGCGGGGACCGACCCTGATATCACCCACCTGGCCGTTGAAGATCTCCAGGGCAGCCAGCACCAGCGGGTCATTGGCAAGGGCCCTGCGCTCCTCCCGCGGCGAGGTTCCGTTTTCCGGATCGATCTCGCAGGCCAGCGAGTCGGGCACATGGAACTTCACTGTAAGGCTCTCCTGGAAAAAGTCCAGGGCGAATTCGGTCAGCGGCCTGATGTTTTCCCGGTTCTTGAGCAGACGGCAGTCCGCGGCGTCATCATACTCGATGACCAAGCCGTCTCCCTTGCGGCTGACCGAGGCGGCGCGCCCCAGGGCCGCCGCCATCCAGGGCTTGCGCTCCCGCACGTAGGCCAGGAACTCGTCCCAGTGCTTGCGGACGTCTTTTTTCCCGGCAGCCCGTTTTTCGGAACGTACCGCTCCGGGCTCCCCTGCCCCGCTTTTCCGCCCGGCCTTCCCGGGTCCGCCTTCTTCCTGCGGACCGCTCTTTCCCCCGGCTGCCGGAACGCCGGTCCGGCCATGGTCCGGCCCTTTTGCCGCTGCCGGCGGGTCCTGCCTCTCCTCCTCCTGTGTCGGCATCCCATCCCGGACCGCGACCACCTGCGCCTTCTCCTGCGGCACAGCCACCGGCTGTGCAGGCGGCTCCATGATGCTCCCGGCCGTCACGGCCGGGGCCGGGCCGTCACTCGTCCGCTGCGCAGGGGCGGGACGGCCGGCCGCGGCGACAAGGCTCTCCTCCGGCACCCCGGCCAGGACCTTGTCCAGGCGGGCCAGGAGATCCGGTACCGCCACCACGTCCCCCACCTGGACCGCCCTGATAAAGGCCAGCTCCAGGGCCAGCCGCGGCTGCGGGGACCAGGTGACCTTCTCCAGGCTCTCCAGGAGCAGGTTGAACATGGCAAAAATGGTCTGGGCCGAATAGCGGCCCGCGATCTCCATCATCTCCTGCAGCTCGTCCGCCGGCAGGTCGAGCAGCTGCCCGGGCTGGCGGCTGACCCGGCAGACCACCAGGCCGCGGAACCAGGTGAGCAGCTCGTTGATGAACCGTTTCAGGTCCATGCCGTAGGTGTAGACCTGCTCCAGGCTGTCCAGGGCGCGTCCCAGGTCGGCCTCCAGCAGGGCTGTGCCAAGGGATGCTATCACCTCGTGCCCGACCAGGCCCAGGACCTCGACCACGTCCGCGGCACTCACCTCGGTGCCGCAGTAGGAAAAGACCTGGTCCAGCAGGCTGAGACCGTCCCGGACCGAACCGCCGGCCTCGCGCACGACCAGGTTCAGGGCCGCGGGCTCGATATTCACCCCTTCCTGCCCGGCCAGGCGGGCAAAATGTTCCTGCAGCTCCCGGTGGCCGACCCTCTTGAGTTCGTAGCGCTGGCAGCGGGAAAGGATGGTCACCGGCACCCGGTGCAGCTCGGTGGTGGCGAACATGAAATAGACATGGTCCGGCGGCTCTTCCAGGGTCTTCAGGAGCGCGTTGAAGGCCTCGGTGGTGAGCATGTGCACTTCGTCGATGATGATGATCTTGAAGCGCGCCGTGGTGGGCATGAAACGGATATTTTCCTTCAGCTCCCGGATCTCCTGGATGCCCCGGTTGGAGGCGCCGTCCACCTCGTGCAGGTCGACACTGCTGCCGGCCATGATCTCGCGGCAGGCATTGCATTCGCCGCAGGGCTCGTCGGTGGGGCCCTGCTCGCAGTTCAGGGCCTTGGCCATGATCCGGGCCAGGGTGGTCTTGCCGGTGCCCCGGATACCGCTGAAGATCAGGGCATGCGGTACCCGGTTCTGGCGCAGCGCGTTCTGCAGGGTCCGGACCACGGCCCGTTGGCCGACGACCTCCTCAAAACGCTGCGGACGCGCTTTCCTGGCAAGAACGAGATAGGACACGGGTTGGCAGATTCAGGTTTCGGAAAGGTTCGGCAGGCGCATCCCGCCGGGCGGAAAAAAGGATAGCCGGGCAACCCTGCAACACACAAAGAGGTTCACTACCGCTGCTTCCTCCCGGACCTGACGGGGTTCGTGATTCTTTGTTGCGCAGGACCCGGCTATCACACTGAGATCCTTTGAGCTGGCGGAGAGGGTGAG
>DRKI01000016.1 GCA_011051875.1 Desulfobulbus sp. | reverse complement strand
CGCTCCTGCAGCTTCTCGCGGTCGTAATCAGAGGTGGTATCCTCGATCTGGGTCCGGATCTGCTTGACGCGGGCGGCGAGCTTGTCCTTGTCGCCGGCGCCGTCGATGATGGTGGTGTTGTCCTTGTCAACCACGATCCGCTTGGCAGTACCCAGGTCGTTGATGGTGACATTCTCCAGCTTGATGCCCAGGTCCTCGGTGATGACCTGGCCGCCGGTGAGGATGGCGATATCCTCGAGCATGGCCTTGCGGCGGTCACCAAAGCCAGGCGCCTTGACAGCAGCCACGTTCAGGGTACCGCGCAGCTTGTTGACCACCAGGGTGGCCAGGGCCTCGCCGTCCACATCCTCTGCAATGATGAACAGCGGCTTGCCCATCTTGGCGACCGACTCGAGAATGGGCAGCAGGTCCTTCATGTTGGAGATCTTCTTCTCGTGGATCAGGATCAGCGGATCCTCGATGTTCACCTCCATCCGCTCGGGATCGGTGACAAAGTAGGGAGAGAGGTAGCCGCGATCAAACTGCATGCCCTCGACCACGTCCAGGGAGGTCTCCATGGACTTGGCCTCTTCCACGGTAATGACACCTTCCTTGCCCACCTTGTCCATGGCCTCGGCAATGATGTTGCCGATGGTCTCGTCGTTGTTGGCGGAGATGGTACCGACCTGGGCGATCTCCTTCTGCTCCTTGGTCGGGTTGGAGATGTTGGCCAGTTCGGCGACCACGGCATCGACACTGGCGTCGATACCGCGCTTGATCTCCATGGGGTTGGAGCCGGCAGCCACCAGCTTGGCGCCCTCGGTGTAGATGGCCTGGGCCAGTACGGTCGCGGTGGTGGTACCGTCACCGGCCACGTCCGAGGTCTTGGAGGCGACCTCCTTGACCATCTGTGCGCCCATGTTCTCGAACTTGTCCTTGATCTCGATCTCCTTGGCCACGGTGACACCGTCCTTGGTGATGACCGGCGCACCGAAAGACTTCTCGATCAGAACGTTCCGACCCTTGGGACCCAGGGTCACCTTGACGGCATTGGCCAGGGTGTTGACACCGGTCAGCATGGCCTCACGAGCCTTGGCACCGTATTTCAATTCTTTTGCAGACATTTCTTTTCTCCTTTATTTCTTCAACAGCTAGCTTGATTGATGTTCCGTTCAACCCTCAATGACACCGAGGATATCGTCCTCGCGCATGATGAGATAGTCCTCACCGTCCAGCTTGACATCGGTTCCTCCATACTTGGAGAAGAGAACGCGGTCACCCACCTTCACATCCATGGCGATCCGCTCACCGGCATCGTTCATCTTTCCCGGACCCACCGCGACGATCTCACCCTCGGCAGGCTTCTCCTTGGCAGTATCCGGAATGATGATGCCGCCTTTGGTCTTCTCCTCTTCCTCCAATCTCTTGACCAGGATACGGTCATTCAATGGACGAATCTTCATGGACAATCCTCCTCTTTCGATAAGTTTTGAGTTTGAACATAATGAACCGGCAAGAGAGTTCCGGCTCTGCGGTCGGTTCAGGCCGCGCACGTCGAACCGGAACGAAGTGGCAGTCTCTGGACTGCGCAAAACAATAGTGACGGTTTTTGAAAAATCAAGGGGAGAGGGCGGAAAAATTTTTTCCGCCCATCATGGTGAAATAAGGGAAAAGTCTGCTTCTGGCAAAAAGAGGGGGGATTTTTCCCGGGCCGGCTCAGCCGACGCGGACCCGCCAGCCGTGCGGATCCTCCCGGTGGCCATACTGAATGGCCTGGAGCTCTTCGAAAAAACGTCTCGAGAGTTCACCGGTTTCACCGTTGTTGATTACGATGCTCCGGTCGCGGTAGCGGAGTTCGCCGATGGGCGAGATGACCGCGGCCGTCCCGGAGCCGAACACCTCCTGCAGGGTGCCGTCTTCACTGGCCGCGACCACCTCGTCGATGGTGATGGGCCGCTCGCTGACCTGCATGCCCCAGTCCCTGCCAAGCTGCAGGACCGAGTCGCGGGTGATGCCCGGCAGGATGGTGCCGCCCAGGGGCGGGGTGATCAGTTCGCCGTTGATCACAAAAAAGATATTGGAGGTCCCCACCTCCTCTATGTACTTGCGCTCCACCGCGTCCAGCCAGAGGACCTGGGAGTATCCCTTGCGCTGGGCCTCGGTCAGGGCCTTGACGCTGGCGGCATAGTTGCCGGCGGTCTTGGCCTCGCCGACCCCGCCGGGCACAGCGCGGACATAGGTGTCCTCGACATAGATCTTCACCGGGTTGAAGCCCTCGGAATAGTAGGCGCCAACCGGGCTGTTGATGACAAAGAAAAGATACTCTTCCGAGGGCCGCAGGCCAAGTGCCGGCTCGGTGGCGATCATGGTCGGCCGAAGGTAGAGGGTGGCACCCTCGTTATCGGGCACCCAGTCCCGGTCCAGGTAGACCAGGGCCTTGAGGGCCTGCAGGGTCCGGTCCACCGGCACCCTGGGCATGCACATCCTGAGCGCCGACTGGTTGAGCCGCTCGAGATTCTCCCGGGGCCGGAACAGGTAGATCTGGTCGTCCTTTCCACGGTAGGCCTTGAGCCCCTCGAAGATGGCCTGGCCGTAATGAAAGACCATGGCCGCCGGATCGACGGAAAAATCCTGGTACGGCTGGAGGCGGGCGTCGTGCCAGCCCTTTTCCCGGTTCCAGTGCATCACGAACATGTGATCGGAAAAGAACTGGCCAAAGCCGAGGTTGTCCTGGTCGGGTTTTTCCCGGCGCTGCTCTCCTGTCGCCTTGTGGAGTACTATCTCCAGATCAGTACCTAACATCTCTCTATCCCATGCAATCTCGTAAACCGATTTTCTTTTTTCGCCGGAGCGGGTACAATGCGGAAAAAATCACCCCCCCAACGTAACCTTCCATGCAACCACGTGAGCCATTGGAAAATTCAGTTGCGAAGCCAAGCTCTCCCCCACCTGCCGACGACGACCGTCGCAGGCCCCTCCACCCGGTACAGGCCAGGTATTTCCTGTTTGTCTTCCTGCTCACCATCCTCCTGCTTGGCTGGGTCCTGTGGCCCTTCTGGCAGCTCCTGGTACTGGCATTCCTGCTGGCGGGTATCTTCAGGCCGATCTACAACTGGCTGTGCCGCTGGGTCTCTCCCTGGCTGGCCTCCTGTCTCACCTGTGCCATCATCGTGCTCATCGTCTTCGTGCCCCTGACCTTCTGCATCGGCGCCCTGTCAACCGAGGCGCTGAACATCTACCAACTTGGCAAGGACAGCAACCTGCTGCTGAAACTGCAACAGTTCATCCAGAATAATACATTGATAGGGCAGGCACAAGAAGTACTCGCCGGTTTTAATCTGAATTTCGAGCCTGCAGACGTCACCGGCCTGGTCTCCGACCTGAGCAAGATGGCCGGCCTCTTTGTCTATAACCAGGCCTCGGCCTGGGCCGCCAACATCCTGAGCTTTGTCCTCCAGTTCTGTATCCTGATCCTGGTGGCCTTTTTCCTGCTCATCGACATGGACCGGCTCATCACATTCCTGACCCGCCTCTCTCCCCTGCCCGACGACCAGGACGACCTGCTCATGCGGAAATTTCTCGAGATCTCGGGGATCATCCTGGTTGGCAACGGGGTCAGCGGCGTGCTGCAGGGCGTGCTCGGCGGCACCTTTTTCGCCATCCTCGGCCTCAAGTCACCGGTCCTCTGGGGCGCGGTCATGGCCGTGCTTGCCTTTCTGCCCATCTTCGGCATAGGCCTGATCCTGCTGCCGACCGCCGGCATTCTGCTCATGAACGGTCACACCATGCAGGCGATCATCACCGTGATCTTTTACGTGATCCTCTCTTTTTCCGTGGAATACCTGCTCAAGCCCAAGTTTGTCGGCAGCCAGGTCAAGATGCACACCCTCCTGGTCTTCCTGGCCATCATCGGCGGCATGAGCCTGTTCGGGGTACTGGGCATCATCTACGGCCCCTTGATCGTCACCGCCTTCCTGACCCTGTCCGAGATGTATATCAACGAGTACCGGCCCTATCTTGATCAGAAGACGGAATAAACATTCCGGCCGCAGGCGCAAGCCGATCCGGTTTCCCGGGTTCCGACAAAAAAAGCCGGACAACTCGACGTTGTCCGGCGTGTCCGTCCCGGTGAGGATGGGATTGGTCGGGGCGAGAGGATTCGAACCTCCGACCTCCTGCTCCCAAGGCAGGCGCGCTAACCAGGCTGCGCTACGCCCCGTTCCCGGTAATTCCCTGAAAAAAGTGGGTATCCAATACCGGTTTTTCCGATCCTGCGCAAGCCTTTTTTCAACTTTCTCTTGACGGGTTTTTTCCTCTATGCTAATAAGGTTGCCTTGTAGCGCCGCGGCCGCTCAAGCTTGCGGCGTCGTACATCCAGAGTTCCGTTCCTCGGTAGCTCAGCTGGTAGAGCAGGTGGCTGTTAACCACCCTGTCGGGGGTTCGAGTCCCTCCCGAGGAGCCAGATTACAATCCGCCAATTTGGGCGGTTCTTAGTTAACGCAGAACCCCGACGGGT
>DRKI01000015.1 GCA_011051875.1 Desulfobulbus sp. | reverse complement strand
CGTTGAGCATTCAGCGATGCTACGTTTGTATTGATCGTCAAAGCCATGGTTCATCCTCCATGAAACTATGTTCCGCCTGGTCGTCAATGATCCGACCACTGGCTCACGATACAAACGCAACATCTCTCAACTGTGTCTCTCGCTTACCTTTTCGGCACCTCCGTATCCATGCTTAAGTGATTTTGTATCTTTTTCTCTGCCAGGTTCGGCAGCCCACAGCTGCCGGTACGTTGTCACCTCACCCCGACCGCATCCCGGTCCCGATCCAACATCAATTTTCCAGTTCTCGGGGCCATTCTATTTCCGCCAGAACCCCGGCGAGTATCCTCACCCCTTCCCTGTACACATCGGCCGCCTCCTGCCGGGAATCATAAAAGTAGAGGCAGATACAGAGATGGCTCAACAGATCGCTGAGGAGGCGGGAGCAGATATCGAGCCTCGAATCATGTGCATCGCTGCGGCACTGTTCCAAAACCCGGGCAATGACGGTATTGAGGCGCCGTATCGCCTCAGGCCAGGAAAACTCCTCCATTGCGAGCAGGTCCGGCAGCCGCCGCTGCAGGCACCGGAAACGATCCTTGCCGCTCCCATGAAAATACTGCCAGTGCTTTCCCTGTTCAGCCGGGACAAAAAAGGCTGTGATCTCCTGCACGGCACCGTGCCTGTCCACCTTGCTGTCCGGGCGGCATTCTGCAACGGTGGCCGGCTCCGCACCCTGCACCAGGGCGCCGTCTGAGAGGTTGATGACACGAATCCCCTGCCCCGAGCGGCCGATGGCCTTTTCCACCGCCAGCCGCGCCTGGGTGAAAAACGGCGTGGAGTGGACCGGCTCTGTACCAGGAATATTGGCCGGCACCACCTGGGTGGCGGTATTATGGGTTGTGAACGGCCGGATCTCTCCTCCCTTTTCATCAATATAAAGGGTTCCACGGGCATGGTGATTTTCCAGGGCCCGGAAGCCGAAATCGCATCCCAGCAGGAAGATGGTCGCGGGCCGGCAGTGGCAGGCCAGGGCAAAGGCGAGATTGGTGCTGGACGGGGCGACCGCATCGAGAAGGGTGGTCCTGATATGCACCGGATGTGAAACACCGGTCGCCGCCACCAGCAACGGTGTTTGGGTCAGAGACATGTAGGATGCCGCAGCTTGATAATTGAGGACCAGTGGTACATCCGGATAAAGTTCCATCTTCTGAACCAGTTTCTCGTGAAAGACGGTATCCAGGCAGAACTGGAAATCGGGCCGAATACCGTGCCGGCGCAGGACCCTGACCGCGGTATGGACCGAGAAGATGACCAGGGCATCCCGATACTCCTCCAGCCAGGGAAGGGTCTGGTTCAGGGACGGCCCGCTGGCCACCACAGCGATGGTGAGCGGCCGGGCCGCAGCAGGCCGGCCTGCAAGCAGGGGCAGGCCCCGTCTCAGGTTGGCCATGCCCTGAATATGATCTCTGGCCTGATGGTCCATGGGATAGAAGATCTGGATCTTGGAGCGCTGCAGCACACGAAACTGTTCCACATAATAGGGGGTTCGCTCCATCACGTAACCGGGCAGCACGCGGCACCAGAGGTGGGGCGTGATCCGGTAGGCAGAAAAGAAGGCATCAAAGACCGGGTTGCCGAGCTGGGGACCAATGAAGAGGTACAGCTGCTGCTCTTTGTCCCAGACCGCCTTGTAGTCGAGGAAATAGAGGGAGACCTCGAACCGTTCCGGCTCCGGTTCCACAAGAAGCACGGTGTCGACCTCGGTGGCAAGGAGGTGGTGGGCGATATGGAGGCCATGGAAGATACCGAGAAAGATCACCGGCGGGGAGAAGCGGCGGTCTTCGCCGATGGGCTTCAGGTTGACCACCCCTCTCCTGTATCGGGCAAGATACTCGGGAAAACGGGCCGCAAGCCGTTCAAACATGGCGGTCACCGGCCGGGCATGCATGGGGTACTGCTGCGGCGCGGCCACCTCGAGCGCGAAAAGATCGACCCAGGCCGAGTGCTCCTGCGCCGCCATCATCTCGGCAAAGGAATCAAGAGGATCGGGATGGGCCACCTGGCCGGTCCGCCCGTCCACCACCGAGAGAAAAGAGTCGGTGATCTGGATGATGTAGGGACACTGCTGTTCTTCTATGAACCTGTCAACCTCTGGATACCGCTCCCGGAAAAACTCCCGGTTCCGCCTGTAGAGGTCGGCAATGATACGCGGCCTGTCGTCGGCGTCAGCGCTACGAAGCTGCTGGAGAATGGTGAAGCCCATGCTGATCAGGTCCGTTGCTCATTCTTTTACTACACTTGGCCACCAGAATGTCGGCCCGGCGAATGCAGGCCAGAATTCGGGAATAGATGGAACCGATCAGGGATATTCAATTTCCCCGGATCAATGCAGGCCTTATAAGCAGTTGCAGGGTGCCACCGCTGGTCGTGATCGAACTTCACAATTACACACCCGGTATATGGGCTACCTGCACGGGCCTAAGGAAAAGCCAGACATACCTGGGCATGTTCAGGCCCGCTCAAGGCTCCATGTTCACAGGAGTGGGTCACACTCATGGTGATGAAGTCGATACGCCCCCCGCGAGTCTGCGGTCTCGGCAGGGAGCAGGGAGTAAGGAGAGTTCTCCCATGCCGCCGGACACAACGGACCCCGAACTTCCTGCTGTTGCGGCAGAGCTGGTCAATGGGGCGATGGTTACCAAGGGATTCGACAGGGTAACGGCTGTGAAGCGAAAAAACCGGAACCAGTATGGCAAAACGCTTTCCTGCCAAAGCTCAGGCTCAGTGTTGCATTCCATCCCTTACGAGCAAACAGACCGGGCAGCCGCCATTCCAGCCCGACGACCAAAGACGAGGCAGTTGGTGATCATTGTGCCTCCTACCCTGTCCCCGCCGTGCATGCCGGCCGCTACCTCGCCCGCGGCAAAAAGGCCGGTGAGCGAGGTTCGGCCATGCTCGTCGATGGGAATACCGCCGTTTGACGCCTGGGCGTGCGGGCAGATGCGGTAAACCAAGCGGTCAGTGGCCGGATCGATGACATCAATGACACCGTCTTGAATGTCGGCCAGAGCGCGGAGAAAACGTTCATCCACCTGCCGGTCTTTCTGGAGATTGCTGATGGGCACGTGCAATCGCCGCTGCCGGACAAGATTCTCTTCCAGGCCGCACACGTCGATCTCGCTGCCATCCGGAGCCCGGAAACGCCACCGTCCGGACCAGAGCGCGTGGACAGGAAAACGGTACCGGTGAAATGCCACGTCTTCCCAGACCCACTGCGTATACTCAGTGTTTATGAGGCCGACACCGGCCTCAAGAGCCAACCGGTAACCATCGCCGGTAAGATCAGGACTGACGATGGTGCGGGGCCACGAGGCTGCGTTGCCGCCTGTGGCCAGGATGACGGATGGTGCCAGAAGGCGAATATACTCTCCATCACGCTCCACCACCACGCCGCGGCAGGTAGCACCGTCTGCCACGAGCTCAACGGCCCGGCACCGTTCCCAGGTCTGTACACCGGAGGCACGCAGTTGCGCCTGCAGGTTATCCCTGATTTCCGCCAAATTGTCAAGCAGGAGGGCGAGAGGCCTGGTGCAGAAACAGGGGACAACGCGCAACAGGCGGCCGTTTCCATCTGTCCGGAACCGGGCCCCATATGCCAATAGGTCCTGAACGGCGCGCTCTGATTCTTCCACCAGAACACGACTCAATGCGGGAATATTCGTGCCCTGGGACAGCACAGCGATGGCCAGGTATAACGCCTCCCGCTCGACGTCGGTACCTCCATAAGTAAGGCCCCAGCCACCGTTTATGTTGGCAAAGGAAGAACCGGAACCAAAGAGCCGTCCCTTGCACACGAGGACAACATGGGATAACCGCCTGCCGGCAGCCAACGCCGCCCGCACCCCGGCCAGCCCGCCACCCACCACCACACACTGGGCCTCCCGGCATATTCGGACCATGGCCTTCAATGCAGATGCATTCCTCAGAGTCCCGGCAGGTGATACCCCGGCCGCCGGGCGCCTGCCCCTCCCTGTTTCGACTGCCCGGGCAAGAAAATAAAGAAAAAAGAGCTCAACCCCTTGACCCTGCCTGACGATAAGATACCATAGAACCAATCGTTCACCAACCAAACAGTTTCCTGGTTCGTGCGATTTTCATTTTGCTCCAGCATGCGAGCCCTGCGGTGTTTCATTGTGATTCAGGCTACATGAAACACCGCAAGGCGAAAAAACGGGGACAAACCGGGATCCCGGATGATCTTTACCCGTCTGCATCACTGTAAAAAGAAACATCTTTAAATCATATATCTTTTTCCAGGTGCAGAGGGGTGAAACGCTCAATTGAGGAGTTTACGGAATCCTGATTGCCTGATGGAAAAAAAACAAGGTGATATCACTTAATCATTCACACTTTTTCCTGCCAACCACGCAGTTCAGGCAACTCGCCATCCTGCTGGCCCTGCACCACGAGCCGAACCTGAGCCAGCACCGAATCGCGGCCCAGTGCCATATGAGCAGCGCCATGGCACATCAGTATATCCGCACACTGCACAAAAAGGAATTGATCCTTGTCCAGGCCAGGAACAAGCGGGACCGGGCCTACCGTTTGACCGACAGCGGACGTCAGTGGTTGTTTTCACTGCTTATGCGTTGCTCGGCCGAGATCGTCCAGCTCTATGCCCAGGCCAAGGTGGAGCTGATAGAAAAATTCTCGAAACTCTTCGGGAATCAGCCCGGATCAAGGATCGTGCTTTTTGGCGGTTCCGAAACAGCGTCCCTGGTGATCCAGGCCCTGCACCAGGTTCCCGCTGTCACCATTGCCGGCATCGTGGACAACGATCCATCCAAGTGGTCCACCTGCCTGGAAGGCATCCCCATTCAGTCTCCGGACAACCTGGAAGGCCTTGATCCCACGGCCATTGTCATCGCCTCCTTTGCCAAACACAAGGAAATCCATGATTCCATACGGCACCTGGAAAACAAAGGCATAACCATCTGCACCCTGGCATCGATCTGATATGGATAGCCAGACCATCCACATAGGCACCACCCCTGTGGGCGACGGGTATCCCACCTATATCATCGCCGAAATCGGCATCAACCACAACGGCGATGAGGAAACCGCGGTCCGCCTCGTGGAAGCAGCCAGGGACGCCGGGGCCAACGCTGTCAAGTTCCAGAAACGGCATCTGCCAAGTTTATATCCACGGGAGGTTCTGGAACATCCGGAACGGTTCGAGCAGGCTTTTCAATACATGATCCCATTGCTCAAGAAAGTGGAGCTTCCTGATGCGGTCATATCACGTCTGCGAAAACGGACCCGAAAACTGGGACTTGATTTTCTCTGCACGCCCTTTGATCCGGTGAGCGCCGACTTTCTCCACGAACTTGGCATTGATGCCTTCAAAATCGCCTCCGCTGACCTGACCAACAGCCCCCTGCTAACCCATGTATCCGGTTTTGACAAGCCAATGGTCATTTCCACCGGTATGTCGCACTGGGAGGAAGTGGAGGCGGCCGTTGCACTGTTATCAGCCCGACACAACGATTTTGCCCTGCTTCACTGCCGAAGTGTCTACCCGGTCTGGCCCAGGGAAGTGAACTTGCGCATGATCAACCGATTGAAGCGCTTTGGCGTGCCAGTCGGCTACTCAGGCCATGAACTGGGCATCACGGTCTCTCTGGTGGCCGCCTCCATGGGGGCCTGTATCATCGAAAAACACCTGACCCTGGATCGGCGCCAGGAAGGACCGGACCACAAGGTGAGCCTGGAGCCGTACGAATTCAAACGTCTGGTCAGAGACATCCGCATTGCCGACCAGGCAGTGGGCAAAAAAAAACGGATCATGCTGCGCGGCGAGGTGCTCAACCGAGAGCTCTTCGGCAAGAGTCTCGTGGCAGCAACAGACATTGAAGCCGGCACCATCATAACCCGGGATATGGTCACGGTGCAGGGGCCGGGAAAGGGGCTGGCCCCGCTTCACCTGGACCGGCTCGTCGGCCGACGGGCCAAGCGGGGCATGCGCAAAGGTGAGCTTTTCCTGGAACAGGATCTGGAGAATGGGGAGCACCAGAATATTGCACAATGCTTTCGCTCCAACTGGGGCCTGATCGCCAGATTCAGCGATTACCAGGACATGCTGGCCCACAATCCCAAGACTCTGGAATTCCATCTGGCCGAAAATGATTACACCCTGCCCTTCACTCCCCGGGAAACCAACCATATTCAACTGGTAGTCCATGCACCCGAATACATGGGGGAGCAGCTCCTGGACCTGTGCAGCCTGGACAGCGAGTCCCGGCACCGTTCCATCCAGGCCACGATCAAAGCCCTGGAACTGACCCAGTCCATTGCCGGTCATTTCCGGGGCACCCCCAAACTGATCGTCCATCCGGGAGCCATGAGCATCCAGCACAAGCTCGACAAGAGAAAACTGCGGGACAACCTGACCCGTTCCCTGGAGACACTCCGAACCCATGCCTGTTGCCGGGACATTGATCTTCTCTTTGAAAATCTCCCGCCCTACCCCTGGTACTTTGGTGGCCAGTGGAAGGGAAACTACTTCATGGATGCCGGGGAAATCGCCACGTTTTGCAAAGAACACGACATCGGCCTCTGTTTCGATCTCTCCCATGCCGCCCTGTACTGCAACGCCAAGGGTAAAGATCTGGAAAGGACAATCACCATCCTTCTGCCCTATACGCGGCACCTGCACCTGGCCGACGGGTATGGGCTGGACGGGGAGGGGGTGCAGTTCGGAGAGGGCGATATCGATCTCAAGACCATTCTTCCACTCTTCCGGGGTTTTGAGGGCACCTGGGTGCCGGAAATCTGGCGGGGACATCTGAACGGGGGCCGGGGCTTCCTGCAGGCCCTGGCCTATCTGGCACGGTACATGGACTGAATCGCCATGCGCATCGTAATGATAAGCCAAAACGATCCGGCCGGCATGGGTATCGCTTTCACTATGGCCATCAATCGTTATTCCAGCCATTCCTGTCGCCTCATCACCACTGAAACACGATACAACTTCGGATTTGAAAAAGATCTGCACCTGCCAAACCTGACCGAGCAGGGACTTGACGAGGCCCGTGACATACTTGAGCAGGCCGATCTTTTTCACTTTCACCTTCTGGCCGATGAACATATGAACCTCGGCCCCATCAACATTTCCGATTACACCAAGGGAAAGAAAATTATCCACCATCACCACGGTCACCCGCATTTTCGGGCCAATCCCGGCCATTATCGTGAAAAATACAAAAGACTCGGACGAAAAACCCTGGTGAGCACCCCGGACCTGCTCCACCTGCTGCCAGAGGCCACGTGGATCCCGAACCTGGTGGATATTGACGATCCCTTGCTCATGCCCACCCCGGAACCGGAAGGAAAGACGGTGGTGATTGGTCACTCACCCACCAGAAAAGATCTCAAGAATACAGCGGATCTCGAACAGGTGGTTTCCGTGCTCGAGCGGAGGCGGGACCTGCCGCCGCTGCACCTGCGGATAATCGAGAACAGGCCCCATCGGCTCTGTCTTGCCGAGAAACGGAACTGTCACCTGATCTTCGACCACATGCAGGGCTATTACGGAGTCTCATCTCTGGAATCCCT
>DRKI01000014.1 GCA_011051875.1 Desulfobulbus sp. | reverse complement strand
CCGGGCCGCAACCGGCTGGGTGGCACGGCCCTGGCCCAGACCCTGGGCCGGCTGGGCAACGAGGTGCCGGACCTGGAGGACCCGGACCTGCTGCGGCGCGCCTTTGGAGCCGTGCAGGAACTCATCGGCGACGACCTGGTCCTGGCCGGTCACGACCGCAGCGACGGCGGCCTGGTCACCACGGTCCTGGAGATGGCCTTTGCCGGCAACTGCGGTCTTGATCTCGAGCTGCAGGGCGGGGATTCCGTCCTGGCCGCTCTCTTTTCCGAGGAGCTGGGGCTGGTGCTCGAGTGCCGGCAAGACGACCTGGACCGGGTCCGGGAACGGCTGGACCGGGCCGGGGTGGGCGCTGTCGTGCTCGGCAGGACCACGGACGGGCCGCGGGTCAGTATCCGTTATAACGGCGAGATCGTACTGGACGAGGATATGCGGCTGCTGCGCCGGTGGTGGGAGGAGACCAGTCACCGGATCGAGCGGCTGCAGATGAACCCGGCCTGCGCGGACGAGGAAAAGGAGAATATCTTTGACCGCAGCGGACCGTCCTATCACGTGCCGTTTTCCATGACAGGCATGGCACCGGTGCTGTCGGCCGGGGGCGACAGGCCCCGGGTGGCCATCCTCCGCGACGAGGGGTCCAACTCGGACCGGGAGATGAGCTCGGCCTTTTTTGCCGCAGGCTTCGAGCCCTGGGACGTCTGCATGACCGACCTGCTCGAGGGGAGGGTCAGCCTGGAGCAGTTCCGCGGCCTGGCCGCGGTGGGCGGCTTCTCCTACGCCGATGTGCCCGAGTCGGCCAAGGGCTGGGCCGCGACCATCCTGTTCAACGACCGCTTGAGGGGGATGTTCCAGGAGTTTTACCAGCGCAGCGATACCTTTACCCTGGGCGTCTGCAACGGCTGCCAGCTCTTCGCCCTCCTGGGCTGGGTGCCGTTTACGGGCATTGAGCCGGAACGGCAGCCGCGTTTTGTCCGCAACAGCTCGGGCCGTTTCGAGTCGCGCTGGGTGACCGTCAGGGTCCTGGACAACCCGGCCATCATGCTGCGTGACATGCAGGAGCTGGTCTTCGGCATCCATGTCGATCACGGCGAGGGCAGGCTCCATTTTCCTGACCCGGCCCTCCGCGGCCGGGTAGAGCAGGAGCGGCTGGTGCCACTGGTCTACGTGGACGACACCGGCGCCGCCACCGAGCAGTATCCCTTCAATCCCAACGGCTCGCCCGGCGGCTGGGCCGGCCTCTGTTCCCCGGATGGCCGCCACCTGGCCATGATGCCGCACCCGGAGCGCGCGTTTCTGCCCTGGCAGTGCCACTGGCTGCCGCAGGAGTTGCGCCGCCAGGCGGCCACGCCCTGGCTGCGGATGTTCCGCAACGCCTGGACCTGGTGCATGGAGGGTTGAAAAGAGAGCGGCCGTTTTCCGGACAGACCTTGAAAGGGAATATTTCTTGCACAAATGATCTCGTACAGGAAACGCGGTGGCCGGCCATCGCCGGCCGGTCGGCACGGGAAGCCATGGAAGCGCATGCAGCGCTTCGGGAGGTGGATATGATGGGAAAAAAGGGAATCGGCATGATACTGGTCCTGGTGATGCTGGGCAGCCTGCAGGTGGGCTGCAGCCGGGATTTCGTGGGTGGCGCGGCCGTGGGCGCCGTGGGGGCCGGTGCGGCCTACGAGTACCGGACCAAGAAACAGCTCGACCGGCTGGACCGGGACTTCGAGGCCGGCAGGATCTCCCGGCAGGAGTACCTGAAGCGGAAAAAAGAGATCGAGGCCGGCTCGCTCATCTATTGACCCGATATTGACCTTTGTCCGGTTCGGGCGGTCAGCGCCCCGAACCATGGCCGGCGGGCCGCTCTTTTTCGGTCAGCAGGGGCCAGAGCCGGGAGGTGAGCATGCCGGCCAGCATGAGCAGGCATCCGGCCAGGGCCCGGGCCGACAGGACTTCGCCCAGGAGCCACCAGCCGCCAAAGGCGGCAAAGGGGGCCTCGAGGCTGAGGAGGATGGCGGCGTGGGCCGGATGGGCCCGGCGCTGGACCACCACCTGCAGGGTGTAGCCGAGGCCCACCGAGCAGATGCCGCCATAGGCAAGCGGGACCATTGCCTCGCGGAGGGCGGTGAGGGTAATGGTCTCGAGACGGATGGCCAGGGCCAGGCTGAGCAGGCCGCAGATCGCGAACTGGACCATGGCCAGGCGGATGGGGTCGCTCCTGGGTGAAAGGTAGCCCAGGAGAAGCACGTGCACGGCCCAGAAGACTGCACCGGCCAGTTCCAGCAGATCGCCCGGTGCAAGGGCGAAGCCGTTGCGGACCGAGAGCAGGTAGAGGCCAAGCACCGCCAGCAGACCGCCGATCCAGGTGCCCCGGTCCGTGCGCTGGCCCAGGAGCATGCCGATCAGGGGCACCATGATCACGTAGAGACCGGTGATGAAACCGGCCTTGCCGGCGGTGGTGTACCGGAGACCGGTCTGCTGCAGGGCGGCGCCGGCGGTGAGCACCAGGCCGGGCAGGATGCCGGCGGCAAGGGCCGGGATCTGCTGCCCTCCCAGCTCCTTTTCGTCTCTGGGGCGGCAGGCCATGGGCACCAGGACCAGGCTGCCGAGCAGGAATCGGATGCCGTTGAAGGCATGGGGTCCGAGATGTTCCATCCCCGCCCGCTGGGCCACGAAACCGAACCCCCATATTGCCGCCACCAGCAGAAGCAGCAGGTCGTTGTGGAGCTGTGATGCGATCCCGCCGGACCCGTCCGTCTCCGGAATGGATCCGGGCCTGCCGCCGTCAGGCGGCGAGATACCACTTCTGTCAGGCCGGGCGGCTCTTTTTTCCTCTTGCATACTGCCGGAGATCCTGTTTTCCTGTCCTGTTCATGGACAGATTTGCAGCCATGATGCCTGCCCGCTGTCCAGGATCCGGACAGGGCTGTCATCACAGAACCAGCATGGCTGGACCCGGTTATACCATCCAGCCGCAACGAATCATGAAGATATCATGCCCTGTCGCTGCGGGCGGCTATTTTCGGATAATAAAAGTATGCAGGAAAGAAAACAGAATCCACGGGAGAAAAGACATGTTTCGCATCGTACGACTCGGTATCCTGTCCCTGGCAATGCTTGTGCTGTTGAGTTCGTGTGGCGGTAAAAAGACGGTTGCCTACACCGGCAAGAGCTATCCTCCCACCGAGAAGGTTGGTTATGCCTTCCTGGCCAGCCAGGTTCCGCCGACATGCCGTGTCTTTGCCCAGATCCTGGTGACGCTGCCTCCGGATTCAACGGGCAGGACCATCCGTGACAGTATCACGGACGAGGCCAGGATGCGTGGCGCCGACATAATCCTGATCGGCCAGAGCCGCCAGATGAAGGAGGACGAGGGGTTGAACTTCGTCTACTACGGCCCGGAGCAGGAGTACCTGTGCAACGAGAAGTGGTGTGGCTGGAAGTATGGCTATGACGCTTGGGAAAAGCAGGGCGACTGGG
>DRKI01000013.1 GCA_011051875.1 Desulfobulbus sp. | reverse complement strand
TGGCGGCGAAATAGAGAATCCCCTCGCTGCACACGTAACCGTGTTCCCGCAGGATCAGCCCCTGCAGGCACAACTGGACCCGCTCCGGGTCATAGGCCCGCCGGGCCACGTGCGGACGTTTGCCCCGCTTGTAGTCCACCGGCACCACGCGGCCGTCTTCTCCCTCGATGAGATCAAACCTGGCCACCACGCCCAGTTTCCGCGACGAGAGCAACACGGACCTGGCCTGCAGCGCATCGTCCGTATCCAGGTCCCGGGCTTCGGGCATTGCTCCCCGGGCGCGGTCCACGCGGCGATGCACGAAGCGGCCGTCCACGGTGTCCGCCGACTCGGCCCACTCGGACTGGACCCACTCCAGGTAGGCCAGCCTGGGACAGTAGACATACTCGTTGACCATGCGGACCGGGATCAGCTCTTCCTGGTTCACGGGATCTCCTCAGTACAGGCCGCACGATTTCAGCAGGGCGGACACTCCTACCGAAAGCAGAGCATACAGGAATATCAGGGCAACGATTCCCCGGCCTATCCCGGCCACACAGCCGGCCATCGAATCGGCAACATTGCCCCGCACACCAGGGTCACCGCAATGGGGACATGCGTCGGCCAGGCGGGAGACCCGGCCTCCGCAGACCTCGCAGGTGGTCAGATCGTGCGAAAACATCCCCTGCCTGTCCGCAGCCTTCTCCCGGGGCGGCATGCCCTGCCCTGCGGGAGAGTGATGGCGGGTTGCCGTCTTGCGCTCTTCTGCCATCTCTTACCGCTCCTGTTGCCGGTCCTGGGAGACAAAGAGGCCCAGTCCGAAATGGCACCCGAATCCCAGGGCCAGCGGCCCCTGCACGGGCCCGGCAAACTCGATCCGGAGCAGCGTGCCCCTGGTGTCGGGCTGGACCAGTCCCCTTTTCTTCCGGAAACGACGGAAATGCACGGCCCGGCATGGCCGTCCGCCGAGTGGTATTTCCGACAGCTCGGTGACCCTGGCCGGCTCCGGCAGGCCGCGCAACAGGCACTCCCGCCTGACCTGTTCCACGGTGCCAAACCGTTTCTTTGCATGCCACGGCCGCAGGTACGGCGTGATACTGCGCCAGGCCGGGCCCCTGGCCAGGCAGGCCGACACGGGAGAAAATCCGGCCACGGGGCCGCTTCCTTCACAGAGCAGTTCCCATTCACCACCCCTGCCGTCATACAGCCGGCTCAGTTCCTGGACGGCTGCCGCCTCGTCCGGGCCGATCCCGGCCGGCACGTGCACGAGCAGGTGCCGGATTCGCCCCCGATCATCGGCCTCGGGAAGGAAAAAGGCATGGCCGTGGCAACCGGCACCCCGGCCACCATGGCCGGAGAGCGACGACGGAACCCGGCCCAGCCGCTTCTGGGCAATGCGCATACAGGCTGCCCGGGCCAGTTCACCGATCCGGACAGCATCCTCCATGCGTGGCAGAGGCCGGCCATAGAGGACAAAGCGCACAGTCGTGACCGGCTCCGCACCGGGCGGGGAATACCGCTTCACAGCTGGTCGCGCCGGGCTGAGGCTGTCCGCGGGCCGACGGTAGAGCACCTGCCTGGCGGCCGGTGGCTGGTTCCATCCCGCTGCCTGCAGGGCGCTGCTCTCCAGGCTGACGGCATCGAGCCACGACTCCGGCAAGGTGGCGGCTGTTTTTTTCTTCCTCCCGTGGCCGGCGGCAAGAAAACCGGCCCGCAGCCCGGCATACTCTCCGGGCGGCAGGGGACAGAGCACGCTCACCACATCACCGGGGTCACCGCTCACCGGATCAATGGCCTTGCCTCCCGGTACACAGTCCGGTGTTCCCTGCCACTGCTCCAGCCGCCGGGCCTCGACCCAGCTCTCTGCCCGGCCCAGAAAGGAAAGCGCGCCGAGCAGCTCATCCAGGAGCCCGGTCTCGTCCTCGTTCAGTGCAACATCCGGCCAGCAGACCACCAGCTCATCCTCGCGGGACACCCGGACAAAGGCGTCAAAGACCAGGGTGTTTGTCTCCTTTTTCCCCTTGCGGATGGGCATGTAATGCCGGACATGGGCATGAACGCCCCGGATGAGCCGGTAGACGGGCGGCGCGCCGGCCAGGGCGGCCAGGAGTGATTCAAGCACCTCCGGCCGGAGACGCTCCCGGTCGAGCTTGCGATTCCAGGTGGCGGCCAGGGCACGGACGATGCGCCAGGGAGATGGCGGCCATTCCACGGCTGCCTCGTTGACATGGCGTCCCCAGGGCGTTGCATGGTAGCGGCCGGCAATGAAACGAAAGCCTATGGCCAGCATATCACTTCCTCCAGGTGACTTCGGTTGCCGGCGGATCGGCGAACAGCCCCTGGTCCGCGACCTCCCGGATCAAGCGGGGCAACTCGTTTGCCAGGATATCCTGTTCCGGCAGAGTGAAGCCACTGGGCCTGGTCACCCGCAGCTCGCGCAGACCGAGATCGCAGGCAGTCCGCAGCCGCAATCCTTCTTCGAGAAACGCCCGGATCTTGTAACACATCAGGGCCAGGAGCATGGCCTCTGCCCCGGCGCCAAGGCCAAGCCCGCGCAACTGGGCCAGGTCGATGTTGAAGTAGGCGGTGATGCGCGACGCCGTGTATTCGTCCCGGGAAAACGGAACATTGCCAAAGCCCCTGGCCGTCTCACCTGACGGATTGACATGATCGTTCTTCACCCCGCCGCTCTGTGCCACCCTGGCGTCTTCGGCCTCAATAAAGGCGGACAGGATGCGCGGCAGGCGCAACCGCCCGCCGGCCAGTTCCTTCTTGGCCAGGAAGACCCCGTGCACCAGCGCATTGGTATCCAGCCGCAGGAGGACCCGGGCGAGCCGGCGCAGGTCCACCGCCCCTTCCGCCATGTCGGCCAGTTCGGACTTGAGCGTGTCCAGCACCGTCCTGTCCTTGCCCTCGAGAATATAGGGCGAATTGATGCGGTGCGCCTCGAGCAGGGAGTTGGTCAGTGGCTTTCCCTCTTCGTCGACCACCCGGATCACCGGCAGCCCCTTGAGCGGTGGCCGCCAGTCATCGGCGACCGTGTCCCAGCACACCGCCTCGAGCCGGTTGGCCATGGACTGCGCCGATTCCACCAGCAGCATGGAACGGCCGTCCGGCCCGTCATAACGGGCCGCTCCCAGGTCGGGAAAACCGGTGGGCTGGAAACGCGTACCCTGGATCGGCTCCAGGTCTGCCTCGAGCAGCAGGCGGGGAGCAGTGGCAAGATCGGAAAAATCAAGAGTCATGGTCTTTCTCCTTGTTGTGTCTTGTGTTCTTGTCTGGTGTTGCCTCGTCAGCGCCGGTCGCCGGAGACCTTGAACGGCCCGCAGATCTGCCGGATATCGGCCCGGTCCAGGGGAATCATCAGGGCCGCGGCCAGGCGGGAGCCATCCAGGGCGGCAAGACCAGGGGGCGGTCCCGGCGGCAGCCGGAGGCCGGCGTTGCGCAACTGGCGCCAGGCGAGGTTCAGGGCCCGTTCCGCCTGGTAACGGCTGCCGGAGACGAGCAGGCGCACGATCTCGGCCAGTGGCCCCATCCGGCCGGGATCCGCAGCCTCCGGCGCCACGCCGGCCCGTTGCAGGAGCGGGCCCTGCGTGAACAGGGGTTTGAAGACCCGGAAGGCCGCCGGCACCGCCAGATCACCGGCTCCGGGCCCGGAGGACGGAAAAACGGGCAGCCGCGCATTGACCAGGCCCGCAAACAGGGCCGCGAGCCGATGGTCGTCGGTGCGGCGGTACAGAAACCGCATGACATCGCCACACCCGGCCGCCGGACGGCCGGCAAAGGGCGACCGCGGTTCCCCGTCCCGCCGGGCCTCGAGCAGGCGACGCTCCAGGATACGCGTCAGACCGGTCACCGGATCGCCTCCGCTCCAGACCGCCAGGACACTGTCCGGTTTCCAGCCGCCCCTGCCATCAGGGGGCAGGGGCAGGACATAGGGCCGTATCTTCTCCAGGCCTGCCAGGCCGCAGGCCAGCCGAAACTCCGGCGTGGCGTCGTCCGCCGCCTCGACCCATTCCGGGCCGATCATGGGCATGGGCGAAACCTGCTCGCGGGCGGCCGCACCGGCTGCGACAGCAGCCTGGATCCGGCCCAGGAGGATCAGCAGGTCCTGGATGGCTGCTGCTGAATCATCGCGGGCAAGGCCGAAGATGGTGTCTTCCAGGCGCCGGACCAGTTGCCGCAGCCCGGCCGGGGCCTTGTCGGTGCGGACGAATTGACGCAGCCGCTCCAGCCAGTGCTGACGGTCCAGTTGCGCGATCAACTCGACCCCGGGCGAACGGCTGGCCCGGTAACGGCCCAGCGGTGTGGCCAGGTAGGCTTTGCCCGCGCGCATGAGGAAGCCGAAGCGCTGAAAGCCGGCAATACCCCGGTCAACCCCGAGGCAGCCCACGGCCCGGACCGCGTCGAGGCCGTCTGCCGCCGGCCGCCGGCCCACGGTGAGCCGGCCCTCGGTGAACAGCATCCGCAGCTCGGCCAGGGTGGCGTCATGGTGCCAGAGGGGCATCCAGATCTCGGCCCGGGACGGCTTTTCGTCGCCGGGCGCGACGCTGCCGATACCGCTGCCCGTGGTCCTGACGGTGAAGGGAAAACTCGGGGCAGCCCCGGTGCTGCTCTCCAGGCGGCGGGTGACGGCGCCGGCAAAGAGCAGGCTGCCCTCCAGCATGAGGATGAAATCCCAGGGATTGATCCTGGAGCCGCCTTCAAAGCCGGTGGTACTGTTGGGCCCCCCGGCCCGGCCGGGCGCAAACTGTCCCACCGCCTTCCTGACCAGGCCGCAGGCAGGGCTGCCGTCCAGGGCCGCCCGCAGCCAGGTGCGGGCCTGGTCCCCGGGCCGGCCGTCCTCCGGCGAGATGACTTCCACGACCTGCTGCATGAAGTTGTTGGTGAAATCCAGGCGGCCGTCATTGCCGCCGGTGCCGAGCAGGGGCGGGTATCCGCTCTTGTCCGCACCCAGGAGCACGGCCGCGTCCAGCCAGGCCAGGGCCGGGTCCGGCAACAGGGCGCGCACCTGCCGGAGCAGTTCTTCTTTTTCATCGTTTTTCGGGCTGCGGGAACGTCCTGCCACCAGTGTCCGGCATAACCCGATGACCTGCCGGTAGAGGGAGAACCGGTCGCTGCGCCCCTTGGCCAACCTCTGGAGAGCCCGCTGGTTGTCCCCCGGATAGAAGCCGCTGCCTCCGTTCCATGGCGCGACGATGGGTGACGGGCGGTATTGTTCGAGAAAAAAATTCTCCAGTTCCTCCCTGTCCAGGATGGTGCGCAGGACGAACCGTTCACTTTGCCAGCAGGCCGTGGCCGCCCTGTCCTCCTGTTCCGCGACCAGGCGCAGGACGCCCAGGGCCTTGAGAACGTTGGCCAGGGGCGTGGGAGTGCAACCGTAGAGATGATGCGCATGGATCATGATCTGCCCTCCTGTTCTGCCCCGGAGGCCAGCCAGTCGGCGAGACGGACCAGGGTCTCCAGCCAGGCCAGCCGAAAGGGACCATATTGTTCCAGCAGCCGCTGGGTCCGCTCGGCCCAGGACGGGCCCATCCCGCCCCGGCCCAGTTCCATGATGTCCAGCCGCAGCCGCGTGGCCGGAAGCATGGCGCCGTCCGGCAGCCGGACCGGCGGCAGCCCGTCTCCTTCCCACACGCCGCGGGCGAAACGGGGCCCGAATCCCGGCCGGGGCGCCGGTTCATCGGGCATGGCCCGCAGAGACATCCGGACCTTGCCATGGTGGGCGGCGATGAGATAGGCGACCAGGTCGGTCCGGCCATCGGAGGGGGCATGGAGGAGCCAGGCCAGCATGGAGGCCAGCTCGTGCCGGAAATATCGGCGCCGGTGGCGGCCGGACGTCTTCGGGGACTTGGCGAGCAGCGGCCTGTCCCCGGTCTCCCCGGGGGAACAGCCGTGCATGGTGGCCTGGAACACCGGGTGCGCCTTGCCCACATCATGCCTGGCCGCCGCGGCGAGCAGGGCATCACGTTCGTTGCCATCCAGGGCCAGGAGACGGCAGAGCTGCCGGGCCCGGGCCAGGGTATCGGCCAGGTGTTGCGCCAGGGGCACGGGTTCCGGGACCAGGCTGCGCCAGTCATTGCCATAGGTTTCCCCTGCCCCGTCCTGTCCCGGATTCTCCACCGCCGGGACAGGAACGCGGCTCTCCGGCTGCAGGCCGTAGCGCACCGAGTAGCCGCCCGCGCCGCTGTCCAGCATCAGGACCAGGCCCGGCCGGATCCTGTCCCTGAACGGTCTCCATTCCCCGGCCAGGGAATCGCGGAACAAGGCGTGTCCCTGCTGCCGGCCCAGCCGTTTGAGGAGAGCGGCGGCCTGGCGGAGCGAGGCACGGCAGAGTTCATCGGCAGCGGGCCGCAGTTCCGGGTCCACCTCTCCTTCCAGGGAGCGCCAGAAGAAAAAGATGTCCGTATCCGAGGTATCCCGGATATAGGGGGCAACATCCACGTCAAAACCCGAGAGATCAGGATCCGTGTTGAAAAGCTCAAGAAAATCACGCCTGCGCAGCAGGTGCCCGACCGGGGCCTGCTCGTCGGTTCCCGGCAGTTCGGCCGGACTGACACCGTCACAGTGCAAGAGGTTTTCGCGGGATGCGGCCAGGGACTGCGGGTCATAGGGCGATTCCAGGCCCGCGCCATCCTGGATGTCGATCCAGAAGACCCCGGCCCCGGCCGGGTCCCTGACCTCGCCGTACCGGTTGCAGCGGCCAAAGCGTTGCACCAGGGAAGACCAGGGGGCCAGCTCCGTGAACAGGACCCTGCTGGTCATGTCCACCCCGGCCTCCACGGCCTGGGTGGCGACGATGATCCGGCCCGGACCGTCGGCAGGGACAGGAGCGGCGAGCCTGCGGTTGAGCCGGCTCCGTTCGCCGGGCCTGAAGCGGGAATGGACCAGGAACGTCTCCGCGGCCGGACCGGTTCGGTCAATGGCGGCAAGCAGGGCCTGGGTCCGTTCCACGCTGTTGAGGACCACAAGGGTGGTGGTCCCGGGCTGATGACGGGCCAGGACCTCGGCCGCCAGGCCGGCCACGTATTGCCGGGCCCGCTGCTTGCTGTTTTCCGCGGTCAACATGGTTCCGGCCCGGGAAAGCCGCTTGCCGGCCTGCCGCCGCCGGGCCACCACCGGTTCTTCCATCTCGGCGGCATCCAGGCCCAGGCACCGGAACGAGGCCACCTGCTCCTTCAGGTCAACGGTGGCGAGCCAGTCCCTGTTCAGGGTCGCGGATACCCAGAGGCTGCGGCTGGGCCTGGCAGGACCGAGACTCCTGCGAAATGCCTCCAGCTGGGCCGAGGTGGCCAGGCCGGCGCCCATGAGCTGGATCTCGTCAAAGACCCAGAAGGCGTCGTTGTGCACCAGGGCGAAGTGCATGGGCCACTGGTAGCGGCTCATGCCGTAGCCGCGCATCAGGGCGCGGGATAGCAGCATGTCCTGGGTGCCGACGATGATGGCGGGAGATCCGGGGTCCTCCACCCACCGCGGGTTGCGCTCTCCGCCCATGAGAGGAAAAGAGCCGGGCAAGGGAACCTCGGCGGCCCCGAAGAGCGGCGCGGCCCGTTCGAGCCAGGTCGTGATATTGCCTGCCGTCTGTTCCACCAGGACCCGCATGGGCAGGCAGTAGAGCAGCCGCCGGGGCGTGGCGGCATCCCCCTTCAGCCGCTTGTAGAGCCAGGCCACCACGATGGCCGCGGTCTTGCCCAGGCCGGTCGGGATCTCGACCAGGTCCAGCCAGGGCGATACACCGAGCTTTACCTGGTAGGGAAATGGCGGATTGCCGGTGAGATGATGAAAAAACATGCTGTACTCCATGATGTTTTTCTCCAGGATCGGCAGTCATCGCCGCTGCGTTGCGTGCGGCTGCAATGAGCAGTGAGCCGGACAAGATTCAGCCTTTCCCTGACCCATACCATGGCCCCTGGCTCAGAATCTGACCCACCGCTTATTTTTTTTGATATTTTTTCAGGGCAGCCTGCAGGCGGGTCTTCACCTCGCTGCGGAGTGACCCGGGTGCCAGGACCTCCACGTCCGGGCCATAGCGGAGGATGTCGAGGATCAGTTCGCGGCTGTCGGAAAAGGGCAGGGCCAGCTCATAGGAGCCGTCCCTGTTGAACGTGCCCTGCTGGTCCGGGTGCCACCGTTCCTCGGCGACCCAGCGGGCACGCTCCGGGGTGAAGCGGAGGATGGCGGTCTGTGCGGGCGGACCGCCAAAGATGCCGTAGGAGGCCCCGTAGTGGGCGTCGAGCTGCTTGTCCGGGATGTCCCGGGCCGGGGCATCGAGCAGCTTGAGCGTACGGATGCGCTCCAGGGCCAGGGTCCGCAGGTCACGCCGCTCGTGACACCAGGAATCGAGGTACCAGTTCTCCCGGTAATAGACCAGCCGTTGTGGCGACACGATGCGCCTGCTCACCTGGTCCTTTTCGCGGCTGTGGTAGCGGAGGGCGAGGCGGCGGCGCTGCAGGGTGGCGGTGACCGCAATCCGGAAGTGATCGGAGCGGCAGGATCGGATACCGATGCCGAGGATGCGGAACCGGCGCCCCAGCTCGTCGGTGGCCACGCCATTGGCCGCGAGGATCGATTCGATCCGCTTTCTGAAGAGGGTAAATTCCGCCTGCAGGATGGCTGGCTGCAGATGGGAGAGCAGCTCGTGGATGGTGAGCAGGGCCTGGAGCTCGGAGACCGAGAACCAGAGACCGGGCAGCTCGTAGGGACCGCATTCCTCCTGCTCCAGGATATAGCCGTTGCGTTTCGCATCGTAGCGGACGGGGGCGCCGAGTTCATGGCGAAGCTTGGCGATGAGCCGCTTGACAGTGGCGGGGGAACACTCGAGGGAACGTGCCAGCTCGGCAAGGGAGACGGGATAGCGGTGGGAATGAAAAATCGTCCGCAGCTCATAGATGCGATCGAACGTACTCATGCCGCACAACTCTACCAGCCATGGCACGGGATTACAACGGGTTATGGGTTCATCCCCATACCGGGACCCCTGCCCTGCCGCCACCGCGCAGCAGTCCCATCCCCTTCCGCTCAAAAAACAGCCGGCGTTTTCCTGTTTTTCTTTGACCTGGAAAAACCCCTGTGAGACAATGAACCAGCATTCAGGAACAACTATGCAAAATCCATTGAATCTTTTCTGCCACAAGGGATTTCGACAATGACTGTCAAACAGAAAATCACCTCTCTCTCCGTTGCGCTGCTCCTTCTTCTGGCGGTTCTCGGCATCCTGCAGTTCCAATCGGTGGCCGCGGTGGACCGGGTCTGGCATCACTTTCAGATGAACGCGCAGAAAAAACAGATCCTGCTTGCGGAAATAGAGTCACAGTTCGGTTACGGCGGCTTTATCCATAACTTCAAGAACCACGTTCTGCGCGGTACGCAGAAATACGTGGATCGGTTCCGGCAGAATGAGCAAAGAATGAAAAAGGCCATTGCCGACTACAGGCAGCTCGCCATGACCCCTGCCGAACAGCAGGCCATGTCCAGGATCGAGGAGGTGGCGAACAGGTATAGCCGCGCCATTGAGACATCGGTCCGGATGCACGCCGACGGCGCCGGCCCGGCCGAGATCGACAAGGTGGTCAAGATCGACGACTCGCCAGCCTTTGCCGGCTTCAAGACCCTGAACAGCGAAGTTGATGCCATCCGCAAGGAATGTTCCGCCGGCATCCGTAACGCGGTCCGGAAGATGCACGGTCTGCTGGTGGTGACGGGCCTGGCGCTTACCCTCTTCTTTGTCTTTTTCTTCTTCATCCTGTTCGGGGTGGGGAGACGGTTGCAGGCCGTGCACGCCATGGCGGACAAGGTGGGAAACGGCGACCTGACCGCTGTCTCCAGCATCGGGGGCAACGACGAAATCGCGGTCATTGCAGGCAGCATGGAGAAAATGACCGGCAACATACGGAAGATGGTGACCAGGCTCGTCGAGAATGCCGATAACCTGCAGAACTCGTCTTCCCTGCTTACCCGGATGGCGGAAGATGCCGATACGCGGGTGACCGACGTGGCCGAGCGCTCCAACACGGTGGCGGTTGCGGCGGAAGAGATGAGTGTCAACATGAACAACGTGACCACCACCGTGGACCAGGCCTCTGCCTCGGTGACCAGCATAGCCGGATCCATGGAGGAGATCACCAGCAACATCCGGGACATCAGCAAGAATGGCGCCGAGGCGAAACAGATCACCGAACAGGCCGTGGAACAGGCCCTGGAGGCATCGGACAAGGTCAACAACCTGGGTGACGCGGCCCAGAAGATCGGCAAGGTCACCGAGACCATCATCGAGATCTCCGAGCAGACCAACCTGCTCGCCCTCAACGCCACCATCGAGGCGGCCCGGGCCGGCGAGGCGGGCAAGGGCTTTGCCGTGGTGGCCAACGAGATCAAGGAGCTGGCCTCCCAGACCAGCAACGCCTCCATCGACATCAAGGACAGCGTAAGCCGCATCCAGGAATCCACCGACGAGACCGTTCGCCAGATCACGGAGATCACCGACATCATCAGCCGCACCAGCGAGATTGTCTACCGGATCACGGCCGCCGTGGAGGAGCAGCATACCACCAGCAGGGAGATAACCCGCAACATCGGCGAGACCCAGGAAGGTATCGTGGAGATGGGGGAGAATATCGGCCAAAGCTCGGCCGTAGCCAACGAGGTGGCCTCGGATATCGTCCGGGTGAACAGGGCCGCATCCGAGCTGTCGGAAAACTCCAGCCAGGTACGGGAAACCGCGGTCCGGCTGCGCGACCTGGCCGATGAGCTCAAGCAGCTCGTCAGCGGTTTCAACATCTGACCTGGCTTGAGCGATGTTCCTTGTACCACAAGAAACGAGTCCTGTGGTGTTTCATGCCTGAGACGTAACCGATCACGGGATATCCAGTACCCGGAATTAATTACTCCAGGACTTGCCGGCCGGCACCCGGCGCGGATCCTTCCCGCCCTGCCGCCGTATCCTTCCACCGGGGTGCCGGCATCCCGCTATCATCTCCGGATTGCCACCGGTTACCAGCGCTCCATATTCATCCAGGCAGACCGGCAAGACGGCAGCCCGGCGTTGACCTCCCGGTGCAACCGGGCTATGATACGCGAAATTTTTCCCGTGAACAGCCATGAAACGACGAAGCGCGCCTGCATTTCCGCTCCTGCTCCTTGCCGTGCTGGGAGTAATGATCTGCAGCGGCTGCAGGCAGCCGGAACAGCAAAAGGAGAGCAGCATGTCTGCCACAGCCATCATGGATCGGCCGGAGATTCTCCAGGTCCTCTTTCATCCGCGTACAACCGCAAGAACACCCCTGCCGCCCGAGAGCACGGACATCGACATCGCAACCGGGGATGGCGTCCGCATCGGCTGTCGGCTCCATGGCCGGAACCGGCAGGCCCCGGTCATCCTCTTTTTCCACGGCAACGGCGAGGTGGTTGCCGACTACGATGACGTCGGGCCTGCCTACCGGCAGGTGGGGCTCAACTTCCTGGTTACCGACTACCGGGGCTACGGCTGGAGCAGCGGCACCCCCACCTCCTCCACCCTGCTCTCCGACGCCCACATCCTGTACCGGGAGTTAAGGCAGTGGCTCTCGGACAACGGCTTCCGGGGCGATCTCTTCCTCATGGGCCGCTCCCTGGGCAGCGCCTGCGCCATCGAGCTTGCCGCAACCAATGATGACGAGATCAGCGGCCTGATCATCGAATCCGGCTTTGCCGAGACCCTGCCCCTGGCCAGGACCCTGGGCATCGACCTGGAGGCCCTGGGAGTGCGGGAGGAAGATACCTTCAACAACGTGGCCAAGATCACCAGGGTCACCAGTCCCACCTTTATCCTGCACGGCCAGCAGGACCACCTGATCCCCATCTGGCAGGCAGAAAAACTCATGGCCGCATCCCCGGCCCGCACCAAGGAACTGCAGATCATTCCCGGCGCCGATCACAACTCGATGATGGCCGTGGGCGGCATCCACTACTTCCAGGCCATCCGCGGGTTCATCGACAAGGTCACCGGCAGAAGCGAGGACTGGCGGGACCGGAGACGACGGATGAAGGAACAGCAGCACAAGGGTTGAACAGGCAGGGATATGACCGGAAAAAGAACAGACTATCTCACCTGGGACGAATACTTCATGGCCGTGGCCCTGCTCTCCGGCCTGCGCTCCAAGGATCCCAACACCCAGGTGGGCGCCTGTGTGGCCAACTCGCAGAACAAGATCGTCGGCGTCGGCTACAACGGTTTTCCATGGGGCTGCTCGGACGACGAACTGCCCTGGGCCCGCGAGGGTGACTACCTGGACACCAAGTATCCCTACGTCTGTCATGCCGAATTGAACGCGGTCCTCAACTCCATCTCCTATGACCTGCGCGACTGCCGGATCTACGTGGCCCTGTTTCCGTGCAACGAGTGCACCAAGGTCATCATCCAGGCCGGAATCCGCGAGATCGTCTACCTCTCGGACAAGTACCGCGATACCGACTCGGTGCGGGCGGCCAGGATCATGCTCGACAAGTCCGAGACCTCCTACCGCCAGTTCATCCCCGAACGGAGTTCCATCCTGCTCAGCTTCACCGGAGCGATGCGGCAACCGGGGGAGGAAACCGGGAAACCATGACCGGGAAACACAGGACCCTTGCCATCAGGGGTGGCTTCATCGAGCTCTACAAGATCCTGAAGATCGAGAACATGGCGGCAAGCGGCGGCGAGGCCAAGTACCTGATCGCAGCCGGACAGGTGCTGGTCAACGGAAAAGTGGAGACGAGAAAACGACGCAAGACCGTGGCGGGTGACGTGGTGGAGGTCCATGGCGAGCAGGTCCGCATCACTGCCGGCGAATGACGCGGACCATGAACCACGGCGTACATTGCCCAGGCAGAGTAATAGGGGCAGTTACATCGCCCGTGACCAGTCACGCTATCCCGTGATCCTCGCCAGGGCCTCTTCGTAGCGGGCCCTGGTCTTCTCCAGGATCTCCGGCGGCAATTTCGGGGGGGGCGGCTGCTTGTCCCAGTCCAGGGACGAGAGGTAATCGCGCAGGAACTGCTTGTCGAAGCTGGGCTGACCGCGGCCCGGTGCATACTCGTCCAGGGGCCAGAACCGGGAAGAGTCCGGGGTGAGGACCTCGTCGATAAGGATCAGCTCGCCATCGGCCATTCCCAGCTCGAACTTGGTGTCCGCGATGATGATCCCCTTGCCGCGGGCATACTCCGCCGCCTTCGTATACAGGGCCAGGCTGATGTCGGCCATCCTCCGCGCCTGCTCCCTGCCCACCAGCTCCTCCATGCGGGCCATGGAGATATTCTCGTCGTGCAGACCCTGCTCCGCCTTGGTGGACGGGGTGAACAGCGGCTCCGGGAACCGGTCCGACTCGCGCATGCCGGGCGGCAGCGCGAATCCGCAGACCGTGGTGTCTTTCTGGTAGGCCTTCCAGAACGAACCGGAAAGATAGCCCCGGACGATGCACTCGATGGGCACCACCTCGGTACGCCGCACCAGCATGGACCGGCCCTCGAGCTGGTCCCGGTACTGCCGGCAGACCTCCGGGAACTCATCCACATCGGCGGTGAGCAGGTGGTTGGGTACAATGTCGGCCAGCAGGTCGAACCAGAAGAGCGAAATCTGTGTCAAGACCTTGCCCTTGCCGGGAATAGGGTCATCCATGACCACGTCATAGGCCGAGATCCGGTCCGTGGCCACCATGAGCAGCTTGTCGTCGTGGCCGGGGATGGCGTACATGTCCCGTACCTTGCCGCGGTGCAACAGCTCCAACTCGGGTAAATCCGTTCGTACAATGGCTGAAGTCATCTTTCAGGCCTCCTCCTCTCCCGCGCCTGCAGAGAAACGCGGCACGGGCCACAGGTCCAGCAGGTCCAGGTCGAACCAACGCCCCGGACCTGAAGAAAGGCGGGAGCCGGCCGGCTCCCGCGCGCACCGCCGCGGCGCCTACAGGCCCAGTTCCTTCCTGATGGCCTCGATCACCGCGTCACTGCTCACGGCCTTGACATTGAGCAGCAGTCCTTCCTTTTCGTAAAAGCCGATCAGGGGCGCGGTCTTCTCGTTGTAGGTGGCCAGGCGATGGCTGATGGCCTCCTCGGTCTCGTCCTCGCGCTGCACGACCCTGGCGCCGCACTTGTCGCAGATACCCTCCTGCTTGGGCGGGTTGGACTTGACATTATAGATGGCCTGGCACTCGGGGTTCTCGCAGGTCCGGCGGGTGCAGAGCCGGTCGAGGATGACCTCGCGCGGCACGTCGATGTTCACCGCCTTGTCCAGGGTAATGCCCAGCCGCTCGAGCAGCTTCTTGAGCTCCTCGGCCTGGGGAATGGTGCGGGGAAAGCCGTCGAGCAGGAAACCCTTTTCGCAGTCAGGCTCCTGCAGCCGTTTTTCCATGATGCCCATGATCAGGGAATCGGGCACCAGGT
>DRKI01000012.1 GCA_011051875.1 Desulfobulbus sp. | reverse complement strand
GTTCCACCTCCTTCAATGGTCGCGGGATGTCACAAGATAGCAGACAAGAGGAATGAAGACGTTATGGCATCCGGTCACAGGGACCGGATCAGCATATGGTCTCGGCAGGGAACCGGTTCGAACCCGAACCAGGTTATTAAACTTGCGTACCTGCTGTCTCTGACCTTCCCGGATGTGTTTCTGGTAGTGTTTCCGTATATGATTAAACCCTCAATATCATGGGGGGTGAAGAACGGCCGGCCCCCGGATGACGCCGGCCGGGACCGACGACGGGGACGGTCACGCCGCCTTGATGAGGGAGCGCACCTGGAGCGGATCCACCTTGATTCCCGGCCCCATGGTCGAGGATATGGCGATGCTCTTCAGGTAAACACCCTTGCTTGAGGATGGCTTGAGCTGAATGATCTTGTCAATGAAGGCAATGATGTTGTCCGCGAGTTTGTCGGCGGAGAACGAGGTCTTGCCCATGGGAGCATGAACAACGCCGGCCTTGTCGACCTTGAAGTCCACCTTGCCCTTCTTGATCTCCCCCACCACCCGTTCGATGTCAAAGGTCACCGTTCCGAGCTTGGCGTTGGGCATCAGGTTGCGGGGTCCGAGGATGCGGCCGATCTTGCCTACCTGCCCCATCATGTCAGGGGTGGCGACGGTCTTGTCGAACTCGAGCCAGCCATCCTTGATCCTGGCGATCAGCTCGTCGCTGCCGGCGTAGTCGGCGCCGGCCTTGAGGGCCTCGCTCTCTTTTTCGCCCTTGGCAAAGACAAGCACCTTGACCTCCTTGCCGGTGCCGTGCGGCAGCAGCACGCTGGAGCGGACCATCTGGTCGGCATGGCGCGGGTCAACGCCCAGGCGGACAGCGATATCGACAGATTCATCGAAATTGGCAAACTTGGCGCGGAGTACCTCCTCCACCGCCTCTTCCAGAGGGTACAGTCTGGAACGGTCTATTGCAGCAGCCGCGTTGCGGTATTTCTTTCCATGTTTAGGCATGATCTCAACCCTGTCTCTCTTCTCCCTGGCACGGTGGGATGGCCGCGCAGGTAAGCGAATGGTTAGTTAACGGATCCGAAGATCCGGTTTGCTTTCAGTCCAGAACAGTGATGCCGCAGCTCCTGGCCGTACCCTCGACAATACGCATGGCGTGTTCGATGTCATAGGCGTTGAGGTCCGGCATCTTGATCTCGGCGATCTCCCTGATCTTGTCCCGGCTCAACTCGGCCACGCGATCCCTCTTCGGGTTGCTCGAGCCCTTGTCCACTCCGGCTGCCTTGAGCAGGAGCACGGATGCGGGCGGTGTCTTGGTGATGAACGAGAAGGAGCGGTCATTGTAGACCGTGATTACCACCGGGATAATGGTGTCTCCTGCGGACTGCGTCTTGGCATTGAAGGCCTTGCAGAAGTCCATGATGTTGACACCATGCTGGCCCAGTGCCGGCCCCACCGGGGGGGAGGGGTTGGCCTTGCCCGCAGGTATCTGCAACTTGATGTAGGAAAGTATTTTCTTAGCCATTATTCACTCCTCCATGGCCTGCGCCGGGAGTCTAGTTCTTGCTCACCTGCATATATTCAAGCTCCACGGGGGTGGAGCGACCAAAAATCGACACCATGACCTTGACCCGTCCCTTGTCGGGATAGACCTCCTCGATAACCCCCTGGAAGTTGGCAAAGGGCCCTTCGATAACCCGCACCACGTCACCTTCCTCAAAGACCACCTTGGGCTTGGGCCGGCTGGCGCCTTCCTCGATCCGCCCCATGATCTTCATGGCTTCCTCGTCAGTGAGCGACGGGATGAGCTTGTGCAGTTCCTGTCCCGCCGACAGGACCTGGTTGGCATTGACGCCAACGAATCCGGTCACCCACGGGGTCTCCTGAACCGTGTGCCAGGTGTGCTCATTCATCTCCATGTTGACCAGGATATACCCGGGAAAGAATTTCCTTTCCGTGGTCTTCCGGGTGCCCTTGACCATTTCGACCACCTGTTCGGTGGGGATGAGGATATCTCCGAACATATCCTCCTGCCCGGCGGCGCGGATCCTTTCTTCAAGGTTCAGCTTGACCTTGTTCTCAAACCCGGTGTGGGTATGGACGATGTACCATTGTTTTGCCATTGAATCTGCCTGCAGCAGGCTATCCCTACTTGAGGATGGAGGAGACGAGTTTGCCGAGAAGAAGGTCTACGGAACCGAGATAGAACGACAGGATGACAACGAGCACAATGACAAATCCGGTCAGCCCGGCGGTCACCTTCCTGTTGGGCCAGACGATCTTTTTGAATTCGGCCTGGACCTCCAGGATGAATTCACGAATTGCGGAAGGCGAATAAGGTGACTTCCGGGGGGTGGCGGTCACTTCCCCCTGCCGTGCCTTGCTGCTGCGTGTCTTCTTTTTGCTTGCCATCGTAGACTGGACCTGTATCAGAATCACATCATGCGCACCGCGGCAGGAGGCACCGGGTTCCCTGATGAATGGCAGGCCAGGAGGGACTCGAACCCCCAGCCCTCGGATTTGGAGTCCGATGCTCTACCAATTAGAGCTACTGGCCTGCCCATGGCAACCCGTGCATGTTCCGCATGCTCTCATACGCCTCGGCGGCTCCCGGCCACCCTGTCCCGGAGAAGATCCTACTTGGTCTCCTTGTGCAGGGTATGGGTCCTGCAGAAGGGACAGAACTTCTTCAGCTCGAGCTTGTGCGGAATGGTCCGTTTGTTCTTGGTGGTAGTGTAGTTACGCTGCTTGCAGACTGTGCAGGCAAGGGTAATGATGTCTCTCATGACAAGGTCCTGATATATTGACTGCAGCCGGACAGGGTCCGGCTGCAGGTTGCTTCATCCTGATCGCTCCCGGCAGGGAGGCGGGACGAGGCTACTCGATGATTTCGGTGACCACGCCGGCGCCCACGGTACGGCCACCCTCGCGGATGGCGAACCGCAGCCCTTCCTCCATGGCGATGGGAGTGATCAGCTCGGCCGTGATGTGAAT
>DRKI01000011.1 GCA_011051875.1 Desulfobulbus sp. | reverse complement strand
GAAGAGGTAGCTGAGCATGGGGATATTGTCATACCACCTGATCGGGGTCGAGCAGTGCGGACAGTGGGAGGCGGGAAAAGCGATGGAGCGGGACGGGTCAGGTAGCCGGTAGATGACCACGTTGAGAAACGAGCCAATGACCGCCCCAAAGGCGAAGCTGGCGATTGAGAGCAGGTATTGCAAGGACTTACCAGGGCAGAAGAGATCTTTGCTCCAGGGTGACGATACGCCATGGAGCCGAAAACAGGTACTCCGGCACGGGCAACGGGGCCGGGAAGACACCGGGTTGCCACCGCAGTGCCGTGTTGCATAATTTCTTGTATCCTTTTCCATGACCAAGTTCCAGGAAAAAGCACAGATTCTCGACCGGCAGGAGCTCGCGGCCGGGGTCTTCCGTCTCACCCTGCATGCCCCCCTGATCGCGGGATCCGCCCATCCCGGCCAGTTTGTCATGGTCCGCGTGGGTGAGCTGTTCGATCCGCTCCTGCGGCGGCCCTTCTCCATCCACCAGGTCGCAGCCGGCGGTGACCTGCAGCTGCTGTTCAAGGTGGTGGGACGGGGAACCGGCTGTCTTGCCCGGATGGAGCCCGGCAGGGAGGTGGATCTCCTTGGCCCGCTGGGCCGGGGATTTCGCCTGCAGCGCGAGGATCCGGTCTGCCTGGTCGGAGGCGGCATGGGAATCGCGCCCCTCTATTTTCTCGGCAAGCGGCTGCTTCAGCACGCCCGGCTGCCGGAATTCGACCCGGTCCTGCTTGGAGCCGTGAGCCAGCAGGAGCTGGCACTGCTGGCTGATGATTTTTTCGGACTGGGCTATGACGTGCGCACGGCCACGGACGACGGCAGCCTCGGCCACCATGGTTTTGTCACCGACCTGCTCGATGCTGTCCTGCCAAGGGTGAGCAAGGTCTATGTCTGCGGGCCCTATCCCATGATGCGTATTGCCGCGGCCAAGTGCCTTGCCGCCGGAGTGGCGTGCGAGGTCTCCCTGGAGACCCACATGGCCTGCGGCCTGGGCGCCTGTCTCGGCTGCACGGTGCAGGCGCAGGAGGGGTATGCCCATGTCTGCATCCAGGGGCCGGTGTTCGAGGCCACGGAGGTAGCCTGGCAATGACAGCGCAGTACGACGACATCGATCTCCGGGTTCGCATCGGACCACTCAGGCTGCGCAACCCGGTCCTGACCGCATCGGGCACCTTCGGCTACGGCCGCGAGTTTGCCGACCTGGTCAACCTGCACCGGCTGGGTGGGGTGGTGACCAAGGGCATCTCCCTGGTGCCGCGACCGGGCAATCCACCGCCGCGCATCGTGGAGACCGCCTGCGGCATGCTCAACGCCATCGGCCTGGAAAACGTGGGCGTGGAGGAGTTCATCCGCCGCAAGATGGTCTTTCTCCGCTCCGCCGGCACCCGGGTCATCGTCAATATCCTCGGCGATTCGGTGGACGACTATGCCCGTCTGGCGGCGCGGCTCACCGGCATTGAGGGCATCGACGCCCTGGAGATCAATATCTCCTGTCCCAACGTGAAGAAGGGCGGGGTCGCCTTCGGCACGGTGCCGGAGATGGCCGCCGCCGTGACCGGCGCGGTCCGCGCTGCCACCGACCTGCCGCTGATCGTCAAGCTCTCGCCCAATGTGACCGATATCACCCGCATGGCCGCGGTGGTGGAGGAGGCCGGTGCGGACGCGGTCTCGCTCATCAATACCCTGATCGGCATGGCCATTGACTGCCGGACCAGGAGACCGCGCCTGGCCAACGTGATCGGCGGTCTCTCGGGACCGGCCATCAAGCCGGTGGCCCTGCGCATGGTCTGGCAGGTGGCGCGCACGGTCTCCATCCCGGTGATCGGCATCGGCGGCATCTCCCGGGCCGAGGATGCGCTGGAGTTTCTCATCGCCGGCGCCACCGCGGTCCAGGTCGGCACTGCCAACCTCTACCAGCCGTCCGCGGCCGAGGAGATCATCACGGGCATCAGCTCCTATCTCCGGGAGCAGGGAGAGGCTGCGGTACGGGATATCATCGGTACTCTGCAGCTGGAGGGAGGGTGATGTCCCAGCGGGGCAGGATCTGCGTCGCCATTGGCGCAAGGGACGGGGACGCCGTGGTCTCCGCGGTCCGGCCGGTGCTGCCCCTGGTGGACGTGGTGGAGGTGCGCCTGGATGCCATGGCGAGACCCGACGTCGCCTCCTGCTGCGGCCGGATCGCCCGGCCCCTGCTCTTCACCAACCGGGCGCGGTGGGAAGGCGGTGCCGCGGCCGGAGATGATGTTGAACGGATCCGGCCCCTTCTGCTGGCCGTGGAAGAGGGGGCCGCCTTTGTCGACCTGGAGCTGCGGGCCGGGGAGCATGCCCGCAGGCAGCTCATGGACGCAATCCAGGGCACGCAGACCCGGCTGATCCTCTCCTGTCACGATTTTTCCGGAACGCCGTCGTCGAACCGGCTCCTGGATATCCTGCGCAGGATGACCGACAGCGGCGCCCACGTGGGCAAGATCATCACCACGGCCCGGCAGCCCGCCGATGTGGTCCGGGTCCTGGCCCTGCTGGAGAAGGCCGGGGAACGTGGTTTCCCGCTCATTGCCTTCTGCATGGGGGAGGCCGGCCGGATCAGCCGCCTGGCCACCCTCTACACGGGCGGCTTCATGACCTACGTGGCCGTGGACGAGGAGCAGGCCACGGCGCCGGGCCAGCTGTCAGCGGCCAGGTTGCATGAACTGATCAAACTCTTTGAAGACAGCCATGCGCATTGACGGGAAAACAAGGCTCTACGGGATAATCGGCCATCCGGTCGGCCATTCCATGAGCCCGGCCATGCACAATGCGGCCTTTGCGGCCACGGGCATCAACGGGGTCTATGTCGCCATGGACGTGGAGGATGCCGGGCGGGCGGTCCGGGCCCTGCGGGAGCTTGGATATATCGGGGTCTCGGTCACCGTGCCGCACAAGGAGGCGGTCATGGCCCATGTCGATGAGATCGATCCCGTGGCTCGCCGCATCGGCGCCGTCAACACCCTTTTCTTCTACCGCGGGCCGGGGGAAAAGGACGTTGTGGTCCGCGGCTTCAATACCGACTGGCAGGGGTCCAACCTCGCCCTGGCGGAGAAGATCCGGCTGGCCGGCAGCAGGGTCCTGGTGCTCGGTGCCGGCGGCGCGGCCAGGGCCGTGGGCTTCGGCCTTGTCGAGGCCGGGGCCGAGGTCATGATCAGCAACCGGACCGAGGCAAAGGGCAGGGCCCTGGCCCGGTCCCTCGGCTGCCGCTTTGTTGCCCCGGAGCGGCTGGCAGAGGTGCGGGGTGACGTCCTGGTCAACACGACCCCGGTGGGAATGACGCCCCATGTCGATGCTCTGCCCATTGACCCTGCCTTGCTGCCCCGCTTTTCCCTGGTCATGGATATCGTCTATGCGCCCCTGGAGACGCGGCTCCTGCGCGAGGCGGCTGCGGCCGGCTGCCGGGTCATCGACGGCCTGGCCATGCTCCAGTACCAGGGCGCGGTCCAGTTCAAGATCTGGACCGGCCGACAGCCGCCGGTGGAGGTGATGCGCCGGGCCCTGCTGGAGCAGCTGCAGGTCTGACCGGCCGGCGCACGGATGTGAGAAAGTGAACCCTGTCCCGTTCCGGGACCCTCAACCACGCGTGATGCAATGATCGAAATATCCCCTGTTTCCACCCTGGATGCCGTTGTCGAGGTTCCAGGGTCCAAGAGCCTGACCCAGCGGGCCCTGATCGCAGCCGCCCTGGCCGATTCCCCATCTGTCCTTCTCGGACCGCTGGCCTCCGAGGACACCAGCTATACCATGACCGCCCTTCGGGCCATGGGGATCGAAATCGATGATTCCGATCCGGCCAGGTGGCGGGTCAGGGGATGCGGAGGCAGGATCAGTCAGCCGGCCGACGACATCTACCTTGGCAACAACGGCACGGCCACCCGTTTTCTGACCTCGGTGGCCGCCCTGGGCAATGGCCGTTTCCGGATCACCGGTTCCGAGCGCATGGCCCAGAGGCCCATTGAGCCCCTGATCGCGGCCCTGCGGGGCTGGGGCGTGGAGATCCGCAGCGAGGCCGGCACCGGCTGCCCGCCCCTGCTGATCGAGGCGCACGGCCTGAGCGGAGGCCGCACGGTTCTGCCGGAGGGCAAATCCAGCCAGTACCTCTCCTCACTGCTCCTGGTCGCCCCCTACGCGGCCAGAGAGGCGGAACTGGAGGTCCGGGGCGAGGTCCTGTCCCGGCCCTACGTGGAGATGACCCTGGATGTGATGGCCGACTTCGGTATCCAGGTGGCAGCGACCCCGTCTCTCGCCTTTTTCCGGATCCCGCAGGGGTGCTACAGGGGCCGCGAGTACCGGATCGAGGGCGATGCTTCGGGGGCCTCCTATTTCTGGGCCGCGGCCGCGGTCACCGGCGGCCGGGTCACGGTGGCCAATGTGCCGGTGCCTTCGTTGCAGGGTGATGCCGGCCTGGTGCCGCTGCTGGCGCGCATGGGCTGCGAGGTGACCACCCGCGGCGGCGGGATCACGGTGAGCGGGCCCGGGCAGCTTGCCGGCATCGAGGTGGACATGGGCGACATGCCCGATGTCGCGCCGACCCTGGCCGTGGTGGCCGCATTTGCCGAGGGAACCACGGTGATCGACAATATCGCCCACCTGCGGATCAAGGAGTGTGACCGGCTGGCGGTCATGGTCAGGGAGCTGCGCAGGCTGGGAGCCGAGGTTGAGGAGGAGCCGGCGCGGATGGTCATCCACGGCCGGGCCGGGGGGCGCAACCTGCACGGCGCCGAGATCAGGACCTACGACGATCACCGGATCGCGATGTGCTTTGCCGTGGCCGGCCTGAAGGTACCCGGGGTGAGGATCCGGGGCGAGGAGTGCGTAAAGAAGTCGTTTCCCGATTTCTGGCAGCGGTTCGGCAGGATGGCAGAGAGCAGCGGCTGAGCGGTATGCCCGCACGAGCGGGCTCGCCCGGCAATGCAAACCGGGTGGTGCCGGAGCGTGACACCGCAGGGCGGTGTCACACGTGCGGATCTGCCGGACTGGACCCGGGAGTTTCAGTTGACCTTGAGCTTGCCGCCGGTGCCCATGCCATGGGGGCCGGTTGCCTTCTGTGGCCGGTAGTTCCTGACCGCGCGGACCAGGTTGTTGAATGCATCGGTCATGGAGGCCACGATGACCTTGCCCTCGGGTGTCTTCTCGTAGGCGTGCAGGCCGCCGCCCAGGCCGGTGGAGGCCTCGAACATGCCCATCAGGCCGCCGATATCCATGGAGCGGGCACTGCCCTCGGCCGCGGCGACCTGGACCCCTGACCGGTTGTCGACCAGGGTCAGCAGGCTCTCTGCGTCCTTGGTCTGCAGAGAGCTGCCGATGAGCGCGCCCACCGAGCCGAAAAGCCCGCCCAGGGCACCGCCCACGCCCCCGGTGTCATTGTCATGGAAGATCAGGGTCGGGGTGACCGTGTAGTCGGCGGCCACCATCTGGCCCTTGCCGAAGTTGCTGTGCTGCCGCAGCTCTCCTGCGGCCTGGAGCTGCCGCTCCCTGGTCAGGCTCCTGAAACCTGCTCCCCTCTCCACCACCACGAAGCAGTTGCTCTCCTGGGCCAGCAGGCGGAGCACCGGCACCGTGGACTGGATACCATAGCGGCCCAGCCACGAGTACCAGTTCGCCGTCCGGTCCTCGTTGACGGCCAGGGTACCGTAGGGTTCGCTGCATCGTTCGAGCTGCGAGTTGACATTGGTTGCCGCCGCGCCGCCGGCGCTGCCTGTGGCCACAGACTTGGCGCCCTGGCTGCCCAGCTCCATCTTCGAGCACCCCAGGAGCAGGGTCAGGGTTGCTGCTAGGACAAGGGTCTGTTTTTTCATCGTTCTCTCTCTCCTGGCAAAATGTTGTGATGTTGTGTATATCCTCCCGACCCCGTATCGGGGCCGTCTCCTGTCATCCGCGCTCAATCCGGGATTTCATGTGAACGGTCACCGGGTCGCCGGGCCGGCAGCCGGTGACCTCGGCCGCACTGCCCTTGTTGACGGCCAGCTCCAGGTATCCGGAGGAGTCGATCACCGCGATCAGGTCGCCGGGGGGGCGCTGGGAGTAGGTGGTGGCAATGGCGTTGATCCGTTCCCGCCCGATCTCGATACCGTTGAAGCTGTCCGGCTGGAAGCGGCTCAGGGCCGCCGTGGTGATGGTGGTGCGGATGTTGCCGAACCGGTCCACCTGCAGGACCTGTCCTTCGATACCCTGTTCCGTGATGCGGGGTTGCGGCACGTCCAGGCGGACACAGTCGCCGAAGTCGACGGCCGTGCCCACCTTGTCAAGCGGCATGCCGGCGGCAAGGGCCGCCGCCACCGGCGCCATGATGTCACGGCCGTGAAATGTGCAGCTCACCTCGGAGGGAAAGAGGGCCCTGTTTTCCACCCGGTGGACCTCCTGCAGCTTTCCGTCAGCGGCCAGCAGGGTGAGGGTACCGTTGTCCGGGGCGATGAAGAGGTGACCATCGCCGACGGCGGCCAGGATGGAACGCTGGCTGCCGACGCCGGGGTCCACCACCACCAGGTGGATGGAGCCATCCGGAAAGTAGGAGTAGCTGGTGCGCAGGGTGATGGCGGCGCTCAGCACGTCATGCGGCGGAATGCCGTGGGTCAGGTCGATGATCCTGGCGGTGACGTTGCGCTTGAGGATCGCCCCTTTCATCTGGCCGACATAGGGATCCTGGAGGCCGAAATCAGTGGTCAGGGTGATCAGGTTGGCAAAGTTCATGGGGCGGTCTCCTTGACACGGGCCACGAGGACGCAGAATCCGGCCCGTTCGTCGGTGCCGCTTTGCGGCTTTTCCTGGCGCTGCAGTTTTTCGGGTGCCTGGAACAGGGTGGAGCGGGCATCGACCACTTCAAGTCCGCACTCCGCCAGTATCTCTGTCCACCGGGCAATGGTCCGGAATTCGGCGTACCGGTAGTAGGGGTTGCCCTGGTGTTTTTTGCGTGTCAGCATCCTTCCCCATGCCGACAGACCGGGCACCAGCCCAACCACCAGGCGGCCGCCCGGCGCGAGGACCCGCACGCACTCCCGGAATACCTGGCGCGGATTGCCGAGAAAACAGAGGGTAAAGAGCAGGAAGACCGTGCCGATACGGTCTGTCCGTATCGGCAGCTCTTCCCCGATACCGGCTGTCACCATCATACCGCGTTGACGGGCCAGTTGCAAGGCGGCGGGCGCCGGATCCAGGGCCAGTTCCACCCCGAGGCGGGCGCCGAACCTGCCTGGCCCGGAACCGATCTCGAGCCGTGGGCGGGGCAGGCTCGGCTCGATTTCCAGCAGGGGATCCAGTTCGATGGCAAAGAGCAGGGAGTCCTCGTACCAGGCATCATATTCCCGGGCCCGTTCCTGGTAGACCCGGGCCACCCGCCGCCAGCGGGCTCCTGCGCCGCTGCCCCTGCTTCGCCGGTCAGTGTGCATTGTCCTGTCTCAGGATGAAAAAGTAGAGGGCGCCGGTCTCCTTCATCCGGCCGGCAGCAGCGCCGGCCCGGGCACCGGTGCCCCAGAACACGTCCACCCGGCCGGGACCGCGGATGGCCGATCCCCGGTCCTGGACGAGTACAAAGCGCTGCAGGGGCTTCCAGCCGGTTATCCTGCCACTGCCGTCCTCTGTTGGCTGACGGGAGGAGAGGAAGGCCAGGCCGCCGGCCGGAAAGCATCGCTGATCCACGGCAATGGAGCGGCCAGGGGTCAGACGGACCCCCAGGTTGCCCACGGCATCGAGGCCCCGGCTCCAGTTGAAAAATATGAATGATTCGTTGTGGTGCAGGATCTCGTCCCGTTCCCCGGGATGCTCGGCAATATAGGCACGAATGGACTCCAGGCTGGCATCGGCCAGGGACATCCTGCCCGTGTCCACCAGGTATTTGCCGATACTCCGGTAGGGACGGCCGTTGCTGATAGCATAATGGACGCCGCGCAGTGAACCGTCGGTGAGCCGGATGAGCCCCGATCCCTGGACGTGGAGGACAAAGGCATCCATGGGATCGCGGAGCCATACCAGTTCGTTGCCCCGGGCACGGCCCTGTTGTTCGATCTCGGCCCGGCTCCAGTAGGGGAGAAAGGCGCCATCCGCCAGCCGGCCGATGGACCGGCCGCCGCCGGCCCTGCCACGCCGGACAGCGAGATCACGGGGAACCGTGTAGAGCGGATGGATGTAGGGGGGCTGCCGGACAAGGGAGCCCTGGAACACCGGCTGGAAATAACCGGTGACCAGCATCTCGCGTCCAGGGTTGAAGCCGGTCGTGCCCGTGGCCTGCAGGACCTCGAACCGGCGGCGTATCTCGCGGTTCAGGATATCCGGAGAGGGACGGGAGCCGATCAGGCCGGCAAAGGCGAGCAGGGATGCCCTGAGACGACCCGGCGACACCCGCCTGTCTCCGACCGGCAGGAGCGTGTCAGGAGGCAGGGTCCGGAGGTAGCGCAGGCTGGCATCGATGGCCTGTTGCAGGTCTGCAAAGGCCAGGTCGTCGGTGAACAGGGGATAGCTGTCCGGGGCAAGGGAAACAGCGGGTTTCCTTGCACAGCTTCCGTTGAGCAGCAGGAGCGGGACGACCAGGAGCAGGAGGAGGCAGCCATGCAGGATCCGCTGCCAGGAGAGGGTCCTTTCCGGCTGCCCCGGTGCCATGGTGCCGGCGCGCCGGGTTATTGACTGCGCCGGGAATCTGCGGTCCTGAAGGCCTGGGCCAGCTCGGTGACCGCCATGGCGTACCGGTTCGAATGGTTCCATTGGGTGATGGCCTGGAAGTTGGGATAGGCGGCGATATAGCGCATCTCGTGCCCGCTGCCGGGTGCCAGCTCCAGCCCGACGATGGACAGGGGGCGGTTGCCCGGCGAGGAGGGCAGGTCCAGCCCCTGGACCCTGCGGACCAGCTCGACCGGAACCCGGCCCTTCCTGCCCTTGAGCCTGGCCGCCAGCAGCCGGTGATCCTTGAGCTCATGGCCGATATCAGCATAGATCGGTCCATGCAGGGTCCAGCCGAACCGTTTGAGATAGTTGGCAATGGAGGCCAGGACATCGGGAACCGAATTCCAGACGTCGCGGCGTGAGTCGCCATCAAAGCTGACCGCATACGCCCGGAAGGAAGAGGGGATGAACTGGGTCTGGCCGAAGGCACCGGCATAGGAGCCCATGACCGTGCGGGGGTCAACATTGTTCTCCCGGCACAGGAGCAGGAAGTGGACAAGCTGTTTGCGGAAGAATTTCGATCGCCTGGGATAGGCGTCAAAGAGGGTGTTCAGGGTCTGCAGGACGTTGAACTTTCCCTGGTGGGTGCCGTACCTGGTCTCGATGCCCCAGATCGCGACCACGATCTCCCGGTCAACGCCGAACCGCTGCTCGATCCGGTCGAGCAGGCTCCGGTAGCGGCGGAGGTTTTCCCGACCCTTCCTGATGTTTTTCGGGGTGAGGAACAGGGGGGCGTACTTGTAGTAGGGCCTGGCCTCCCACTGCCGGTCCATCAGCTCCAGGACCCGCCGGGAGATGGTCTGGCCGGCAAAGATGGTCTCCAGCTCTTTGGCGCTGAAATGGTGTTTTTTCTCCAGTTCACGGAACAGTTGCCGGTACTTTTCCTGGTGCAGGTCAATGGGCTGACCGTCGGCGACCAGGTCAGCGGCCTTTTTCCCGGCCCAGGCGGGGACCGCTGCCGGGCCGGCAAGCAGCAGGGGCAGCAGGAGCAGGCAGGCGAGAAGCGTGCCAGGGACTCGGCGGACCGGGGCGGTGCGCCGGTCATGGCCGGCAAGGGAGGTCCGGGTGGTCATGGTGTGGCGGAATGAGCGGCGCATGGCGGTTCTTTGGCATACTGCCGGCTGAATGCGGCCAGGAACGTATCGAGCATCTCCGCCGGCAGTTCGTTGATGCCTGCGGCGGCGGCGCGGCCGCCACCGGTGGGAAAGCTGCGGCAAAGGAGGTCGGCGCCGGTCCGGCTGGCCAGGGGGGCCCGGACGCTGATCCGCCAGGAACCGTCGGCATTGGGCATCAGCAGGGCATGGGCCTTGCCGGGCTCCTGCCGGGCCAGGATGTTGGAGTAGACGCCGCTCACCCTGCGGGCCCACGGTTCGCCCGGGAGCCGGAAGACGCGGCAGCCGGGTTCCTCGCGCAGGGGGCCGTGCGAGGAGGCCCGGGCCATGTCGCGGTGGTAGCCGTCGCGCAACCTCGCCAGGGCGCTGGACCGGGCATGGAACTCCAGGGGATCGGTAAACTCGCGTACGGCCCGGTAGAGGACATCGGGCGGAAAAAAGAGATCGTCCAGGGCGGCCCCGTAGCCGTTGTAGTTGAGCAGGATGCCGGTCTCGCGCAGAGCGGTGACCTGGTCCTGGTCGAGATCCAGGCTGCGAGCCGCCTGCAGGGCGGTTTCGTCGAGATTGTCACCAAAGGCGCCGACCACGGCCCATGACCGGTATTTTCCCGCCACCAGCCCGTCAACGATCATGGAGGTGCAGGTCCGGGGCGAGGGGTCGATGTGGGCGGTGAGCAGGGACGAGGCCGGGATCTCGCCGCTGAAGTGGTGATCCACGTACAGGATCCTGTTGCCCTCGGCCAGGAGCCGTTCAAGATCGTCCCGGTTGCGGTCCATGGAGATGTCCAGGACCGTGATCTCATGGTCGCGGATTCCCTTCAGCCTGGCCAGCAGCCGGATGTCACGCTTGACGCCGGTGACCAAGCGGGCGCCGGGCCGGGGGGTCTGCAGCCTGAGCTGGTGCAGGGCGCAGATACCATCGGCATCGCCGTTGAAGACATCGATGTATTTCATTGGTCATGGAGGGACGGGAAAGGTTCCGTGGTCCGGCTTGCGGGGCAGGGCACTCGTGCCACGGGCCGGCCGTTAGAGTCCGGGCACCTGGATCCCCAGGGGGTTGCCGATATTGGCCAGGCGGAACATGACGGTAAACTTCTGGTTGCCCGGCGTATAGTTGGACGCCAGCTCCACCGACCAGCAGGCAGGCTGGTAGATCAGGCTGAAGTTTTCCTCCACGGTCTTGCCGTCCTCGATGGAACGTTCGATACGGTAGCCGGCAGAGAAAAAGTGGAACAGGTTGACCCGGGCGTCGGCCTTGATAGAATTGATGTTGTTGATGCTGTCATAACGGTAGTCAGCCGACAGGATGTCGCCACGGTGATTCTTGTAGTAGGCCTCCAGGCCGTGGTAGATGAATCCGTCCCCGTAGACATCCATGTCTGTCCGGTAGATGAGCCGGAAGTCCGATAGTGGGTACCAGTCGACCCGGACATTGACCGGGGTGAGCGGAGTGTCGCTCTCGGCGCTGCGCAGGTCATAGCCCTGTTTTATTTTTATGTATCCGTACTTTCTGTCATATTTCCTGCCGTTGCGCTCGCCGTAGACCGAGAAGAAATTGTCGATGCCGTAGTAGAAGATGTTCTGGTCGGCGATGGTGTCCACGCGGTCGAACTTGGGCAGGTCATCCTGGTTGGCGTCCGAGACGTAGCGGTAGGAGACAAAGGGCCGGAAGGTATGGTCCCAGGCGGTGACGCTGCCGGTGTTGATGGCGAACTTCCGGACCATGGTGGTGCCGATCTCGCCGCCCAGGTCGACCAGGAACCGGTTCTCGGTATCGCTCCCGGTCCAGTCCGGGTCGCCGTTGTCCTGGATCAGGTAGGTGGTATTGCGGATACCTCCATCCACGGTGGTCTCCAGGTAGGGGCTGAGCGGAACCGCCATGGTGAGACGGGGAAAGATGTCGATCCGGTGGGCGGCCACCCCTTCCTTGCGCCAGAAGTTGACATAGTCCGCGTCCCAGGAGAAATCGATGCCCGTGCCGTAGAAGGGGACCAGGCCGGTGAAGTTGACCGAAGGCAGTTTCCACAGTGGCGTGGGGCTGCTCTTGTCGAGCCGCTGGTCATTGACTCCCATGAGTTCGGCCTGCAGGGCCATGCCGTTGCTCCAGGATCGGAGCAGCCGCAGGGAGGACTGGCGCTGGTCCTCGGTCTTGTTCTGGAAGCCGCGGCCGAAGGTCTTGAGAAACCGGTTCTGGCTCATGTGGAAACCGGTCAGTCCGGACGAGAATTCGGTCAGGTAGTCGCGGTCCGAGACGATGTCCAGGTCAAGCCTGGTGATCCAGTCGCCGAAATCCTGGTCCGCCTTGCCGCGTAGCCAGTAGCGGTCCTTGTTGGTATGGGTGTAGTTGCCGTCCTCGTAGTAGGAGACTTCGGAGGGATCGCTGAGGTCATCGTGCAGATAGTTGGCCATCAGCATCCCCTTGGAGGTCGGGTCCAGGATGTAGCGGAACTCGCCGCCGGTCATCAGGCCGCGCTTGGCCATGTACTGGGGATAGAGGGTGATATCGCTGCTCGGGGAGAGATTGATGAAGAACGGTGTCTCGATCCCGAACCCGTCCCGGTCCGAGCTGGAGATGGAGGGAAAAAGAAAGCCGGTCTGCCGGGTACGCTTGGCCGGCAGCAGCATGACCGGCGCATAGAGGACAGGCACGCCCTTGATGCGGAAGGTGGTATGCTTGAGAAAGGCGTAGCCGTTGTCGGTGATCTCGGCGTCGGCGGCGGCAAAGCTCCAGGGCGGGGTCTCGCCTTTCTTGAGCTTGCAGGTCACGATCCAGCCGTCCTCAATGTGGTAGGTGAGATCGCCGGTCTTCTCGATCACCCTGCCTTCGAAGTGCATGTCCTTGTACTGGCGGATGATGGTGGCATTATAGAAGGTACCGGTCTCACGGTTCAGGTCCACGACGCCGCTCTCGGCGCTGAGCTGGTCCGGCCCCACGTCAATGACCAGGTCGCCCCGGGCCTTGACCGTGCCCAAGTCCATGTCATAGACCAGCCAGTCGGCCTTGATGGTGGTGATGGTCTTGGTCTCGGTGACGGTCTTCGCGGCCGCCTCGCCCGCCTTCTGGCCTGTTTCCTCCTCGAGCAGCTCGCTCCAGCCGGAACCGGCGGCGGTCTTCTTTTGGCGGGTCACGGTCTCGGTCTTCTCCAGGACCACGTTGCCCTCGGCAATAACAGAGGGCGGATTTTCGTAGCGGGTGATCTTGTCGGCGGTTATCTGCCACTGGCTTGCCTTGACCACATCGGCCCTGCCGCCGGTGGCGGCTAAAAAACTCCAGGAAATAAAAAGAATGAAAAGCGCGGTGATCGGGGAGGATGGAATGGTTTGCTTCACCTCGACCTGCTCCTGTGGTTGTTGGAATGGCGGAATTTCCTGAAGAAAAATAGACAAGTCCAATCGGTTGGAATGTACGCGCAGGCGCAGGCGGTGTCAAGGAAAAAGCTCCAGATTAGACTTGCGCATCCCTGGAATTTGGTTTATGTATCGGCCAGTTTATGCTCTGCCTAATATACTGATTTTCCAACCCTTGTAAGTCCCCTCCCTTGAACAGGTGGCGTGACGCGGGCGGCAACGCCAGGCGATCCTCATGAAGCATATCTTCGGCCCGGTGAATTCACGGCGGCTCGGCCGTTCTCTCGGAGTGGATCTGTTTTCAGAAAAGGTTTGCAATCTCAATTGTGTATACTGCGAGGTCGGCCCCACTGTCCGGTTGACCTGCCAGCGGGCGGAGTATGTGCCGACCGCCGGGATCATTGCCGAGATCGACGCGTTCTGCCGGGACCGGGCACGGCTGGAGAACGTGGACGTGGTCACGGTCACCGCCAGCGGCGAGCCGACCCTGCATTCCGGGTTCGGCACCATCCTGGCCCATCTCAAGAAAGTGGCCGGCAAACCCATAGCGGTTCTGACCAATGGCACCACCCTGGGAGACGCCCGGATCCGGCAGGAGCTGCAACAGGCCGATATTGTTATCCCGTCGCTGGATTCGGCCCTGGCGGCCGGCTTCAGGAAGGTCGACCGTCCGGCCGCCTGTCTCGACCTGGCAGAGATCATCGAGGGCCTGGTCAGGTTTTCCCGCGAGTACAGGGGGCGGTTGTGGCTTGAAATACTTTTTGTTCGCGGCCTCAACGACAGCGACGAGGAGGTCGGGGCCCTGGCCGGGGTCATCGGCCGGATGCGGCTGGAACGGGTGCAGCTGAACACGGTGGCCCGGCCGCCGCTGGAATCGTTTGCCAGGCCGGTGAGCCACCGGCGGCTGCGGGAAATCGCGGCCCGGTTCCGAGCGATCCGGCCCGGCCTGGTCGTGGACCTGCTGGCCGAGACGCCGCGGGACAGTGAAGAACAGCAGCAGGCTGGCGCGGAGGGGGGAGAAAGCCTCCCGGCCCGGCTTGTCGAAATAGTGCACATGGTACAGAGGCGGCCCTGCACGGCCGCCGATATCGACCGGACCTTCCAGGCGGGAGGGCCGGAAAAGGTTGAGCAGCTGCTCGAGCCGCTTGTTCGCGCCGGCAGGATCAGCAAACGGCGCCATGGCGACAGAATCTATTACCATTGATACCGCCCGTACCGGGCACGGGAGAGAATTCCGTGCCGGGCAGGCCATGGTCCCTGGAGAGTCGTCTGGCCGCGCGAATCCGGCGCTCCTGCTGCAGCTGCCGTTACAGTTTTGCGAGGCAAGGAGTATTGATGACTGAAGAAAAGAGTACGAAAAAAGAACCAAAAAAGACCCTGCCCAAGGTATCCACAGGTGCCTGGTGGAAGAATGTGCCTTCCCTGATGAAAAAAAAGAAGCAGGAGGAGGGTGCGTCATCCGGGGAGGCGGGGGAAGAGGCAGCGGAACAGGTCCCGGAATCGGTTGAAGCTGCGCCGGAGGCGGCAGAGGCGCCGCCAGAGGCGGTCAAAGGCAGAAGCGGAAAGGACCGGGGTGGCAAGAAGGCCGGTACCGGGCCGGAGGAGAGCAAGGAGGCTCCGGTACCGGAGGAGAGTGCAGGCACGGACCCGGAGGTCCGGGACCAGGAGGAAGAGGCAAAGCCGTCCCGCGGCCGCGGCACCAGGCGGTCCCGGTCCCAGTCCGCCAGGGGCCGCAAGAAGAAGAACGGCGGCAAGGGCGAGGCAAAGACACAGGACCAGGCCGGCAGGGGTGAGAACAAGAGCGAGAACGGGAAGGAGGCCGGTGGCGGGGAGCAGAAGAAAAAGAAACCCCAGGTCATCAAGCTGCTGATCAATGCCGAGGAGCCCGAGGAGTGCCGTATCGCCCTGGTGGAGGGCGGGCGGCTGGAGTCCTTCCACGTGACCACCGTGGTCCGGGAGCGGACCAAGAACAATATCTACAAGGGGCGGATCGTCTCGGTGGAGGCCAACCTGCAGGCGGCCTTTGTCGATATCGGCACCGGCCGCAACGGTTTCCTGCCTTTCAACGAGATCCATCCCGAATATTACCGCCAGGACGTGGACGAGCGCAGCCGCGAACTGATCGCCCGCCACCAGTGGAAGAAACTGAAGATTGAGAACGTGGTCCGCAAGGGACAGGAGGTCCTGGTGCAGGTGGTGAAGGAGGTCACCGGCAACAAGGGGGCCAACATGACCACCTATCTCTCCCTGCCCGGCCATTGCCTGGTGCTCATGCCGGGCAGCGATTCGGCCGGCATCTCGCGCAAGATCACCGGCGAGGAGCGGCGTGCCCATCTGCGGGAAATCATGAGCGGTTTCAATATCCCGGAGGGGATCGGGTACATCATCCGTACCGCCAGCGCCGATATCACCAAGACCGCCCTGCAGAAGGATCTCTCCTACCTGCTGCGCCTCTGGAAGGAGATCAAGAACCGGGGTCAAACCATGGCCGCGCCGGCTTTGATCTACGAGGACCAGGACACGGTGATCCGCTTTCTGCGCGACCATTTCACGCCCGATATTCAGGAGATCCTGGTCGATACCCAGGAGTCGATGGACCAGGTCAACTCCTTTGTCGAGCTGCTGCCGGCCAGGCAGCGTAAGGTGCGGGTAAGGCTGCACCGGGGGGCCAAGCCGATCTTTAACCAGTACAACATCGAGGAGCAGATCGAGTCCATCTACCGGCCCCAGGTGCCGTTGCCCTCGGGCGGCTCCATTGTCATCAATCCCACCGAGGCCCTGGTGGCCATCGATGTCAACTCGGGCCGGACTTCCAAGAACGCGGATTTCGAGGACACCATCTTCCTGGCCAACATGGAGGCGGCCGAGGAACTGGCCCGCCAGCTGCGGCTGCGTGACCTGGGCGGCCTGATCGTGGTCGATTTCATTGACATGCGCAACAAGAAGCATATCCGGGAGGTGGAAAAACAGGTCAAGGCCAGCATGAAGCGGGACAAGGCCAAGGTGGACATCAGCCGCATATCGCGCTTCGGCCTGATGCAGATCTCGCGCCAGAAGATGGGCGCGCCCATCGAGAAGGGCAGCTACCGTACCTGCGAGTACTGCAAGGGACGGGGCGTGATCCGCTCGGTGGAGACCCAGGCCCTCTACTACCTGCGCCGGATCCAGACCGGCATCAGCCGCAAGAAGGTCAACCGGGTGGAGTGCCGCCTGCCCCTGGAGGTGGCCCACTACCTGCTGAACAAGAAACGGCAGGAGCTTTCCGAGCTGGAGGCCAGGCACGATGCCGTGGTGGACATCATCCCGCGGCCGGAGATGAAGCCCGGCGAGAACGAGATCCAGTTCCTGCAGGTGAAGACCAGGGGCAACTCCTGACTTGGGCGCCGGACCATCCACCATCCCGCGCCGGCGGCATTGTGCCGGCCAATAAATATCTTGTGCCGCCTATTGTTTTGGTGTATAGTCGGCCCGACATACGCGCCAGTAGCTCAGCTGGATAGAGTGCCGGACTACGAATCCGTAGGTCGGGGGTTCGAATCCTCCCTGGCGCGCCAGAAATATCAAGGGGGCATCCCGTCAGGGCTGACCCCTTTTTTTCGTTTGCAGGTGGGCGCACGGCTCGTCAGCGGTCACAGGGCACCCCGTCCGCATACGTTCTCTCCCAATATGCGGGTTGTATGATTGTGAAGTGCGATTACGCACAGCTGCGGCGCCCTGCGGTATCCTGCAAGTCCTGTATTGATCCCGGGTAATT
>DRKI01000010.1 GCA_011051875.1 Desulfobulbus sp. | reverse complement strand
TTCCGTTGTGGCCGCCCAGGACGCGGCCGTCGGCGGTGACGATCTCGCCCGCCTGTTCCCCGAGTCCCTGTCCCCGGAGGAAGGCGGACAGGCCCTCGGCCAGGAAACAGACGTCCTGGCTCTCCTGGCCGGCAAAGCCGGTGAGACCGAGCCGGTCGGCCCGTTCGTAGACCTGGTCCTTGCGCCACTCGCCCAGCGGCAGCCTGATGCGCTCCAGCAGATCGGCGGGCAGCCGGCAGAGGAAATAGGACTGGTCCTTGCGGGGGTCCAGGCCCCGGTGCAGGGCCGCGCCGCCGCCTCCGGCCGGCCGGATGATGCGGGCATAGTGGCCCGTGGCCATCAGCCCGATGCCGCGTTCCCGCATGGCCGCACGCAGGGCGCCGAACTTGATCTCCGGGTTGCAGCGGATACAGGGGTTGGGCGTGTATCCCCGCCGGTAGGCGTCCACGAAATAGCGGATCACCCGCCGGAACTCGGTGCGCAGATCGACCAGGTGCAGGGGGATCTCCAGTTGCGCCGCCAGGCCGCGTACCCGCTCGATCTGTTCCTCCAGGCCGGTCACCGGCAGGAGCATGAAAAAGCCCTCCACCCGGTATCCCTGCTCGCGCAGGAGGGTGGCGCCGACCGTGGAGTCCACGCCGCCGCTCATGGCCATGCCGATTCGTGTTCCGCTCATGGATGACCTGGTGCTGAAGAAAGGAAAGGAATCCGGCCGGCCCGGGATTACAGGTATTCTACCACGGGGAAGAGGGGCGGGTAAACAGGGAAAGCGGGTTCAGACGCGGTGCCGGAGAGGAGACGAACCCGCCTGCCGGAGAGGGCGTGCCGCGTTCCGGCGGAAAATGCGCCCAGGGAACGGCCGCTGCTCCACGCGGGCGGCAGCCGGCCTGTGACACCGGTGGGGTCAGTTCAAAGCAGCGAGGAGAGTACCGAACACTTGCGGCAGATCTCCATCTTGTCCTTCCAGTCCTTGTCCGAGGTGCACTCACAATGGGTACCGCTCAGGAACCAGCAGAGGTGGCCGGCCTGGAACTCCCAGGCGGGACATTCCTTCTTGTGGGAACACTTTTTTTCGTTCCAGCAGTCCCGGCGGCGTTTCTTGGTCCCTTTGCGCTGGTTGACCAGGAGGAAGTAGAGCTGGCGTTCGATGTGGAGGGGAACGCTCCGCCAGCCCTGTTCATAACTCTGTACCGCCTTCAGTGATACACCCAGCAGCTCGGCAAGGGCTTTCTGGGTCTTTCCGAGCTTGGCCCGGGCCAGTGAAAAGGTTTCTTGGTCCATGGTCAGGTTGTGTCCGACGTGGTTGGTGGGAACCGGAAGGTCAGGATCCGGAAGACAGCGCAGTCTTCCGCACCGGCGGTGGAAACCGCGGGCCTGACCCCTTGCCCGGCTGTTACCGGTTTGGGTGTCATTGTTGTCCGCTGGCCTTGCAGGTGGATGCCGGGTTTATCCGGCGACCCGGCCCCGGCCGTTTCATGCACCGGCATCTTTCCGGGTTTCACTGCCTGTGTGTGTTCCGGCGGGTCGGTGCGGCTATAATGACGTGCTTATGTTAATAAATACCACCCTGTGCTCTTTTTGGCAATGATTTTCTGTCACTGGTTGCCGGTCACGGCAGGTTTCCCGGTAAAAAAACGGAAGTCCGGAGAGGAAGAAAAGAGAGAAACCATGGCTCCCGTGGAGCGGCGGCAGAATGGTGGAGGACCCCGGCTGGAAGAAATACCAGGTCCATGCTAGAATGGTTGCAACTGTTCGGTACAGGGGAAAAGGCAGCCCCGGAGGTCTGCTGCCCGCAGGTGGTCAACACAGGGAGGAAGGGAGATGGGTGAGGGGGAAAAGCGCAATGGTCCTGGAGTAAGCCGGCTGCTGCGGGCCGCCCTCTGCTCCATCTCCGGCCTGCAGGCGGCCTGGCGGGGCGAGGCCGCCTTCCGCCAGGAGGTGATCATGGTGGCAGTGTTGGCCCCGCTGGGGATGTGGCTGGGCGAGAACGGTGTCGAGCGGGCGCTGCTGGTGGCCAGCCTGGTGCTGGTTCCCGTGGTGGAGCTGCTCAACTCGGCAGTGGAAGCGGTGGTGGATCGCATCGGCAGCGAACACCATCCCCTGTCCGGCCGGGCCAAGGACCTGGGATCGGCAGCCGTGCTCATGACCCTGGTGCTGACGTTCCTGGTCTGGGGCCTGGTGCTTTGGCACTGATCGCGGGCCGGCGGTGACGGTTGCCTGTGCCTGTCCGGGCGTCTGCCGGCGGGGCGACGGTGGTGGCCGGGCAGCAGGCGGATTTCAATATCCCTGCGGACCTTTCTGCGCTGTTCCCTGCATGTATGGCATTTTCAGACCGTTCGCGACGACCTTTGTACACGACGACCTTTGTGCAACATGCGGGTTCAGCAGGGCGGATGGATGTGGCGCCGGTCCCCGAGGGGATGGACATGCTGGTGCTGGTGGATGGTGACCTGGTTGCTGCGGACAAGCTGGCCGTTTTCCAGGGCATAGAAGGTCGATGTGAGGCGGCTGAGAAAGTCCCAGTCGTGGGAGATGAGGATCAGGGACTGGTCCAGGCTGCCGAGAATCTCCAGCAGGCGGCCGCGGGCGGCGTTGTCGAGATCGTTGGTCGGTTCGTCGAGCAGCAGGATCTCCGGCTCCATGGCCAGGACCGTGGCCAGGGCCACCAGCCGTTTTTCACCGCCCGACAGGTGGTGGGTGATCCGGTCCTCGTACCCTTCGAGGCCCACCTGCGCCAGGGTCCTCATGGCGATCTCCCTGGCCTCCCCGGGCGGGTGGCCGAGGTTGAGGGGGCCAAAGGCGATGTCTTCCACCACCGAGGGAGAAAAGAGCTGGTCGTCGGCATTCTGGAAGAGCATGCCCACATGCCGGCGCAGGATGGTGAAGTCCTCCTCCGTCTCCATGACCTTCCCGTTGAACAGCACCTGCCCCGAGTCGGGATGGAGCAGGCCCACCATGATGTGAAAGAGGGTGGTCTTGCCTGACCCGTTGTCGCCGATCAGCCCCATGTGTCCGCCCCGGAAAGAGAAGTTCAGGCTGTCGAACACGGGATGATCATGGCCGGGATAGGTGAAGGATATGTTGCGCAGCTCGATGGCAACGTCGTGTTTGTCTGTCGATGTGTTCATAAGGTCACAATACCAGAAAACCCCGCCATGGTACAGGGCAGGGCGGTATTTTTTCTCAGCCGCGGTCAGGTCGCGGCATGATGGTGGTGGCGGGAGGGGCGGCGCGGTCCGTCCTGGTCGCAGGTTCCCGCGCCCGGCGCGGGGCGGCTCAGTGGAGCAGGCTGACTGCGGCCAGGACCAGGGCGCAGCAGGAAAGGAGGGTGAGGATATATATATCCCGCCGCTGGAAAGTGGTGCTGTCAAGAACCGGGAAGGTGCCGTTGAAGCCGCGCATCAGCATGGCGTTGTGGACCCTTCTTGAACGTTCCCAGCTGCGGACAAAGGTCATGCCCACCAGGTAGCTGTAGGTGCGGTAGGTGTGGATGTTGGTCCTGGGGTTGAAGCAGCGCAGGTCCGCGGCCCGCCGCAGCCGGTTGAACTCCTGGTGGATCAGATTGAGATAGCGGTAGCTGGTCAGCAGGAGAAGGGTCAGCTTGGTCGAGATTCCCAGCCGCTGCATGCCGCGGCCGATGTGGTGGACCGGCGAGGTGGCGAGCAGGGCGGTGAGGATGAGCAGGATGGCGTTGGTCTTGATGGTGATGTAGAGGGCGAGCGTCACGCCCTTGTGGCTGATGGGCAGGGTCCAGATATGGCCCATGGTCTCGCCGCCGCCGGTCAGGGGCAGGGTGGCCCAGAGAAAGAGGCAGAAGAGGTTGACAGCCATCAGCCTGGGCCACAGGGCGCGGGGGCTGAGGCGGGCGAGCAGGGCAAGGGCGATGCCAATGCCCAGCCCGATCAGGATGGCGGTCATGCTCTGCGAGATGGCGATGATGACCGCCAGTACCGTTGCGCCGATGATTTTGACCGTGGGGTCGGTCCGGTGCAGGAGCGACGACCCCAGGGCAAAGCGTTCCTCGATCATTTCGGCCACTTGTCGAGATAGATCCAGAGGACAGCGCCGAGCTCGACATCCTTGTCGTTGCCGTCCGGTCCCTTGATTTTGTAGTCGGCCTCGTTCAGGGCCGCAAATCCCCACCAGCCGGGGGTGGGACAGGCGAAGGTGAAGATGCCCTCGTTGTCCGCCCTGACGACCTGGGTGACGTGGTACTCGCTGGGAGCGGTCAGCCTGTTGTCCCGGTTGTAGAACTCGACCTCAACCTCGGCACCCGGGACGGGCCTGCCGTCCATGAGCACCTTGCCGACAAAGGCGTTGCCGCCGTAGTTGCCGAAGGGACGCAGCAGGGGGATGATTTCGGTCTTCAGGCCCAGGGGGCGGTCCCAGCCCTCGTCGGCCCCGAAGGCGGCGATCTCGGTCTTGGTGTAGTGGATGATGAAGGTATCCTCTGCCGGTTCCCAGTAGGGCTGGGGCTCCACGCCGAAGATATAGACGCCCGGCCGTTTGAAGCGGTACTCCGTCTTCCATGCCTTGTGGTCCATGACCGTGGCCGGCTTCAGGGTCGAGGCGAGATCGGTCTTCCTGCCGTCCAGGTCGACGAAAAACTTGGCCGGCCTGGCCATGTCCATGCCGATGCCGGCAAAGGGATGGGAAAAGGACAGGGTCAGGGCGACGGTCCTGTTGTCCTGGCTGACGATGTTTCTGTCCGGGATCAGCATGCCGAAATGGGCCAGGGCGCTCATGGGCACGGCCAGCATGAAGATGGCCAGGGCCAATACCGAAACCAGACCGGATCTGTTTTTCTCCTCTTGACGATTCATGGTACTTCCCCCTTTGTAATCCTTGCTGTTTGCTGTTGACGGTTTGCGCTCCCGGCTGCGACGGGACGGTCCCTTCCTGGCGGTCACGGACCGCGGGCGCGGGAGTTATTTCTTTTTCAGGGCGGCGAGCAACCCGGCAATACCGACCAGCCAGCCGATGCCGCCAAGAATTTCGGTCATGGAGGGTCCGCGGTTCATCTGCTCCATCATCATCTTTTTCAGGGGTGCGATCTCGCGGGCAACGCTCCGCGTGACCAGGTCGGCCAGGGCCCGGCTATCGAGAACCTGGCCGGGTGGCGTCGCGGCCGTTGCCGGGGCCTGGGCGGTGGCCGCCGCCGGCGCTGCCGCAGTGGTGGCCGTATCCGGAGCGGTGGCCCTGTCCGGAGTGGTGGCCGCCGCCGGTGCGGCGGGCATGGGCTCCTCGTTGAGGTCTTCCGGTGTCATTGTCCATTCTGCCTGGTGACCCTCGCCGGCGACGAGCACGATCTTCAGACCCTCGTCAGGATTGGTGGCGGGACGGGAAAAGGTGAAGACCCCGTCCTTGCCGGTCTTCCCTTCAAGAAGGAGTTTGCCGCTTTTCGTGCTGAAGACCCTGACCTTGCTGTTGACGGGGGCGCGGCCGCTGGAAAACCTGCCTTCGACCACGATGTCCGGGCCGCTGGTGTAGGCAAAGACCCGGATGCCGTGCGCGTCGGCCTGCTGCTGGAGAAGCAGCAGGCTGCAGAGCAGGAAAAAGGCATGAAAAACCGGAGAATGGATGATTGTACGCATGGGGTGACCTCGACAGGATCAGGATTTCTGGATGGCCAGGATCTCGGGCTGGACCCTGCTGAGAAATGAGACGGTGAACATGGTCACCACGCCCTCTATGAGCATGATCGGGATGTGGGCCAGGAGAATGAGCTGCGCGGTCTTCATGAAGGCTTCATCGGTGCCGATCAGGGCGATGGCAACCAGGATGCCGGACATGGCCACGGACAGGGAACCGGCGAGAAAACCGCCGAGGAGCTGTTTTCTGCCGCCCTCGCGGATCCAGGAGCCGAACAGCAGGTAGACCACCACCGCCGGACCGGCCATGATGACCGTGTTGACACCGAGGACGGTCAGGCCGCCGAATCCGAACAGCAGGGCCTGGAGAAAGAGCGCCACCGCGATGGCCGGGACCGCCGCCCAGCCGAGGATCAGCCCCACCAGCCCGTTGAGGATCAGGTGGGCGGCGCTGGGACCGATGGGCACGTGGACCAGCGAGGCGACGAAAAAGGCGGAGGAGAGCAGGGCCGTGGTCATGATGTGCTCGTAGTCCAGTTTCCTGAGCCCGACCGCCACACCGGTCGCCGCGATCACGCCGCCTCCGGCCAGGACCGGCAGCGAAAGTATGCCTTCGGAAATATGCATGATTTGGATGTTCTCTTGGTGTTACTTGTTTGATTTTTGTATTACCAGTATATGGAAGTGGATATGGTCAGTCAAGGATTTTTCAAAAAAACATCGGGACGCAGGAAAGGGGCGGCGAGGAGGGGCCTGGCAGCCCGGTCGCGAACCGGGCCGATGTTGGGCGGGAAACCAGTGAGTGGTCACGCCGGGTGTTTCCCGGGGAGGCGGGGGGATGACAGGGCGGAGCGGCAGGGAGCAGGGCCGGTATGCCGGACAGGCAGGGGAGCCGGTGCCGGGCCGCGGGAGCAGGGCAGGGGAGGAGGGTTGCCGGCGGGTCCGTGGCCCGCCATGTGGCGGGGCCTGATCGGACGAGGAAGGGGCCGGTGGTGGTCTCCGGGAAAGGATACCGGCGGGGGAACGGAGGCGGACGGAACAGTTCCTGTCCGCCGCCAGCGGTCTATACCGTTACCACCGAGTTTTCTTCGCCATATTCATTGGCGACAAAGCCGTCCGGCTCCGGGTCGTTGACCCAGACATTGCCGTCCAGGACGTAGCGGTAGCCATAAGAGCGGCCGGCCTCCAGGGAGATGGTAGCGGAAAAAGACCCGTCCTTGAGCCGTTTCATGGGATTGGCCTCCAGTGACCAGTTGTTGAAGTCTCCGGCCACCACGGCCGATTCCGCCTGCTCTTCATTGGGATACTTGAAGGTGACCCGGCATTTCTGCTTCGTCCTGGTGTAGTTTTTCTTCAGCATCTTCTGGCTCCCTGTGATCATGGTTATGATGAAAATTCAGTGAACCCGGCCAACGGCGCGTCTCGCCGCGGCAGGGGCTGCCGGTTTGGGGATGCTCTCGTGTGTATCGGATCCGACCCGGGAAAACTGTTGCGGCCTTACCGGGTTACCTGCAAAAATATACAGTAGGGCAATCGGTGATATTGGTCAATGGTTAGTGTTGAAAAAGAGTGAAAAAGGATGGTATTACCCATGGCACCGATTCCCCTGCGAGGCAGACAATGAAAGAAACCGGACAACCATCCGTCCCGGAACTGCTGGCTCCGGCCGGCAGCTTTGAAAAACTGGTCACCGCGATCCACTACGGCGCCGATGCCGTCTACCTGGGCGGCAGGCGCTACAGCCTGCGGGCCCGGGCCGCCAACTTCGATGCCGACGGTATCCTCCGGGCCGTGGCCCATGCCCATGCCCATGGCGTCAAGGTCTATGTGACGGTCAATATCTTTGCCCACAACCAGGACCTGGAGGGATTGGCCGACTACCTGCTTTTTCTGCGCGATGCCGCCGTGGATGCGCTGATCATTGCCGATCCCGGCATCCTGATGACCGCCCGCCAGGTGGTGCCGGAGCTGCCGGTCCATCTCTCCACCCAGGCCAACGTGACCAACGCGGCCAGCGCCCGTTTCTGGGCCGGCCAGGGGGTGCGGCGGCTGAACCTGGCCCGGGAGCTGGGCCTGGAGGAGATCCGGCAGATCCGCCGGGCCACGGATATCGGGCTGGAGGTCTTTGTCCACGGCGCGCTCTGCATCTCCTACTCGGGACGGTGCATGCTCAGCGCCTACCTGACCGGCCGGGACGCCAACCGGGGCGACTGCGCCCATCCCTGCCGGTACTCCTACCGGCTTGTCGAGGAAAAACGGCCGGGTCACTACTTTCCCGTGGAGGAAGACGACCGCGGCACCTATATCTTCAACTCCCGGGACCTTTGTCTCCTGGAGCGGCTGCCGGAACTCGTGGCCGCCGGCGTGGACTCGGTTAAGATCGAGGGACGGATGAAATCCATGGCCTACGTCGGGGGGGTGGTGCGGCTCTACCGGGCCGCCCTGGACTGGATCGGCGAACAATTTCTTTCCGGGGCCGATCCGGGAAAAATCGTTCTGCCCCAGTCTTTCCGACGTGAAATTGACAAGATCGGCACCAGGGGACAGACCGAAAATTTTTTTACCGGCCGTCCTTCATCAGGGGACATGATCTATGATACAATGAGAATAGAGCAAACTTGGGTGCCGGTGGGTATTGTCACCGGTACCGATCCCCTGGTGATCGAGACACGCAATCCCCTGGAGCCGGGTGAAACGGTGGAATACCTGGGCCGCGGCCTGGAGCCCGCAGTCTGCATCGTGACCGGAATAGAGACCGAGGATGGCGTGCCCGTGCTTCGGGCAAACCCGGGAACCCGGATCGTTCTCCACACCGATCCTGTCCTGGAACAGCCGGAGATAAACAGCATCCTGCGCAAAGAACGATTCAGCCATGACACCGGTTTTTGATGTTCCGTTTCTGCCCGAAGAGGAATATGTCGAGTTCCTGGCCGCCCGTGCCGGCGAACTGGACTCCGTGCACTTTGCCCCTGCCGCCATCCCCGGCCCAGGTCAGCCACCGCGCCCCGCGGAACCCGATGCCGGCGGCGATCTTGTCACCCTGCTCGGCCGCGTGCCAGGCCCGCGCCGCTACCTGCTCCTGAACAGCCGTTTCTGCGCCCCCGAGGCGCTGGTCGACGCCAGCGGCCTGCGCGGGCTGGTGCGGACCATGCGGCTGTATGTCGAGGCCGGCGTGCTCGACGGTATCGTCTACAGCGACCACTACCTCCTGCAGCGTCTCGCCGACCTGGCGCCGGACCTGGCCGTGGTCCTGGAGGCCGTGCCCGGCGTCAACTGCATGCTGGATTCCTTTCCCAGGATCGAGGGCCAGCTTTCCTGGATCCGGTGCACGGGATTCCGCGCCCCGGCCGGGATCGTCCTGGACCGCTCCCTGAACAGGGACCTGGACCGGCTGGCCGGAGTGGCCCGCCAGTGCCGCCACCGCTGGCCGGACATGAAAATCGGTGTGCTGGCCAACGAGGGATGCCTCCATTACTGCCCCTACAGGTTCTCCCACGACGCCTACAGCTCCCTGGCCCGTCTGCAGGGACAGGACCATACCTATACCCTCAACCGGGAACTGGGCTGCCTGCGGATCCTCGAAGAGCAGCCGCACAGGATCCTGCAGTCGCCCTTTATCCGGCCCGAGGACCTGGAACTCTACCTCTGCCACGTAGACACGGTCCAGCTCTGCGGCCGTTCCCGGGGTGTTCCTTTTCTTACCCGTCTTCTCACCGCCTATATCGACCGCCACTTTGACGGCAACCTGCTGGATCTTCTGGATTCGGCCCATTCGCTGGCCAGGCGGATCCACATCGACAACAGCGCCCTCTCCTTTGATTTCGCCTCCATGCTGTCGGGCTGTGACAACCGCTGCGACCGCTGCGGCTTCTGCCTGGAACTCTTCGGGTCCATCAGCTGCCCCCAGCCAGCTCCCCTGCGGGAGAACCGGGCAGCTGTTGATTGACAGCCTGCCCCTGGCGGGGTAGATAAGTTCCTGGTTCCGGCCTTCGCTTCTCTGCTGTCCGGTTTCTGGTGCCCAAACCGCGCAATTCAGGTGATACCCTATGGATTCATTCGAGAAACTGCTGGAGATTTCCACCCGCATACACGGTCATATCTGCGCAGGCCAGGTGATCGGCGTGCGGATGTCCATGCTCGGGCTGGAGAGGATCGGGATCGACGATCCCAAGGGCCGGGATCGCAAGAAGCTCTACGTGCTGGTGGAGATCGACCGCTGCGCCACCGATGCCATCCAGTCGGTCACCGGGTGCAGCCTGGGCAAACGCTCACTGCGCTGGATGGATTTCGGCATCATGGCCGCCACCTTTGTCAACCTGGAGACGGGCAGGGCGGTTCGGATCACGGCCCGCGAGGAGTCAAGGGAGCTGTCGAAAAAATATTGTCCCGAGATCGGGGACAAGTACAGGCGGCAGCTCGAGGCGTACCGGGTCATGCCCGAGGACGAGCTCTTCACCGTGCAGGAAGTGGCGGTGGAGATTGCCGACTGCGATCTGCCGGGCCCGCCGAAGCGGCGCGTGCAGTGTTGCCGGTGTGGTGACTGGGTCCAGGACTGCCGGGAGGTGGAGGAAAACGGCGAAATCCTCTGCCGGGCCTGTGCCGGCCGGCGCTACTACCGGGTGCTCTGATATCTCAGGCCCGGCCGGTGACGGCTGCCAGCAGGTCCGGGTTGGTGCGGCGCAGCCGCTTGAGGTAGCGGGCAAAGTCCAGTCCGTACCGCTGCTGCAGGGGCAGGATGTTCTTGCGTACCCGGCGCAGCCGACTCTTCGGGATCCGGTGTGGAAAGGCCAGCAGGATCACGTTGCTCCGCTTTTTGACCTGGAGCTTGAGGACCCGGCCGGGACAGGTTACGGTGATGGCCCGGCGGGCGAGCAGGAACCGCCGGCGGTCACCGCTCCAGAGGTTGACCGCCATGACACCGTCCGGGGCGAGGCTGTGCAGCACCCGGTTGTGAAACTCCGGTTCAAACACGGGACCGGCCATGCAGTCGGGTCCGAAGAGATCCACGAAAGCGACATGGTAGGGGAGGGTGCCCGGTCCGGACAGGCGGGCGGCAAAGTCGGCCGCGTCCAGGTGCAGGATGCGCAGGTTCTCCGGTTGGGGCAGCTGAAAGTATGCGCGGGCGATGCGGATGACCTCGGCCGACTTTTCCACCACGTCGATGCGGGCCCCTGGGTGGTGATGGAGAAGAAACCGGACCAGTGATCCGCCGCCCAGGCCGAGGACCAGGAACCGTTCCGGCTGCGGGTGCAGGAGCAGGGCCGTCATCATCCAGCGGGTGTAGGCAAGCTGGAGCCGGTGCGGGGCCAGGGTGTCCATGCAGCTCTGCCTGGCGCCGGTGCCGAAGCGGAGACAGCGGACATGCTCCTCCTCGACCACCACCACCGGGTGTTCACCACCCTGTTCCGAGAAGATGATCCGTTCCATGGCGGTCAATACAGGGGAACATCCGCGATCCCGACCCGTTGCCGGGCAGGCCGGTGCCGGGTCTTCTCTTCCTGGTCGCCGGGCCCGGGGGCGCCGGCCGGGGCATGGGCCACTGGCGGGTGCCGCAAAAAAAGGCCGCGGGCTGGAAACGGGTCAGCGCCGCGGCCTCCTGGATATCTTCATGCCCGATGAAGATCAGCAGCCACCGATACCTCAGCCGCCTTTCTTTGCCGGGGCGGCGGCCTGGTTCTCGGCCTCGACCGCCGAGCCCATGATGGAGCCGCGGCTGACCTTGACCCGGACCCCGTCAGCGATCTCCAGGGTGACCACGCTGTCGGTCAGGCCGGTGATCTTGCCGTACAGGCCGCCGTTGGTAATGACCCGGTCGCCTTTTTTCAGGTTGGCGATGAAGTTCTGCAGTTCCCGCGCCTTTTTCTGCTGGGGCCGGATGAGCAGAAAATAGAAGATCACGAAGATGAGAATCAGCGGGATGAACGAGGCGATACCGCCTGCGGGCCCGGCGGCCGGTGCGGCGGCCTGGGCGTATGCGATTCCTGCCATGAATTTGTTCCTCCGGATGGTGCTGTTGATGGAAACGGGAAGTTCCGGGAGAGCATGCCGCCGGATTCCTGTTGTTTTCCTGTGGTCGTGGCTGCGACCGGTTTCGGCCGTTGCTGCTGTTCAGGCGGGGACTTCCCGCTGCGCGTAAAACCGCCTGCGAAAATCGTCGAACCTGTCCGCGGCAATGGCCCTGCGCATGGCGGCCATCAGCGCGCAGTAGTAGTGCAGGTTATGGATACTGTTCAGCTGGCTGGCCAGGATCTCCCGGCTCTGGAACAGGTGCCGCAGGTAGGCGCGGGAAAAATGTCGGCATGTATAGCAGGTGCATTCCTCGTCAACAGGCCGGGGGTCTTCCCGGTAACGCGCATTTTTTATAACAAGTCTGCCCCGTGAAGTAAAGAGCATTCCATTGCGCGCGTTCCTGGTGGGCATCACGCAGTCGAACATGTCCACGCCGCGGTATACCCCCTCCACCAGGTCTTCCGGTGTCCCCACCCCCATCAGGTAGACGGGATGGTCGGCAGGCAGGTGTGGCACCGTGGCCTCCAGCATCTCCAGCATCAGCTCCTTGGGTTCCCCCACCGACAGCCCGCCCAGGGCATAGCCGTCAAAGCCGGTCTCCACCAGTTCGTTTGCCGATTCCCGTCGAAGATCCGGGTACATGCCACCCTGGACAATGCCGAACAGCAGCTGGCCGGTCCCGGACAGGGCCGCCTTGCAGCGCGCGGCCCAGCGTCCGGTCAGGGCGGTGGCCCGGGCCGCCTCCTCCCGGCCTGCCGGGTAGGGAATGCAGGTGTCGAGCACCATCATGATGTCCGAGCCCAGGGCCTCCTGGACATGGATCGCGTCCTCGGGTGAGAGAAAGAGCCGGGATCCGTCCAGGTGGGAACGGAATTCGGCGCCTTGTTCCGTGATCCTGGCCAGCTCGCGCAGGCTGAAGATCTGGAATCCGCCGGAATCGGTCAGGATGGGCCGCTGCCAGTGCATGAAGGCGTGCAGGCCGCCCAGGGACCTGATCAGCTCGTGGCCGGGCCGGATGAAGAGGTGGTAGGTATTGCCCAGGATGATCCGGGCCCCCAGTGCTTCGAGCTCTTCGGGCAGCACACCCTTGACCGTGGCCTGGGTTCCCACCGGCATGAAGACCGGCGTATGGATCGGACCGTGCAGGGTGGAGAGCTCGCCGCAGCGTGCCGCGCAGGTGGAGGACTTGTGGAGGAGTCGGAACCGTGTCATGGTCGGGTTCTATATCCCGGCCGGGCGGTTAATGCAAGATCTCTCTGCAGCGACGTTCGAGATCTTTTTCCTGGCGCCGGATGGATCGGAGCAGGTGGAACTGGACCAGGGCGCGGTGCAGGTTGTGACCGGGCCGGTCCACGGCAAAGTAGCGGTCCCCGGCCAGGTGGTCGGTAAAGAAACGCAGGCCGAGCTCGAAGGTGAGCACCCGGACCGCGGTCAGCAGCAGTTCCCGGTCTGCCGTGCCGGCCAGGTCGCCGGCCGCCTGTGCGTATCCTGCCAGGACCGCGGAGAAGAGGTCGGCGTCGAACCTGGTTCGGGCCGGATCGGGAGGGTCCTCGCCATGGCGGTTGCAGCAGGAGCGCAGGCAGTCCCCGAGATCGTGCAGGAGCAGGCCGGATGCCACGGTGTCGAGATCGATCAGGCTGACCACCTGCCCGGAATCGGCGGCAAAGAGAAAGTTGGCCACCTTTGGGTCGCCGTGAATGACCTGGCGGCGCAGTCTTTTTGCCTGTTGCTGGAGGAGATCGGCCAGGAAGCGGTATTCCCCGATGCAGGCGGCGCAGAAGCGCTCTTCGTCGGTGGCGGCCGCGGTCAGGGCGGCGACCCGGTCGTAGGCGGCCAGGTAGGCGGGGGTGACGTGGAAGCCGGGCAGGGGATCACCGAGCAGGGACGGGTCCAGGTCGGCCAGCAGGAGGTGAAAGCAGCCCAGGGTCCTGCCGACGGCCGCGGCCCCGGCGGCGCTGTCCACGGTCCGGCGGGTGGGGCCGGCCTCGATCCAGGTCAGCATCCGCCAGAGACCGCCGTCCGGGTCCGCCAGCCTGTCCGCGCCGTTTGCGGCCCGCAGGACACGGGGCACCTCCAGGCCGCAGGTGCTGCGCTCCCGCAGCCGCCGGCGCAGGTGCCCGGTGACGATGTGCAGGTTGTCCATGACCAGGCCGGGGTCCGGAAAGACGGCCGGGTTGAGCCGCTGCAACACACGACGCCCGCCGTCGTGCAGCCGCACGAGCCAGGTGCGGTTCACGTTGCCGGCCGCCAGGGGTGTGACCGCGGCGATGGTGTCGGCTGCAACAAAAAATGCTGCGGCCTCCCCGGGATCGGTCATTCGTCGGCCCGGTAGGCGTGGTGCTTGTCGGCCCGGCCGCGGGCAAGCGTTGCCGGGTATCGCTGCCCGTTGATCTTCAGTTTCTGCCGGGCAGCGTCCAGCAGGTCGATGTCCAGCCGGTCGCTCAGCCTGAGGAGGTAGATGAGAACATCGGCCAACTCCAGGGAGACCGCCCTGCGGCGCTCTGCGTCGAGGTTGTCGCTCTGGGCCTGGCTGAGCCACTGGAAGTGTTCCACCAGCTCCCCGGTCTCGACAATGAGGGCCATGGCCAGGTTCTTGGGACTGTGGAACTGTTCCCAGTCACGTTCCTCGGCAAAGCGGCGGATGGCAAGGGTCAACTCGTCAAGGGAATCGGACACGGCAGGATTCCGGGTACGGATTTACGAAAAGGCCGCATCCCCGTGGAGGATACGGCCTGAAAAAACAGGGAGGAGGCCGCATCCGGCCGGCAACCGCGGGCAGGGGCGCCGGCCGGTACGCTTTTTCGTTTTCCCGGTACGGGTTATTTTGCCCTGAGGACCACGTACTGGCTGAAGTCGCCGGCCCGGACCCGGAGCAGGACCTCCTTGGGGTGCTTGGAGTGTTTGAGGGCCTTTTTCAGCTCCTTCAGGTTGCGGACCCGCTGCCGGTTGACCTCCTCGATCAGTTGGCCCGGCTGCATGCCCACCCGTTCGGCCGGGCTGCCCGGTGCCACCTCGGCCACCAGGACACCCTGGTTCACCTTGTAGCCGAACTGGTCGGCAAGCTCCGGGGTCAGATCCTGCAGGGTGAGGCCCATGTCGGCAAGGGGGCTTCCCGCAGCGCCGCCCATGGAGACCCTGGTGCTGAAGTCGGACGGCTGTTCACCGATGGTGACCTCCACCTTCTTCTTACGGCCGTCCCGGATCAGCTCCATGGTCACCCGGGTGCCGGGAGCGGTCATGGCGACCTTGTTGCGCAGGTCGGCCACGTCAGCCAGCCTGGTGCCGTTGTAGGTCACCAGGATATCGCCCTGGCGCAGGCCGGCCCTGGCGGCGGGCGAGTTGTCGCTGACCTCGGAGACCAGGACACCCTGGGTCCGGTCGAGGCCGAAGGAGCGGGCCAGGTCCTCGTTCAGATCCTGGATGACCACACCGAGCCAGCCGCGGGTCACCTTGCCATACTTGCGGAGCTGCTGTTCGATGGTCTTGGCCATGTTGATGGGGATGGCGAAGCCGATTCCCATGTACCCGCCGCTGCGTGAGAAGATGGCGGTATTGATGCCGATGGCCTGGCCGTAGATATTGAGCAGCGGGCCGCCGGAGTTGCCGGGATTGATGGCGGCGTCGGTCTGGATGAAATTCTCGTAGTCATTGATTCCCATCCGGTTGCGCCCCTTGGCGCTGACCACGCCCACGGTCACGGTCTGGTTGAGCTCGAACGGGCTGCCGATGGCGATCACCCATTCACCCACCTCGATCTTGTCGGAATCCCCCAGTGGCAGCACGGGCAGGTTGTTGCCGTCGATCTTGATGACCGCCACGTCAGACTGGGGATCGGTGCCAATGACCTTGGCCGTGAATTCCCGCTTGTCGTTGAGGCGCACCGTGATCTTGTCGGCCTTTTCCACCACGTGGTTGTTGGTCAGGATGTAGCCGTCCGGCGAGATGATGAAGCCGGAACCCGCGGCCCGCTGCTTGAACTGGCGGGGCTGCCTGCGCGGGTCCATGCGCGGATGGCGGAACTGGGGCCCGAAAAACCGTTCGAAAAAGGGATCGTTGAAAAAGTCGAAGGGATTAGCCGGGGCACTGCCCCCGCCCTTGACCGATTTTTCCACCGCCACGTGGACCACGGCCGGTTCGGCCTTCTTCACCACCGAGGCAAAGGCCTTGGCGGTCCGGGCAAGAAGCTGGATGTCGGCGTTCTCGTCGGCGAGAACGGATGAGGCGGCAAGGCTGGTGAACAGGAACACCAGCATGGTCAGGATGGCTGGAACCGGGTTGTGTCGTTGGATACGCATGGCAGGATCTCCCAGGGTTGGCAGCACGGACCCCTCCGCAGGTCCCAAGCTCGGGCCGGGGCGGTCGGATGCTGTGGTTTTTTCTGGAGTGATACAATTATACCTGGAGCCGGGTTCGTCAAGGAGGGAATCGCAAAGCCAGGTGGTCCGCCCTCCTGTCCGGCTGTGGACTCATCGGTTCCGGGAACAGGGATCGCCGGCCGGGCCCTTGAGCCGGAAGAAGAACCTGAGGCCCTTTCTGACCCGGTCGGAAAATATCCTGGTGGACAATACCGTGCCCGCCACCCTCTTGTTGATCTCGCTGAGGGTGGGGTAGGGATGGACGAGGCCGGCCAGGGTGGACAGTTTGACCCGGCCGCCGAGAATGACCGCCCATTCGCTGATCAGCTCGCCGGCCCTCGGCCCTGCGATCTGGACACCGATCACCTTTTCCCGCTCGTTGAGCAGCATCTTCAGGCGGCCTGTGCCGCTGCCCTCGGTCAGGGCCCGGTCGTTGGCAGCGAACTCCTCGCTCCAGACCGTGTAGCCGATGCCGGCCCCGGCGGCCCGTTTCTCGTTCATGCCGATGGATGCCAGCTCCGGATCGGTGTAGGTGCACCAGGGCATCCAGGTGTAGTCGGCCTTGCGCGGCAGGCGGAAGATGGCATTGCTGACCACGATGCCGCCCTCGTAGCCCGCGGCATGGGTGAACTGATAGCGGCCGGTGACGTCGCCGGCGGCATAGATATGGCGGTGGTTTGTGCGCATGCGGCTGTCGACGGCGATGCCGCGGCCATCATGGTCCAGGCTGATCTCCGCCAGGCCCAGCGTGTCCGTGTTGGCGATCCGCCCCTGGGCCAGGAGCACCGCCTCCGCCTCCAGTGTGGACCTGGCGCCTTCCCTGTCCTCGATGGTGATCCGCGGCCTGCCGCCGCGCTCCCCGGCGTCGACCACGGTGGCATCGAGGTGGAAGCGCACTCCCTCTTCGGCCATGGCGGCCATGACCAGGTCCGCCATGTCGCGGTCTTCCTTGCTCAGGATCTGGCCCGAGCGCTGAACCACGTCGACCGTGGTCCCCAGGCGGCAGAAGGCCTGGGCCATCTCCATGGCAATGGGACCGGCCCCGAGGATGATCATGGAGGAGGGCAGGGCGGGGAGGGTGAAGAGGTCGCGGTTGGTGAGGCAGGTGATCCGGTTGAGGAATTCCTGCCGCGGCGGTGCCGGGGAAGAGCCGGTGGCGATGACCCAGGTGCGGGCCGAAAGGCGTTCACCGTCCAGGAGGATGGTGTGCTCGTCGGTGAATTCGGGCCGTCCGAACCGGACCTCGGCCCCGAGCCGGCAGAACCGTTCCACCGAGTCATGTTCCTGGATGCGGGCGATCACCTCGCGGATCCTCTCGGCGACCCGGCTGAAGTCCACCGGCCCCATCTCCGCCGCCGGCAGGCCGTAGCGGCTGGACTGCCTGATGGCGTGGCAGACGCGGGCGGTCCGGATCAGGGTCTTGGAGGGCACGCAGCCGGTGTGGAGGCAGTCGCCGCCGAGAAGCGGTTCCTTTTCGATGAGCAGGGTGCGGGCCCCGAGGCGGGCCGCGCCGGCGGTGATGGTCAGGCCGGCCGCTCCGCCGCCGATGATGCCGATGTCATAGTCATGGGATGCCACGGTCTGTCTCCTCTTCTTCGCCGTCATAGACGGCATAGCGGTTTTTGCCGGACCTCTTGGCGCGGTACATGGCACGGTCGGCATGGTGCATGAGCTGCTTGAACTCGTCGCCATGATCGGGATAGAGGGCGATACCGAGGCTGGCCGAGGGCTGGAGGGTCGCCTCGCCCAGGTCCACCGGCTGGTGGAGACAGGAGAGGATCCGTTCCGCAACGAGCCGGGCGTCATCAGTGGTGCGGATGTCCTCGAGCAGGATGGTCAGCTCGTCACCGCCGATCCGGGCCAGGTCGCCGTCGGTACGGACCACGGTATCGGTCAGGCGAAGGCAGCGGGTCAACCGGTGCGCGATCTCTTCCAGCAGCCGGTCACCGCACTCGTGGCCATAGTGATCGTTGACCTGCTTGAAGTTGTCCAGGTCGAGCAGCAGGAGCGCCACCCGGGAGCCGTGCCGACGGCCCCGTTCCAGGGCCCTGACCGCTGTTTCCCGGAACCAGCGGCGGTTGGCCAGGCCGGTGAGGGGATCGTAGTAGGCCATCTGCTGCAGCCGTTCCATGAGCTGCTGGTTGGCGTTTCTCGTCTCCAGGGTCTGCTGCAGGTTGCGGTGGTAGGTCCTGGCGATGATGGCGAGGATGACGCTGTAGGTGACGGCCACCAGGAAGAACTGGACATGGAGCTCTTCGACCACGAACAGGGACCAGTAAAAGAGCGCCAGCAGGATGGGAACGGAAAAACTATAGTAGACCGGCGGACAGATGGAGTTGGTCGGCATGGCGGCCACGGGCATGCCCACCAGGACAACGAGGATGAAGAGCTGCAGGTACACGGGCAGGCCGGCATGGTAGAAGAAGAGCAGCGAGGCCCAGGCGATACCGGCGGCCAGGGCGCCCGCGGCGTAGAGGCGGGTGAAGAACCGGTATCGTTCCCGCTGCCTGCCGGAAAGGCGCCAGTAGAGATAGAGCCCGGCCCGGAGGATGGTGACGAGGGTGAAGGAGACGCCCCACAGCACCAGGGCGGCCGGCGCCGCATAGCCGCGCAGGGCGCTGAGCATGACGCAGGCGATGACCTGGGCGGTGACGATGGTGGGAAAGCCGTACCGGTACAGGAGCCAAGTGAGCTGGGCCCCGGTGTCCGAGCCGCAGATGGTGGAGAGCTGGTGCAGGATCTCTTTGTCGGCTGTGGGCAGTTTCATGGATGGCGGTGTGTTATCCAGTCCCGGTTCAGGATGCGTTCCTGTCGCGGGAGGCGCGTCTGCGGGCGTAGAGGTTCAGCAGTTTTCTGGTCACCAGGGGCAGCAGGCCGAGCAGGGCGAAGGCGAGCAGCAGGGAGGGGGAGAGGATTCCCGCCAGGCTGTCCACCCGGGCCAGTTCCTGGCCGGCATTGACGTAGACCACGGTCGCAGGCAGCATGCCGAGCTGGGAGACCCAGTAGTAGGTCCGCAGCCGGATCGGGGTCAGTCCCATGACCAGGTTGATGACAAAAAAGGGAAAGACCGGCACCAGGCGGAGCGAGAAGAGATAGAATCCGCCTTCCTCCTCCATGCCCCTGTTGATCCTGGCCAGCCTGTCACCGAATTTTTTCTGGACCCAGTCGCGCAGCAGGTAGCGGGCCACGGCGCAGGCCAGGGTGGCGCCGATGCTGGAGGCGAACGAGACCACGAGGGTGCCGGTGACCAGGCCGAAGAGGGCGCCGCCGGCCAGGGTCATGACCGCGGCGCCGGGCAGGGACAGGGCCGTGACCAGGATGTAGAGCAGCATGTAGGCGCCGATGACGGTCACCGGCCGGGCCGCGTACAGGTCGGCAAGGAGCTGTTGCTGCTGCCGGACAGCGTCCAGGCTCAGGTACCGGTCCAGGCCGAGAAGACGGAAGAGGAGGGCCAGGAGCAGGATCGCCGCGACAATGGTGATCTTTCCGGCCAGGTTCCGCTTCACGCGTTCTCCTCCAGGGCCGTGAAGCCGCAGGCCGCCGCGCCCGGCAGGGCGACATCCGGATCGAGGACCAGGCGGACCGGGATCCGGGAGAGCATCTCGTGGTAGACCCCCTGGCTGAAGATGGCCATGAACCTGTCTCGATCCAGGAGCGGCAGGACCCGCGGCGCCATGCCGCCGCCGATGTGGACCCCGGCCAGGGCCAGGGTCTTGAGGGCCAGGTTGGCCGCCTCACCGGCCAGGATATCGAGGAAGAGCCGTACCGTATCCACGGCGATGGCACAGTCGCGTCCGTTCCGGACCGCGGCCACCGCGGCGGCGACCAGGACCGGTGTGGCATCGTTCGCGGCCTGCAGTTCCTCCTCCAGCCATGACGGGACAGTCTGCCGCTGCCGGAGAAAGGCGAACAGGGCCGGGATGGCCCGGCCCGAGCAGACGTCTTCCACGCTGACATGGCCGTGTCGCTGCCGCATGAAGCGCAGCAGGGCAAGCTGGAGGTCGTCGCGCGGGGCAAAGGCGGCGTGGCCGCCTTCCGAGGCGCGCGGCAGGGGGCGGCCCCGGTGGCGCACCACCCAGGCCTCGCCCAGGCCGGTGCCCGGCGCCAGGATGCAGCCGGTGGCGTCCGGAACCAACCTGCCCCTGTTGATGGTCCACAGGGAGGCGTCATCCAGGAGCAGGGCGCCCATGGCCGTGGCCACCAGGTCGTTGACCAGCAGGACCCGCCCGAGCCCGAAGCGGCGGGCCAGGGCCGGGCCGTCGATCTGCCAGTCCAGGTTGGTCAGCCGGACCCGGTCGCCGAGCACCGGCCCGGCCACCCCCAGGCAGGCAGCGGCCGGCCGAAGGCCGGCGGTGGCGAGAAAACGGTCGATGAGCGGTTCGATGCCGGATGCGCCGCGGTTGGCAAAGGTCTGCCGCTGCAGGGGCGGACCGGGCCAGGCGTCGCGGCTGTAGAGGGCGAGGCTGGTCTTGGTGCCGCCGATATCCCCGGCCAGGAGAATGGAATCGTTCATGCCGCCTCCAGTTGCCCGGCCCTGCGCAGGTAATCGCGCACCGTGGCCACGTAGGTGGAATGGCTCCAGGTCAGCGGACTGACCGACAGGGGCGCGCCGGTGCCTGGATGCACCTGTTCGGCCATGACGCCCGAGGCCAGGCTGTGTTCGGCGGCCCAGGTGATCAGTTCCAGGGCCGGTGCCAGGTGGTCGGGCCCGGTGGCCGTGGCGATGAGCCACTGGGCCAGCCACAGGGTGCAGATGAACCAGGGATTGCCCGGCACCTGGCCGGGATCGTCGTCGGTCCGCTGGTAGGTATCGTTTTCATAGCGGGCCAGGCCGCCGATCCCGGTCCGGACCAGGAGCGCGGAGCGCAGCCGCTCCATGGTCTTGGTCATGCGCGGATCGTCGGCGGCCACCATGCCGAACTGCCAGAGGCCGACCAGGGAGGAGTCCATGACCGGGTCGGCCCGGTGGCGGCCGTTTTCGACCAGCAGGCTGCGGACAAAGCACTGGCGCTGTTCGTCCCAGAGATGGTGCCAGGCGGCCTGCCGCATCCTGGCGGCGACCCGGCGGTAGCGCAGGCAGTAGGAGTTCTCACCAAAGGCCTCGGCAAAGTTGGCGGCCGCCTGCAGACCGGCCCAGACCGAGGCCACGGTCCAGGCGTGGATCCCGTGCCGTTCCTCCCACAGGTCCCAGGAGGGCAGCGGCAGGCCGGTCTCCCGGTCGATGAAGCTGCACATCCACTGGGCGGCCCTGACCACCAGGCCGCGGTAGTGTCGCTTGACGAACTCGATGTCGCGGAAACGGTCGAAGTGGCGCCACAGTGCCCAGAGGACCAGGGCGGTCTCGTCCTCTTGGATGGGAAGCTGCTGCTGGCCGTCCGCGTACCAGGTGTGCCAGGAGGAGGCCAGGGAGCCGTCCGGGGTGTACTTGTGGAGGAGAAAGCCCTTGCGGGTGATCACCCGGTGGCAGAAATCGAAGAAGCGGCGGGTGATCTCGGAGTAGCCGGCGTCGATGAGGCTCGCCGCCACCAGGGCACCGTCGCGGGGCCACATGTAGGAGTAGGTGTCGCGGTTGAAGAAGGCGGTGTCAAAGTCGTTGCCGGCCAGGATGGCGCCGTGGTTGTCGATCTGGGTGCGGACGATGAGCAGGCTGCGGTGGTAGAGGGTGGCCAGTTCCGGCGGTAGCCGGTCAAAGGACTCCTGTTCCTTGGTCGCCCAGAGGCGCCAGTAGGCCGCGGTCCGTTCCAGGTGAACCACCGGCCCCTTGCGCAGCACGTTGCGGTGGATGCGGGTGACGTCGTCGTAACAGGCGCCCACGCACATCACGTACCAGCCCATGGCCTGGCCGTGACCATCGGTCCACAGGTGGAGGGCGGCCACCGAGTCGATACTGCCCTGGGCCACCGGGTTGCCGGACAGCTCGCCATCCTCGGCGTCCCGCCAGGATCCCTCCAACTCGCGCATGCCCTTGATGCCCACGGCCCACTGGTCGAGGCCGTCCTGCCAGTGGTCGGGCCAGCCGCGGATCAGGCCGATCAGGAACCAGTGCCTGCCCTTGTAGTGGAACAGGGCCCGCTGCTCGGGCGCAAAGTAGGCCGAGTCACCCACCGTGGTGCCGCCGATGGAGAGGTCGTGACAGAAGAAGAGCCGGATCTCCCTGGGGGTGTCGGCATGGTTTTCCACGGTGCACTGGCGGATGAGCAGGTCCTCGTGGAAATCGACCGCGTCCCGCAGGTGGAGGGTGATGGCCAGCTCATCGTTGCGGAGGACGCTTTCGGTGACCAGGGTGTTGTTGCCATAGGCAAGATGACGCCGCCACCGGTCCTCTTCCAGCCAGCTGAACTGCCCCTCTGTCCAGACACCGATGCGGCAGACCCGGCCGCGGGTGTGATTTTCCTGGCCGACAAAGGGCCAGTAGATGTCGCGTATCTGCCCCGTGTGATCGAAGTTGATGAGAAGAGAGCCATTGCCGATGGGCAGGTCCCTGGGCATGAAGATCCTCCTGTCGGGTCCGGTGACCGGCGGGCGGCCGTCGGCCGCAGGTCAACGGCCGGTCCGGTTGCGGGGCGGCGGGTGACTGCAGGATGCAAATCGGGATCGTATACATCCACTATACGCCCGAACATCCTGGAAAACAAGAAAAAAGCCTGCAATGTGGCAGTAGGGGAACCCGCTGTAGCCGGCCTGGTCGGTGTCGCAGGAGATCCACACGAAAAAAAGCATTATTTCAATGACAAGGTCCGCCGCTACGGCGTTGATGTCAGGTCAGAACGACAACAGAAGGGGGGGCGCAAGAGGTTTGCTTTTTAACCTATTGGAATTATAAAAATAATTTTTTTGGCACGGGACCTGCTAGGAGGGGGGCAGTTCCACGGTACTGTACGGGAAGACCGGACGCGGCGAGAAGCCGGGACCGGCTTTCCAGGCCGGTATGCGCGTGGGCCCCAAAAACACGGGCCCGGCCACACCGGTTCATTTATCATCACGAACACAGGAGGTACGACCATGTACAGAGTAATCCCCGCACTGCTGCTTTCCCTCATTGCCGTGACCGCGTTTGCCGCTGCCCCGGCCTTTGACAAGATCGACGCCAACAAGGACGGCGCCCTGTCGGTCAAGGAGGCCGCATCGGCCGGTATCAGCAAGAAGATGTTCACCAGCGCCGACCTCGACCATGACCAGAAGCTGAACATGGACGAGTACAAGGCACTGATGGCGCAGTTCAAGTAAGCAGCTCCTGAGCCGGACTGCCCCGTGGGGAGGTGCAGGTCAACTTCTTCTCTCTCTCCTCTCCTCTGTATTCTCCCCGCGGGCGGCTCGGGCTCAGGTCCCGGCGAACGGGCAGCAACGGGCCGCCGGCCGGTTGGCCATCATCATCTCTCTCTCAATCGTCCTCCTCGATGTGGCAGGCGTCCTGTTCACAGACCGCCTCGCAGGTGTGGCAGCCGTGGCACTCTTCCGGGTTGACCGGCTCCGCCTTGCCATCTCTCAGCGCATACACCTCGCCGGGGCATGATTCGACGCATTCCCCGCACCCCTGGCATTTTTCCCTGTCCACCGTAACCTTCCACATGCTGTCTGTCCTTGCTGTCTCCTGAATTGAGCGTTTCATCCATCAGCAACGTGGTCTGTTGCCGTTTCCCGGGCCTGCCCTGCTGACCGCGCTCCGGGTGGTTCCGTTTCAGTTCAGTTCTCCCTGATCGAGCGGATGTCCCATGCCTCGGGCCGGTTGTCATTGCCGGGATCGCTGACGATGCGGAACTCGAAGATATGGTTGGGATCCCGGAAGTGGTGGTCGCCGTCCAGGGTGGACTTGGAGAGGTGGAAGAAGACCGTGTCCGGCCGCAGTACCCCGTTTTCCATGTGAAAGAAACGAAAGAACCCGAAACCGCGGTCCGGGTAGAAGTTGATCACCGTGCCCCGCTGCCAGTTTTCGTCCTCCCGCTGGCCGTTGCCCGGGACCTGGATGGGCAGCAGTCCGGGAACCAGGTAGCCGGAGAGGAAGGAATCGGCGGATTCGCGCAGCTCGTGGCTGACGTTGCGAAAACCGATGACCTCCACCCGGCAGCCCATGTTCTGCAGGGCGATGACGAGCCGGATGAAGTCACCGTCGCCGGTGAGCAGAATGACCCGGTCCAGGTTGCGGGCCTGGAGCAGGGCGTCGATGGCCAGGTCCATGTCGGCGTTGGCCTTGGTGGTGACGTTGCCGTCCTCGTCGCGGAAACGGCGCACGTACTTCTTGATGATCTTGAAGCCGCACTGGCGCAGGATGTTGTGGTAGGTGTAGACCTTGTTCCGGTATTCGGTATCGCGCCTGGTTCGCTCCCGGTCCTCGGCCAGGTAGCAGTTGGCCCGGAGCAGGACCGAGTCGCCGCCCCCGGCCAGCTCCACCAGCACGTCGTAACGCATGCCGAAACCGCCGCTCATCTTGATGTTTTCGGCGTCAACGTAGATCCCGGTCTTGAGCATGATCACTCCCACTCGATGGTGGCCGGCGGCTTGGAGGAGATATCGTAGACCACCCGGTTGACGCCGCGCACCTCGTTGATGATCCGGTTGGAGATGGTGCCGAGGAGTTCCCAGGGCAGGCGCGACCAGTCCGCGGTCATGGCGTCGCGGCTGTCCACGCAGCGGATGGCGATCACGTTTTCATAGGTACGGCTGTCGCCCATGACACCCACGGTCTGGGTGGGCAGGAGCACGGCAAAGGACTGCCAGACCTTGCGGTACCAGCCCGAGGCCTTCATCTCCTCGAGCACGATGACGTCGGCCTGGCGCAGGATGTGGAGGCGCTCGGCGGTCACCTCGCCCATGATCCGGATGGCCAGGCCCGGTCCCGGGAAGGGCTGGCGGTAGATGGCCTCTTCGGGCAGGCCCAGTTCCAGGCCCAGCTCCCGCACCTCGTCCTTGAACAGCTCGCGCAGGGGCTCGATCAGGTCGAGCTGCATCCGTTCCGGCAGGCCACCCACGTTATGGTGCGACTTGATGGGCGCCTTGCCCCGGAAGACCACCGACTCGATGACGTCCGGGTAGAGGGTCCCCTGGGCCAGGAATTTCACGTCCCCGAGCTTGCCGGCCTCCTCCTCGAAGATCTTGATGAAGCCGTAGCCGATCCGCTTTCTCTTCTCCTCAGGATTGCTGATCCCGGCCAGCTCACCCAGGAAGTAGCTGGTGGCATCGACGTCGATGACCCGCAGGTCGGTCTTTTCCCGGAAAAAGCGGAGCACGCTCTCCGACTCGCCGGTCCGCATCAGGCCGTTGTTGACATAGATGCAGGTGAGCTGGTCGCCGATGGCCCGGTGGACCAGGGCCGCGGTCACCGAGGAATCGACGCCGCCGGACAGGGCGCAGATCACCTGCTCGCCGCCCGCCTTTTCCCTGATCTCGCGCACCGTGGTCTCGATGAACGACCGCATGGTCCAGGTGGGCTGGCAGCCGCAGAGGCCGAAGATGAAGTTGCGCAGGATATCGGTGCCGATCAGGGTGTGGGCCACCTCGGGATGGAACTGGACGGCGACAAGTGGTTTTTCCGTATGGCGCAGGGCCGCGTAGGGCGAATGGGCGCTGGTGGCGGTGGCCACGAATCCCGGTGCCGGTTCCTCGATGCGGTCGCCGTGGCTCATCCAGACCTGGTAGTGGGTGGGCGCGGTCTCCATGCCGGCAAAGATGCCGGCCGTGTAGTCGATGGTGAGCTGCGCCTTGCCGAATTCCCGCTTTTCCGCCTTTTCCACCCGGCCGCCGAGCTGCTGCATCATGAGCTGGGCCCCGTAGCAGATGCCGAGGATGGGGATGCCGAGCTCGAAGATGGCCGGATCGGAGACGGGCGCGTCCTCGTCGTAGACGCTGGCCGGCCCGCCGGAGAGCACGATGCCGGAGGGCTGCATGGCCTTGAGCCGGTCGAGTTCCAGGGTGTAGGGATGGATCTCGGAGTAGACCTTCTGCTCGCGGATACGGCGGGCGATGAGCTGGGTGGTCTGGGAACCGAAATCGAGGATAATGATCTTTTCGCTGTGCGTGGACATGGGAATCGGATGTTCTGGCTTGTTGTGGTGGTGGAGGAGGCCTGTCTCTTGCCGGGGAACCGACCGGTACGGGTGCCGGGGCCTGATATCCTACAGTCCCTCGGTGCGGTAGTTGGGGGCCTCCTTGGTGATGATGACGTCGTGGACATGGGACTCGCGCAGGCCGGCCGGCGAGATGCGGACGAACCTGGCCCTTTTGTGCAGTTCCTCGATGGTGGCGGCGCCGACATAGCCCATTCCCGAGCGCAGGCCGCCCAGCAACTGGTAGATCATCTCGGAGATGGGACCACGGTAGGGAACCTTGCCCTCGATGCCTTCGGGCACCAGCTTGGACTGCTCGCTGTCGCGGTTCTGGAAGTAGCGGTCGCTGGAGCCCTTCCTCATGGCGCCCAGGGACCCCATGCCCCGGTAGCCCTTGTACTTGCGTCCCTGGAAGAGGAAGGTCTCGCCGGGAGTCTCGTCGGTACCGGCAAAGAGCGAGCCCACCATGACGGTGTGGGCACCGATGCCGATGGCCTTGCAGATATCGCCGGAGAACTTGATGCCGCCGTCGGCGATGATGGGGATGCCGTGCTTGGTCGCCTCTTCGGTGCACTGCTGCAGGGCGGTGAGCTGGGGAACGCCGACCCCGGCCACGATGCGGGTGGTGCAGATGGAGCCGGGTCCCACCCCCACCTTGACCGCGTTGGCCCCGGCCTGGATCAGGGCCGCGGTCCCCTCG
>DRKI01000009.1 GCA_011051875.1 Desulfobulbus sp. | reverse complement strand
TGAGCCACTGGGCGAGTTCCGGCTCTTCCCGGAAAAAGGAGGCGCCGCTTCCGCTCTTGCTGCCGGGTGTCCTCGCCTGGTCGGGATGATAGAGATAGTGCCCGTCCCGGTCCAGCAGGAAATAGATCTCACCGCCATGCAGTTCGTCCTCCTGCCTGGCGATGATGTCAAGGAAGGTGGAACCAAAGACGGAAAGGACCAGGATACCGGTTTTTTCCCCTTCCCGGTCTGTCACGGGGGTTGCGTACAGCAGCGCCGGCAACTGTGAACTGCTGTCCTCCACCCCGTTCGTGCCGGCCTCCATGGGCGAGACCAGGATGCGGCCGGGATCCAGCTGCAGTGCCGCCTGCAGGTAAGGTCGGTCGAGCTGGTTCCCGGAGTTCTGCGGCGGAACATGACAGGTCGCATCCCGGTTGCAGTCGATGCGGACCCTCTCCTGTCCTGAGAGGTCCAGCAGGAGGATCTGTCCGAAGATCTGGTGGTGCCTGGCGATGTTGAGCAGCAACTCTTCCGCGTTGATCCGGTCGGCCCGGCCATCCAGTGCAGGCAGCTCACGCAGCAGGGGCAGGTCGCGCAGCATGAGCAGATCCCGGCGGATCCACCGCAGGACAGACTGGATGTCGGAGGCGATGAGATGGATATCGATGAAGGCGCGTTGGCGGGCCTGTTCAAGGGCGAACTGCCGCTGTTTGTACCGGGCGTAGCCGCTGCTGATGATGACAACGGAGACGGTAAGGATGATGAAGATAAATATCAGCTTTCCGCGTAAACTGGTCAACATGGCCGGGCCTGACTGTTGCGGGAACAGGGTGGGGAGGCTTGTGATCCGGGTTGAACAGTATCACAAAAAACTGCAACCCGGCGGAGGTGCCGGGTTGCAGCAGGAGGAGGAGAGAGGAAGCGGGAAACAAGCCACACTGACATCATAGGGTAAAAGGTAGGAGGATGCTGTCGGCAACATTGACCTGCCTCCGGCGGCCCTGAACTGAATCGGTGGTGGCAAGTCGTCGATCCAGTTCTATTGCACAAGTGTTCTTCGGGTGGCCTTGCGCGATCGGGTTGATGCGTAACGTTTTCCACGGCTCCCTGCCTTCGGGCAATAGCGTTTGCACATCAGACAGACCGTGGGAGTGGTTACAGGCAGACCGGATTTCATGCAGGTTGTATTTCGACTTGTTTCCACGGTTTCACTCCCTTGTGATTCACTTATAGGACATGATGATCCGGAAAGGAATCCTGGAAAGACGGTATTTTTGTTTCTGAATCAGGGGAGATCGGGGTACTGGGTTTCAGGTAGACAGGTGGACGCGGCCCGGAAACCGGCCGCCGGGGGCACTGGCAGGGCAAACAGATTGCCGGATGTGCACGGCTGGTCAGAAGATTGTCAGATCAATTGAGCTTATATCTAATCATAAATAAATCGAATAGTCCAGCTCTTTTTTCATGTTTTTCCATGTTTTCCGCAACAGGGTGCAGGCAGAAGGGGATGGCCCGCTCTTCCAAGTAAAAAATCTTGCATTTTTTCTCTCTCGAAGGTACCATTTCGTGTTTACAGCGAACAAACCTTTCTCATGAGGAGTAGATACCATGGCCCGTGTATGTGAAATCTGTGGCAAGGGACCGGCGACCGGCAACAATGTCAGTCATGCCCACAACAAGAACCGGCGCCGCTGGCTGCCGAACCTGCAGAAGGTCCGGACCGTCACCGACAGCGGTCGGACGGTCCGTATCCGAGTCTGTACCCGCTGTATCCGTTCAGGCGCTGTTGTCAAGCCGGCCTGACCGGTCAGTCGTATTTGTCCAGGCAGGGGCGGGATGATCTTGGTCTTCTCGCCTTTTTTGTTGACTGCCCGTCGGATTCCGCCCCGACACGGAGGATGGTTCGGGTCGGATCCACAGGGCCGATACCACGAGACAACAATCGTCAGGAGGAAAAAATGAGCCAGGAAGAAGTTCGTTTTCTGCCTTACGAGGAAGCCTTGCGCATCGTGGCTGCCATCCAGGAAGAAGAGGATGTCAAGCGGCCCAACCACCGGATTCTCACCGTCTACAACCATGACGACAAGGAGATCTGCTGGTTCGATTTTGACGAGGTGCTGAGGGATGCCGCACCGGCCAGCAAGGAGGAGGAAAAGGACGTGGTGGCCAACTACATCATGCACCGTATTCCCGAGTGGGCCCTGGATATCTGATTCCTGGGGTCCGGTTTCCGCGCCGGTACGCCTTGCCTCCGGCAGCGGGCTTCCCGCCCGTGACGACCGGAGGCAGCCGCCCATCTTTCCCTGTTCCCCTTTCCCCCGCGCCGGTTCAGACCACGCCCTCCGGCATCGGCGGCACCTGTTCCGCTCCCAGAACGTACCCTCCATCGAGCCGGATCACCGAGCCGGTCATGAAATCGGCATCTTCAAGAAGAAAGAGAATTGCCCGCACCACCTCCTGCACGGTTCCGGTCCGGCCGAGAAGGGTGTGGTCCAGGATGGCTTTTTTCTGTGTCGCGGTCAACAGGTCCCAGCCCCTGGTTCCGGGCCCGTGCCTGGAATCGATGATGCCGAGCATGATCTCGTTGACCCGGATCGACGGCGCGCCGAGGCGGGCCCATGTCTCGGTGAAGGAGCTGACCCCCCGGTTGGCCGCTGCATAGCCGTCACTGAACAGCAGGCCGGCCGGACCGCTTCTGCCGACGATGCCCGCGATGGAGGAGATGTTGATCACCGTGGCCTGTCCGGCGGCCCGCAGCAGGGGCAGGCTCTGCTCAAAGACCAGCCACTTGGCCCGCAGCGTTGTTTCCATCTCCCGCTGCCACTGGTCCCGGTTGACCTCCCGCTGATAGGAGCCATGGACCACCGGCATGCCGCCCCGTTCTATGTTGTTGATAAGTATATGCAGGTTTTTGAATTCCCCGGCTATTTGATCGAAAAGCCCCCGCACCTCTGCCGGCCTGCGCAGGTCCACCCGCACAACCAGGTGGTCTCCCGCCATGGCCGTAAACTCGTTGCGCATGCTTTTCGAGGCCTCGGGCCAGTCGTACCAGGTCAGGGCGAGGCGCACCCCCCTGGCGGCAAGGGCGCGGGCGGTGGCCAGGCCGATTCCCCTCGAAGCGCCGAGGACCAGTCCATTTTTTCCTGCCAGTTCCAATGGTCTGTACCGTATAATGAGAAGACAGGGTTGGATCTGTTTCTGCCTGCGACAGAGAGCAGTAACTGATCCCTACTTGATAACTCGTTGTTTTTACATTCTCAAAGCCGTGAGGTGACACAGGTGCCCCGTCGCCGTGCAGGTGTGCCGGTTCGCTGCAGGTCCTCTGTGCGGGCCGGGGGCAGGTTGTCCGCTCCGGCCATGCCGTTTCTTCTCTACTACACCAGTTTCCTGGATTGAACAATGAAATATCCCTCTCTTGTTGTCCGTCTCCATGCCGGTATCATGCCGGCCATCCTCCTGCTCGGCCTGCTCCTGGTTCCCTGTTCCGCGAGCCCGGAAACCGGCCGGACCGCAGCATCCGGATCGCCCCCCGCCTGTATCACCATCGGCTGGCCCTGGGACCACTCCGATCTGCGACCCGATCCCGCCCTGGTCCATGGTACCCTGGACAATGGGTTGCGTTACGTGATCATGGCCAATCATGAGCCCAGGGGCAGGGTGGCGCTCTACCTTGACGTTCAGGCCGGTTCCCTGTACGAGACAGACGAGCAGCGTGGTCTGGCCCATTTCCTGGAACATATGCTCTTCAACGGGACCACCCATTACCCTCCCGGAACCCTGGTCAAGTATTTCCAGTCCCTGGGCATGGGGTTCGGTGCTGACAGCAACGCCCACACCGGCTATGACGAGACGGTGTACAACCTCCTGCTGCCGGGCAACAGCGAGGAGGACCTGGACAAGGGCATGCTGGTACTGGCCGACTATGCCCGCGGCGCCCTGCTCCTTGAAGAGGAGGTGGACCGGGAACGGGGCGTCATTCTGGCGGAAAAGCGGGCCCGGGATTCCGCCGGTACCCGGGTGGCAAAGAAGCGGTTCCGGTTCGAGTTCGCCGGGACCCGGGCGGCGGTGCGGGATCCCATCGGCACGGAAGAGAGTCTGCGGGCTGCTGACAGTGCCCGGCTGCGGGCCTATTACGACGCATGGTACCGGCCGGACAACATGATCGTCGTGGTTGTCGGCGACGCGGACCCGGTTCTTGTCCGCAAGGTCCTGGCACGCCATTTCAGCAAACTCCGGGCCGCACCAGTGCAGCCTGTCTGTCCGCCCTTCGGCCGGGTGGCCGAGCAGGGAACCGACGTCCTGTATCTGCATGAACCGGACCTCGGCTATACAGAGGTCTCCCTGGAGACGGTCTGGAACACTGAACCCCGGGCCGACACCAGGGCTTGGGAGGCGCGGCAGTTGACACGATATGTGGCCGCATCCATCCTGGACAACCGGCTCTCCCGCCTGGTCACGGAAAAGGAGAGCCCCCTGACCCGGACCCGGGTCTATAGCGGCATCTTCGTCCGTCGCCTTGGCTACTGTTTCCTGGGGGGCAGGGTTGATGGGGACCGGTGGCAGGAGGCCCTGACCCTGCTGGAAACCACCTTGCGCCAGGCCCTGGAGTACGGTTTCACCGCAGATGAGCTGGTACGGGTCAGGAAGGAGATCATGGCCGAGCTGGAGAAGGAGGCCCGTACGGCCGACAGCAGGGATTCCCGGAAGATTGCCGCCATGCTGATCAGGAAGCTCAACAGCGGCGAGGTCCCCCTGTCTCCGCAGCAGGAATTGAAAATCTACGGCCAGATACTTGCCGAAATGGACCTGGATGATGTGAACGACGCCTTTCGTGAGCTCTGGAATCACAAGAGACGGCTGGTCATGGTCGCCGGTACAGCAAAGATAGGCAACGGACGACTCCCTCCTGAACAGGAGATCCGCAAGGTCCTTGCCACCGCGGCAGCCCTCCCTGTCTCGCCCTGGGTGGCAGAGAGCAGGCCCGGTTTTCCCTATCTGCCGGTGCCGGCAGAAGAGGCCGCGGTGAAGGAGCATGTGCGGCCGCCCGGAATCGGGGCGGACATCTACACCCTGGACAACGGTCTTGTTCTCAATGTCAAGCAGACAGATTTCAGGAAGAGCGAGGTCCTGGTCGCGGTGCATTTTGGTTCAGGCCTGCTGACAGAGCCGAAACCAGGGCTGGCACGTCTTGCCGAGAGCGTGGTTGCCGAAAGCGGCGTCGGCGGCCTGACCAGGGAGCAGCTGGACCGGGCCCTGGCCGGATCCAGCGTCCGCCTGAATTTCCGGGTGGGCGAGGAGAGCTTTGTTTTCAACGGCAAGGGGCTGGACACAGAGCTGGAGCTGTTGCTGCAGCTGCTCCAGGCCCATCTTGCCGATCCTGCCTTTCGGCCCGAGGCCTACCGTCTGGCCATGGAACGGTATGCCCAGATGTATTCGCGGATGCGGAATTCTGTCGAGGGTATGCTCCAGCTCAGGGGGGAACGGTTTCTGGCCGGCGGCGACAGCCGGTACGGCATGCCTCCCTGGCAGGAGTTCCGGCGTCTTGGCCTGGATGATGTCAGGAACTGGCTGCAGCCTGCCTTTACGCGGCAACAGCTTGAGATCACAGTGGTCGGTGATGTGACGTCGGACGCGGTTCTCGACCTGGTCCGGAAATATTTCGGGTCCGGCGGCCGGGACCTGACACCGTCGGCGCGGGGCAGGGCCATCGGCTTCCCGGTCGGCCGGGAACTCGATATCACGGTGCATACCGCCATCGACAAGGCCCTGATCGTGGTCGCCTGGCCCACGGCCGATTTCTGGGATATATCGAGGACCAGGCGGCTCAACGTTCTGGCCTCGGTACTGGAGGACCGGCTGCGGCGCGAGGTCCGGGAGGAGCTGGGAGCCACCTATTCGCCGGTGGTCTATAACCGTTCAAGCCGCGTTGATCCGGGATACGGCGTCCTGCGCGCCATGCTGACCGTGGCGCCGGACCATGCGGAAGAGCTTGTGGCAAGGATCAGGGCGGCCGGTGCCCGCCTGGCCGGGGAAGGCGTGGACAGGGCCGAACTCTCGCGGGCCCTGAAACCGACCCTGACCTCCATCAGGGACATGATGCGGCAGAACCGCTACTGGCGGGATTCCGTGCTTGCCCTCTCCAGCCGGCATCCGGTCCAGTTGCGGTGGCCGCTCTCCATCAGGCGCGATTTTGCCGCCATCACCGCGCCGGAGATCAGTCGGCTCGCTGCCCGGTACCTGCAAACAGAACGTGCGGCCAGGATCGTCATCCGGCCGGCCGCGGAATGACGGGGCTGGCCTGAGCGTTTCGTTGACCTGCAATATTCGCAACGAGAAAACAGTTTGTAATCACAAGGTTTTTTCTCGCTTGCAGATGGGTGGAACGCCCAGGCCGGGAAGGAAACGTTCACCCCACCAGCCAGATGGCCATGTTCTGGGCCTGCTGCATGGTCCGGTCGGAGACACCGCCCAGGAATCCCTTGGCGATGTCCCGGCCCCGTCGGCCGATAACGATGGTGCCGCAGTCATGTTTCCGGGCCTGGCGCAGCAGGTCACGGCTGGCGTCAAGATCCCTGCGCATGGGTAGCTGCGAGATGCGCTTTCTGTCTATCCCGTTGTCCATCAGGATCTGGGCATGGGCGTGGAAGAGGTAGTTTTCGATGTCCAGGTGTTCCTCGCACCACTCCCTGCCCCAGAGCTTGATGAAGTCTTCCTCCCGGGCCGCCTGCCTGCTGCCGAAGATCGGGATGGAATGGTAGAGGCAGATCTCGACATCGGGGCAGTCCTGCATCATGAAGCCGAGGTGGTCCGCGGCCAGCAGGGATTCAGGCGTCGAGTTGACAGCGAGCAGGAAACGGCTGGAGCTCACCTCGCCATCGATGATCCAGAGAGGAACCTCGTGGCACTGCTTAACCAGGTAGGCAGAAACACTGCCAAAGAACATCTCTCCCACCTTGCCCATACCCCGGCGGCCGACCAGGAGTCCGTCGTAATTGCCCCTGTTGGCATCGTGGTGGATGGCGGTGGCAACACTGGCCGTGCTCACCTCGACCCGGACCGTGATCTGCTCCTCGCCAAAGCCGTTGCGCAACAGGCGTGCCCTGGCATCCTGCAGGTATTTCTCCGCCACGCGCACGCCTCGTTCCACCGCCGGCGTCTGGCCGCGGAGTGGATCCACGTCCAGCATCCAGTTCTGGTCACTGCCGGCCGAAGAGACAATGGAGAGCAGGTGGATGGCGATGTCTGTGTTCCCGCTGAACAGCCTGATCAGGTAGTCCAGGGCATTGGAGCTGTAAATGGAGCCGTCGACGGCTGCGATGATCTGTTTTTTTGTCATCATTCCCTCCTGGCAGAGTCCGTGCCGTCACCGACCTGCGGGCCATCGGAAACAGGGACGACTTGGTTTTTTCAGTGTCTTCCTTTCGGCACAGGGGTAACGGTGGTACTGTTCTCCTGGCCCGGCCGCATGGTTGTCATACCCGCAGAACGTGCATGTTGTGTCACAGCGGGCTCTCCGCAGCGGCGGCGACGGCCCTGTTTTCACAGCCCCGTAAGGCCGGGAGACAAAACCTGGTCCAGCCGTGCCGGAGATCCGAAGATGCTGTCCGCAGTGGCATGAACGGCGGAATTTTCGTGGTTCGCCTGGGGGCGGGAACCGAAATCTGGTCCGGCCGAGCCGGTTTATCTGTTGCATTGAGTACTATACTTACCATAATATGAATAAAACAGCATTGCTGGAGCGGTTTTTTGGGGCCCGCCATGCGGGGAACCCGGTATGGGGGGTGAACATCACCGGTACGGGCAGCACGGGAGTGATCAGGGGCGCAGGAATCCTGTTGCGTTTATATTCATGAGCGCGCATGATACCGGTCATGCGACACTTACGGCGGCCACAAGGGGAGGAGTATGGACAGAGATACTGAACGGCGGAGGAACATCCGGCTGCCGCTGGGAGCAGGGGTGGAATGTCATGTGGATATGGGAGGGACGCGGTATGTGGGCCCGGTACGGGATCTCAGCATGGCCGGTCTGTTCATGCTGACCGGCGAACAGCCGGTCCGGCCGGGAATGTGCACGGCGAGACTCATCTTTCGCGGCCGCTACAGCGACCTGGAGATAGATTCCCTGCAGGGGGCTGTTGTACGGCAGGATGATGATGGATTCGCCCTCGCCTTCACCCATTTCCTGGAATGGTTTTCCCTGGTTCCGCTCTATCTGAAGAAAGTGCAGGGAGAATTGTAGTTTTTCCTGCAGCCCAACTCCTTGCGATATCTCATGATTGCAGATAGTCGTTGACGTCGGTTCCATAGCCCGGTACCAGTAAGAGGAAACGGCAGGCGCTGCAGTTGCCGTATCCCTTCACCCCGTGCGAGGAGCAGAGTCATGGGGGCATATCTCGTTGAACGTTTGGTTTTTCTTGAGTGGATCCGCACGCTCGCCGGGAACGAGCAGGTCTACTTCCCCCAGCCTCTGGCCGAAAGCAGCTTCCACTTTGCCCGCGTCCACAGCAGCAGCCTGCTCGCCCTGGAGGACTTCGACGATCCCCACCGGACAACGATCTTCCGCGCCAGTGCCTGTGTTCCGCCGCCGGCACGAATCCTCGCGCCTGAGGGTGAACAGCTCTTCACTTTCCGCAGGGACGGGGCAGGCGACTGTACCCTCACCCCTGTTCTGGACAGCAGCCGCCGCATCCTGGCCGGTGTACGCCCCTGTGATCTCAAGGCCATCGCCCTCATGGACCGGTTCCAGCGGGCAACCATTCCCGATCCCCATTACCTGGTCAGGCGCGAGCACACCCTGCTCATCGGCCATGACTGTCTTCATCCCTGCGACCGGTACTGCTTCTGCGACGCCGCCGGTTCGCTCGCCTGGCGCGAGGGGGCGGATATCTTTCTTACCCCGCAGCCCGGGGCCCGGCTGCTGGTGGAAGCGCTTACCGATCAAGGCGCCGTGCTCCTGGCCGGTGCCGGTTTCCCGGCCTGCGGGGAGGTGGAGGAATGCAGGGCCAGGGCCGAGGCACGGCGGCCCGATCCCTTTGGACGCCGGTTCGCGGCGTCCCTGGATGATGTGATGGCGGCCGTGGCCAAGGGCTGGGATGCGGATGTCTGGCAGGAACAGAGCATGCGCTGCTTTTCCTGTGGCACCTGCAACCTGGTCTGCCCCACCTGCTCCTGCTTTGATGTCCGGGACGACTTTTCTGTCGAGGATCCCGACAGCGGCCGGCGCACCCGCCACTGGGACGGCTGCATGCTGGAAAACTTTGCCGTGGTCGCGGGCGGCCACAACTTCCGCAAATCACCGGCCGCCCGGCAGCGTCACCGGGTCATGCGCAAGTTCGTCTACCAGCCACACCGTTTCGGCGGCACCAGCTTCTGTGTCGGCTGCGGCCGCTGCCGCCGCCAGTGCACCGTTGATATCGATATTTTCGAGATCGCGTCTGAACTGCTGGCCGCGGCCGGGGAGGGAGCATGAAGGCCATGGATCCCCGCATCCTCACCCCGGCCATGGTCCGTATCGTCGAGGCCACGGACATGACAGCCCACGAGCGTTTCTTCCGCCTGCGGTTGCCGCGTCCCCTGCGCCACGCGCCGGGCCAGTTTGTCATGGCCTCCATTCCCGGTATCGGCGAGGCACCCATCTCCATCTGCTGCGGGCCCGGTGATCACGACCGGCTGGAGTTGCTGGTCCGCAGTGCCGGCAGTCTGACCATGGCGATGCAGCAGCTCGGGGCCGGTGACCAGATGGGCATCCGGGGGCCGTTCGGCACCGGGTTCGACCTTGCTGAATTCGAGGGATGCGACGTGCTGATCGTGGCCGGCGGCCTGGGCCTGGCACCGCTCCGTTCCCTGATCGAGCCCCTCCTGGCAGAACGGAACCGTTTCGGCCGGATCACCATCATCAGCGGCTGCCGCACTCCGGCCGACGAGCTCTTCCGGGACGAGATGCGCGCCTGGGGCCGGGCCCCGGGCACACGGGTCATCCGGCTGGTCAACGACACCGCGCACCTGCCATGGGACGGCGAGGTCGGCCTGGTCACCGCGCCCATCGCCGGGCTGGATATACCACCCGCCACCCTTGCCGTGCTCTGCGGGCCGCCGGTCATGTACAAGTTCGTGATCATGGAGCTGGCCGCGCGGGGGCTCGCCCATGATCGGATCTTCATCGACCTGGAACGGCGCATGCGCTGTGGTATCGGCAAGTGCGGCCACTGCCAGATCAATCACCTGACCTGCTGCCAGGACGGGCCGGTCTTCCGGCTCTCTGCCGTGGAAGCACTGCCGGAGGCGTTGGCATGAAGAGTGATCGGCCCCGCCCCAGGATCGGTTTTTTCGACATGGCCGGCTGCGAAGGCTGCCAGCTGGCGATCCTCGACTGCGAGGACATTTTTCTCGAGCTGGTAGACCTGGTGGAGATCGCCGAGTTCCGCGAGGCCATGTCCGAGACGGCACCGCGATTTGACATCGCCTTTGTCGAGGGCAGCATCCACCGCGAAATCGATGTCGAACGGCTGCGCGAT
>DRKI01000008.1 GCA_011051875.1 Desulfobulbus sp. | reverse complement strand
GCAAGGCCAGGCGCGAACTGGGCTATACGCCCAATATCTCGCTGGACGAGGGGTTGAAACGGACTGCTGACTGGTACCGGGCCGAGGGATATCTCTAGTCTTGGATTGTTGATGAAAAAAACGCATGCCGCCGTCACCGGCCGGGGCTCTGCCCTGAAAAAATACCAGGACGTGGTCGTGGGCAGCCGTGGTCCGGTCGACCTGCTCTACTTCGAGTGGTGCATGCTCCTGTCCATGGTACCGGGCGCGGCCGGTATGCTTCTGCGCAAACTGTTCTGGCCGCGGCTGTTCGGCTCCTGCGGCCGGGGTTGCATGTTCGGCGCCGGCATCGTCCTCCGCCATCCCGGCCGCATCCGGCTCGGCCGCAACGTGATCGTCAGCGAGGGCTGCGTGCTCGATGCCCGCCATACAATCGAGGATGTCATCGTGCTCGGCGACAACGTGATCCTCTCCAACAACGTCATGCTCTCGTGCAAGAACGGCACCATCCGCATCGGCGACAACGTGGGACTCAATGCCCAGACCATTATCCAGTCCACCAGCGAATGCCCGGTGGAGATCGGGGCTGACTGCGTCATCGGCCAGCGCTGTTTCATCATCGGCGGCGGTTCCTACAATACCGACCGCCTGGATGTGCCGATCCGCACCCAGGGGATCCGGCCCGACGCCGGTGTCCGCCTGGAAGAGGATGTCTGGCTGGGCGGCAACGTCACCGTGCTCGGCGGTGTGACCATGGGACGTTCGAGCATTGCCGCGGCCGGGGCCGTCCTCACCCGGTCCGTGGGACCGCGCACCGTGAGCATGGGTGTGCCGGCCCGGGTGGTCCGGGAGCGGACAGGCCAATGACCAGGAAGGCGGGGCTGACAATCATCAAGCTGCTGGTCAGCACCGGTCTGCTCGTCCTGCTCTACCGCAAGACCCCCCTGGAGGGGCTGCTGGCGCTGCTGGCCGACATCGACTGGCGCTATCTTCTGCCCATTGCCCTGCTGCTCTTTGTCAACACCGTGCTCTCGGCCTGGAAGTGGAAGATCCTCCTTCGCCGTGACCAGGTGGAGATCCCGCTGCCCACCCTCATTGCCACCTACCTGATCGGCAGTTTCTACAACCTGTTTCTGCCCTCCAATATCGGCGGCGACTCCTACCGTATCTATGATATTGCCCGCAAGTCGAGGCAGACCATGCGCTCGGCCGTGTCGGTCCTTGCCGACCGGTTCTCCGGCTTCCTGGCCCTGGTTACCCTGGGCCTGGTCTCGTCGGTGTTTGTCGCCCTGCGCCTGCACCACTGGGCCTTTTTCCTCGGGCCGCTGCTGATCTTCCTTGCCCTGGTGGCGCTTCTGGCGGTCCTGCACTGCCAGACCCCGGTCCGCCGTTTTCTGGCCGTGACCCGTCTGGACCGTTTCCCAGCCCTTGCACGCCTTGCCGACAGGTTCTTTCTCTCCTGGCAGAAATTTTCGGATCCGGGACTGCTCCTGCAGGTGATGCTGATCTCGTTTGCCTTCCAGTTCTCGGTGATCTGCGTGGTCTACCTGCTGGCGCTTTCCCTGCATGCCCGGGTCCCGTTTTTCTATTTTGCCGCCTTTGTTCCGCTCATCACCCTGATGGAGGCCCTGCCCATCTCCATCTACGGCATCGGCATCCGCGACGCTGGCTATGTCTTCTTCTTTGGCCAGGCAGGGCTGTCCGACCTGCAGACCCGTTCCCTGGCCCTGCTTTTCCTGGGCCTTACGGTCTGCTATTCCCTGGTCGGCGGCCTTATCCACCTGTGGCGCGCCCTTGGGCCGGATGAGCGGCACAGCCGGCCAGGTCAGAGCGAGGTCGATGCGCCATGAACCGATTCTCCTTGTTCAACCGCCGTTTTTTCCTCAGGCTGCTGCTTTCGCTCACCGTCTCCCTGCTGGTGCTGGGGGCGCTGGTCAGCGCCTTCACCGGCCAGGCCGCCTCTGCCCTCTGGCCGCGCCTGCTCTCCGTGCTCTCGGCCACCTCGCTCCTCTACGTGGGCCTCTACGCGCTGACCGGCCTGCTCCAGGCCTGGCTGCGCGGCCTGCGCTACGGTGTGATCCTGCGCTCCACCGAGCCGTCGGTACCGGGGAATTGGCATCTCTTCCTGGTCTCCATGAGCCGCAACATGTTCGTCGATATGCTGCCGGCCCGCCTGGGTGAGCTGAGCTATATCGCCATGCTCAACCGGGGCTGCCGGGTTGCCGCCGACGCCTGTCTTTCCTCGCTGGCCATCAGCTTTGTCTTTGACCTGGTGGCCCTGGCCGTGCTCCTGCTCCTGCTGATCATGGGGCAACTGGTCCTGGGCGGACTGCAGACATGGCTCATCGGTTCCTTTCTCATGGTGGCGTTTCTCTGCCTGCTCCTGCTGGTCCTGCTCTTTCCGGTGGCAATCCAGATCGGGCGCTTTCTGCGGCAGAGTGGCGCCGAGAACCTGCGACTCATCGGCCGTGCCGCCGCCTTCCTGGAGGCCACTGCCACGACCCTGGCCAGGACGCGGCAGGCCGGGATCTTTGGGCCGGTCCTGCTTCTTTCCCTGGGAGTGCGCCTGGTCAAGTACCTGGGGCTCTATGTCCTGTTCCTGGCTGTGGTCTCGCCCTCCTTTGTCGGTATCGATACCCGGCCGGCACCGGTGCTGGCCACCCTCATCAGCGCCGAGGCCGGGGCCGCCCTGCCGGTTCCCGCCTTTATGAGTTTCGGCACCTACGAGGCCGGCGGCACCCTGGCCATGGTCGTTCTGGGCGCGGAAAAGGGCGCTTCCCTCCTGATCATGCTCGCCCTGCACCTCTGGAGCCAGCTGATGGACTATTCCCTTGGTATTGCGGCCTTTGTTCTCTTTGTCTTTTCCGCAGGCCGCGGCCGGCGGGAGACAACGGGAAAGGGGAGTGGCGGCAGGAGATCCGTGCTGCCGGCGCTCCTGCTCCTGCTCCTGCTTGCGGCCGCGGCCTATGGTTTTTTCGAGTTCAGGAAGGTGAAAAAGCTGGGCATGCTGCCGCCGCCGTCCAATGTGCAGGGACGGTTACTCCCGGCCACGGCCCGGGAGCGGGATCCGCTCCTGGCCTCGCTGCAGGGTTTCATTGTCTGGAGTTCCAACCGCTACGGCAACCATGACATCTTCATGTTTACCTTGCCGCAGAAAAAGCTGGTTCGGCTGACTGACAATCCCCATACCGAGTACTTTCCGCGCATCTCGCCGGACGGGACCAGGATCGTCTTCTGTCGTTCCCGGGAGCCCCGGGTGTCGCAGCGCAATTACTATGCCTGGGATGTCTTCCTGCTCGATATCGCCACCGGCAAAGAGCAGCTCGTTGCCAGGAACGCCAATACCCCCACCTGGTCCGCGGACGGAAAGAGGGTCTATTTCCAGAGAAACGGCAACACCTTTGTCCGCCATGATCTTGCCACTGGCCGGGAGGAGGTTGTCTATGCCACCGGAACCAATCTTCCCCTGGCCGGTTCGGTCCTGCTGGAGACCCCATCCTGGAGTGACCGGCGCCGCCAGATGGCGGTCACCCTGCGTGGCAGCAAGCGAATGACCGCGGTGGTCGGACCGGGCAGCACCATACGGCAGGTGGGCGGCGGCTGCCAGCTCGCCTGGGCGCCTGACTCCAGGTTTCTCTATTTCGTGGACCACGGGGGTCGCGGCAGGAACGCCATCTTCCGGGTCGATCCCGAAACATTGCGGTCCACCCTCTGGTTCGATGCCGAGGAGCCCTACAGCCACGAATACTTTCCCCGGCTGGCCAATACCGGTGACTTTATGGTATATGGTGCCAGCACCGGCGGTCATGAGCACGACCGCGCCGACTACGAGATCTTTCTCTGGCCCGTGGGAAAGCCGGCTGGGGCAGCCGTGCGGATCAGCTATTTCACCGGCAACGACTGTTGGCCCGATATCTATCTCACCGGATCATCGCCGCGGCGGCATTGATCCGGTTCACCGGGATTTTTTTTGTTTCTTAGGAGTGTTGCGTGATGCCCAGTAAGTGCAGTGGGATGGAGGTGGAGCTCTCCGTCGTCATCCCCATATACAATGAAGAGGAAAACGTGCAGGCCCTTTACGAGGAACTGAAAGAGGTGCTCGAGAGCATTGGCCGCTCCTGGGAGGTGATCTTTGTCGACGACGGCTCCAGCGACCGCAGCCTGGAGCTGCTGGAAGGCATCGCCAGGAAAGACGATCACGTGGTAGTGGTCAGCTTTCGCAGGAACTTCGGCCAGACCGCCGCCATGGCCGCCGGTTTCGACTATGCCTGCGGCGAGATCATCATCACCATGGACGGGGACCTGCAGAACGATCCCCACGACATCCCGAAGTTCCTGGAAAAGATGGACGAGGGCTACGACCTGGTCTCCGGCTGGCGCTACGATCGGCAGGACGCCTTCATCAGCCGCAAGCTGCCTTCCATGATCGCCAACCGCATCATCTCCACGGTCACCGGTGTCCACCTGCACGACTACGGCTGCACCCTCAAGACCTTCCGCAAGGAGATCACCCGCGGCATCCGCCTCTACGGCGAGATGCACCGCTTCATCCCGGCCATTGCCTCGGGCATGGGCAGCCGCATCGCCGAGGTCAAGGTCAATCACCGGCCGCGCCGTTTCGGGACCTCCAAGTATGGCATCTCCCGCACCATCCGGGTCATTCTCGACCTCATGACGGTCAAGTTCCTGCTCAG
>DRKI01000007.1 GCA_011051875.1 Desulfobulbus sp. | reverse complement strand
TCTCCTGCAGCCGGTACAGGAGCGTGGCCATCCGCGCCGCGGGATAGACAAAGACCACGCCTCCCCTGTTACGGACGCAGAAGGCGGCGGCCCCGACCATGTCGGCAAGGGTGGCCCTCAGCTCGTGCCGGGCAATGGCCGCCTCACCGGCGCTGCTGGCGCGGCCCGAGCCCAGGCCGCGGTAGGGCGGATTGCAGACCACCAGGTCAAAACTCTCCGGCGCCAGGACCCGGCCGATCTGCCGCGCATCCCCTTCCATGATCCGGACCCGGTCCTGCAGGTTGTTGCATCGGATATTCTCCGCCGCCAGGGCAAGCAGGGACGGCTGCAACTCAACACCGGTCACGCGGATGGCTGGGTACCGATGGGCCAGGATCAGGCCGATCACGCCGCAGCCGGCGCCCAGATCCAGTACCGTTGCTTCGCGGCCAGGCCTGCAGAAGTGGGCAGCCAGTACGGCATCCACGGAAAAGCGATAGCCGTCAGCATGCTGGCGGCAGACCAGGCGGCCCTGGAACAGGCTGTCCTCGGTAACGGCACGGGGTACGGAACACACGTCAGGTCTTCAGGGCAACACGCTCTTTGCTGTCAAGCTTGTTGATCAGCAGGCCGGTGAGGATCTTGGGATAGAAATAGGTGGACTTGTGGGGCATGATCTCGCCGCTGTCGGCCACCTCCAGCACCTGTCGTACCGGGGTCGGGTTGAGGAGAAAGAGCAGCGGAGTTGCCTCCTCGTCAGCAATCGACTCCTTGACCGCCACGTCCAGTGCCTCGTCGGGATCGCTGTAATAGCTGACCAGGCGCTGCCGCAGGCACTGGTCATGGTCCAGGCCCAGGCAACCGTGCAGGAGCAGGTCCGAGAGCACCACGACGTCCAGCCGGCGCAGCACGGGTGGCCGCCCGGCCAGGTGGGGATCGTCGGCCGCGCCCTCCAGCATCCTGAGGAGAAAGGCGCGGTCCTCCCCGGCGTGGTAGAAGCCGAACATCGGCAAGTCCCCCTCTTCCATGCGGGCCAGCAGTTCCCCGATCAGGCTCTCCCGGCTGCCGCCGCCGATCTCCTGCGCATCGAAAGCACTCCGCAGCCGCGCCACCACCTCGTCCGCGCCGTGACTGCCCGGCCAGCGCACCAGCCGGTGGGTGGGCAGTACCGAGAGCCCCTCGTCCTCGCTGGCGCAGAGATACATCATGATGAAGTTGAAGGGGCTGTCCGGCGGCAGTTCCGGGTCGCGCTCCAGGGCACGGCGGCGACAGGCCAGGGCCGTGGTGTAACGATGGTGGCCATCGGCGATGTAGACCGGTTTGTCGGTAAAAAAATCGTGGACCAGGGCCAGGGCGCCGGGATCGGAGACCCGCCACAGGGTATGGATGTTGTCGTGGTGATCCCTGGTCACACAGACCGGCTCCTCGTCGCGGGCCTTTTCCAGGACCGATATCACGAACTGTTCCGGGTCGGGATAGATGGAAAAAACCTGGCTGAACTGGGCCCGGCACTCATCCATCAGTTCGAGCCGATCAGCGATCACCCCGTCAAAGGTCTTTTCGTGAGGCTTGACGATGCCCTCCTCGAACTCGGCCAGTCCCACCAGGGCGACCAGCCCCTTCCTGGTGAGACGGCGGCCCGAGGGATGGGTGTAGTCGATGTAATAGAGGTAGATGGCCGGCTCCCTGTCACGGATGAGCACGGCGTCATCCTGCCACCGGTCGAACCGTTCCCTGGCATCCCGGTAGCGTCCTTCCTCGCTGCCGGCCTCCTGGGAGGTGTTGCGCAGGTCGAGCTGAATCATGCTGTAGGGGTTCCTGTCCAGGAACGAGGCGCCTTCCTCCTCGTTGATGACATCATAGGGCGGCGTAACCACCTCTTCCAGGTCGGTTATCTTGTCAGGGTTGTAGCGTATCCCCCTGAACGGGGCAACAACGGCCATTAATTTCTCTCCTCGATGGTGGAAAACGAAATGAAATCCTGCTACAATGGCTCCATTGATGCAGGAGTGCGGGCAATGGAAAACCCCAACCTGTTTACCACTTTCCGGAACCAGGTTGCAAGCAGGTTTTGACCACCTCATCGCAGGCACCCGGGGAAGTCCCGCCGCGGCCGCCGATCTCTTTTCCTGTCCGCGCCCTGCCTGTCCCGCGCCACGCCGGCCGGGTCCCAATATGGCAAGGAGCACAATTCCCATGATGGATATCTTCATAAAGACCCATTTCTCCGGTGGTCACCACCTGCGTGACTATCCCGGCAACTGCGAACATCCGCACGGCCACAACTGGAAGGTCCGTGTCTGCGTCAGGGCCACCGAGCTGGACCGGCTCGGCATGGGCATTGACTTCAAGGTCCTGAAAAAGCATGTCAACCGAGTCATCGACGACCTGGACCACTGCGACCTGAACGACCATCCCGCCTTTCGCGACCGCAACCCGTCGTCGGAGAACATTGCCATCCATATCTTCCGGGAGCTGGAAGACGAGCTCCGTTCGGACCGCTACCACCTCTACAGTGTCCAGGTTCGCGAAACCGACTCCAGCGGTGTGATCTACTACGGTGAATGACAGCCTGCAGGTCTCGGAACTGTTCTACTCCATCCAGGGCGAATCGACCCGGGCCGGGCTTCCCTGCGCCTTTATCCGTCTCTCCGGCTGCAACCTGCGCTGTGCCTGGTGCGACTCCCGCTATACCTGGGAGGAACCGGGCCGCGCCACGACGACCGGCGAGATCCTGGCCTGGCTTTCGGCCTATCACGGGGCCATGGTGGAGATCACCGGCGGCGAACCCCTGTTGCAGGAGGCTGTCTACCCCCTCATGGAGCGGCTGCTGGCCACGGGCCACGAGGTGCTCCTGGAAACCAACGGTTCCCTGGCCGTGGACCGGGTACCGGCCGGAGTCTCCATCATCTTGGACATCAAGTGTCCAGGATCCGGCATGGCTGAGCACAACCTGGCGGTCAACATGGAACGGCTGGCAGAACGGAGCCGGCAAGGCTGCCGGGACGAGATCAAATTCGTCATCGGCTCGGAACAGGACTTTACCTGGGCCGCCGCCCTGACCGAGGAGCGGGGGCTGAGCGCACTCTGCCCGGTCCTGTTTTCACCGGTCAGGGGTACCATGGACGCGGGCCGTCTTGCCGACCTGATCCTCGAACGACGGCTCCGGGTCCGGTTGCAGCTCCAGTTGCACACCCTGCTCTGGCCGGACACACCCCGGGGCGTGTGATCCGGGCGGCAGGGCGGCCGGACAGGCAGGGAATCACCTGCAACCATCTGATTTTTTTTATGTACTGACTGACAAGGAGACAAGTATGCCGGATCTTGACGCAACCCGCATCGCGGTTATCGGCCTGGGCTATGTCGGCCTGCCCCTGGCCGTTGCATTCAGCCACAAACTGCCCACCACCGGCTTTGACCTCAAGAGCCGGCGCATCGAAGAGCTGCGCAACCATGTCGACGTAACCCGGGAGGTGAGCAGCGACGAGCTCAGGGAGGCATCCGGGCTGCGTTTCACCGACTCGGTGGACGAGCTGGCAGATTGCAACGTCTTCATCGTCGCCGTTCCGACCCCCATCGACGCCAACAAGCGTCCCGACCTGAAACCACTCATCGGCGCCTCCAGGACCGTGGGCCAGGTGCTCAAGAAGGGCGACGTGGTCATCTACGAGTCCACGGTCTACCCCGGCGCCACCGAGGAGGTCTGCATCCCGGTCCTGGAAGAGGTCTCCGGCCTGGTCTACAACCGGGACTTCCATGCCGGCTACAGCCCGGAACGGATCAACCCCGGCGACCATGAACACCGGCTGCCGACCATCGTTAAGGTCACCTCCGGCTCCACGCCGGAGATCGCCGACTTCGTTGACCGGTTGTATGCCACCATCATCACCGCCGGCACCTTCAAGGCCAGTTCCATCCGGGTGGCCGAGGCGGCCAAGGTCATCGAGAACACGCAGCGCGATGTCAATATCGCCCTGGTCAACGAGCTGGCCCTGATCTTCAACCGGCTGGGCATCGACACCATCGAGGTGCTCAAGGCCGCCGGCACCAAGTGGAACTTCCTCCACTTCCGGCCCGGCCTGGTGGGTGGCCATTGCATCGGGGTCGACCCCTACTACCTGACCCACAAGGCGCAGGAGGTGGGCTACCACCCGGAGATGATCCTGGCCGGCCGCCGGCTCAACGACGACATGGGCCGCTACATCGCCTCGGAGGTGGTCAAGCTGATGCTGAAAAAACGTATCCACGTGGCCGATGCCAATATCCTCATCCTGGGTATTACCTTCAAGGAGAACTGCCCTGACCTGCGCAACACCAGGGTCATTGATATCATCGAGGAGCTGAAGACCTACGGCGCCAACATCGAGGTCTTCGATCCCTGGGCCGACAAGGAAGAGGCCCGGCAGCTCTACGGGGTCACCATGATCGAGAACCTGCCGGTCAACCACTATGACGGGGTGGTCCTGGCGGTTGCCCACCGCGAGTTCACGGAGCTGTCCGATGGCGACTTCTCCCGCATCTGCAGGCAGCTGTCGGTGATCTACGATGTAAAACACGTCCTGGACAGGGAACTGGTGGACGGCAGCCTGTAGCGGTTTCCGGCCGCGAGGACACGGTTGCCGACATTCGGGGATATGATGTACGGAACACCGCGGTGTCAGGCCATCCCGACGCCTATCGGCCGTGACGGCCGCGTCCGGGATCCCGGCGGCTATTGATTGACAACAGCCAGACAGGAATTATTTTTTTAACTGAGGTTCAGGTTTCAGTTTCCCCCTCACCGGGAGATACCGGCCATGCAGACTGTGATCGAGCAGGTGGTGACAAGCGACGAATCCGCCAGGAAGCTGGTCGCCGATGCCCGCAGAGAGGCTGAGGCCCTGGTGAACAAGGCGGTAAAGGAGGCAGAGGCGGCACGCAGGGCCGGCCACGACAGGCTGGCCCGGGTCGAAATGACCGAGATAAAACCGATCATCAGCGAGGCGGTACAGGAGGCTGAAGACACACTGGCCCGGGCCGGGCAGTACATTCAGCAGCTGCAGGCCGCCGTTGCAGACGGAAAGGACCGGATCCTGGACGAATTCCTCGCCCTTGTCCTGGATACCGGGAAACCTGCCGCCTGACCATGCATGGCGACCGGGTGAGGCGACCGATCAGGATCACTCCCTTCGCACCGGCCACACCGTGACCCCACGGCTGAAAACCGATCCGTTGGCCGGCACCTGTATCGAATAGCCGTCCCGGGCCCGCACCATGAACCCTTGACCGGAGGCAGGCGATATGCTGCTCTCAGCCGCCAGATACTCGTTCGCCAATGCCAAGGTGCGGGCCCTGAGAAGCGGCAGGCTGTCGGGCGAGGATTTTTATTTCCTCCTCCAGGCGCAGGACCTGGAGGGGTTGCTCGCCTACCTTGCCACCACCTCCTACCAGCCCATCAACCCTGAACTTCCCCTCCGGACCATGCAGCGTACCCTCTTCGTCCCGCTGTTTACCCAGTACCACAAGATCGTCGCCTCCCTGTCCCACGCTCCGGGCCGCCGCGTCATCCTGGCCCTGTTCGGCCGCTTTGAGGCGGAAAACCTGAAAATGCTGCTCCGCGCCATGGCCACCGGGCTCGATCATGGTGCCATCGCCCCCCTGCTCTACCCCCTGGGTGCTCTCAGCACCCTTGACTGGAACCGTCTCCACGACTGCACCACCCCCGGGGAGCTGATCCAGGCCCTGGACGGCACCCTGTTTGCCCGGCCCCTGGCCCATGCCATGGCCCAGCACGAGGCCGGGGGCGCGTTGCCGCCCCTGGAGGCCGCCCTGGACCTGGCAGTGTTCCGTCACCTGGCCTCCGCAGTGGACGCTCTTGCCGGCCGGGGCGACCGCAGGGCGGCGCGCCGGGTGTTGGGAGGATACGTCGATATCCTGAACTGCCTCTGGGTGATCCGGCTGCGCCTCCATTTCGGCCTGAGTCCGGAGGAGATCGTCAACTACAGCCTGCCCGGCGGCCGGGAACTCTCCCTGCGCGACCTGCACATGCTGGCAAAGGCCGACACCGTGGCCCGCTTCATCGCCCGGTTGCCGGCCTCCCTGGCAGCCCGGCTCGGCTCCCTGCAGGAATGGTCCGAATTCCGGCCCGCCCTGCAATCGCTCCTGCTCCGTCTCCTCCGCCGCACCCTGGCCTCCTTCCCCTTCCATGTCGGCGTGGAGGCCGCCTATCTCCTGGAAAAGGAGATGGAGATCCGGGCCGTCGTCACCATCATGGAAGCCAAGATGCAGCATCTGCCGCCGGAGGCCACTGCCCAACGCCTGCCCGCCCCCCTGCTCGAGGAGACGGCCCATGTTTAAGACCGTGCGGCTCACCCGGGTCACCATCCAGTGCCCCGAGGACCGGATCGCCCCGGTGATGACCGTTCTGGGCGAGCTGCGGCTGCTGCACCTGATCAGGATCGAGGAGACGCACCTGGGACGAATGGGTTTCGTGGCCGGGGTGGACCGGGAACTGCTTGGCCGCTACCAGGACCTGCTCGCCCGGATCGCCAGGCTGCTGGACGGACTGCAGCCGGCCGTCCCCATGCCGCAGATCACCAGGATTCCCAGGCCCGACAGGGAACATTTCCGTATCAGCGAACAGCTCGACAGGCTCGAGAAAACGATCCTGCCCGTGCTCGAGGAACTGGAACAGGGGCGGCAACGGCTCGCAGAAGAGCGGGAGGTCCTGGAACGGCTGAGGCTCCTTGAGCCGGCCGACCTGGATTTCGACCGCTTGGCCACCCTTGGCTACGTGACCTGGACGGCCGGACTCCTGCCGCAGGAGAACCTGGAACGGCTCGAGGAAAGCCTCTCGGATGTGTACCATGTCCTGGTGGTGGTCCGGAAAAAGGACGACCGGTATGTACTCGTGGCCATGGCCCTCGATGATGACCGGGAAGTGCTCGCCCGGGCGCTCAAAAGCAGTTTTCTCGAGCCCCTCGACCTGCCGTCCGGTCTGCAGGGCCCCATCAGCACCGCCATCGGCCGCCTGGCCGGCGTGCTCCGTGACCTTGAGGCCAGGCTGGCCCTGCTCGACCGGCAGAGAAAGGCCCAGGGTGAACAGTATGGCGCTTCCCTGCTGGAGGCCAGGGAAAAAGCCATTCTCTGCAGCCAGCTCCTCCGGGCCCAGGAAAAATTCGGGGCCATTGACCACAACTTCATCATCACCGGCTGGATACCCGTGGACCTCTTTGCCACCCTGGAGGAAAAGATCGACAAGGCCACGGCGGGCAGGGCCCTGGTCGACCAGGTCGACCCGGAGCACATCCGGGAGGTCCGCTCGGGCACCCTCAAGATCCCCATCCTCTTCAACAACCCGCTCCTGGTCCGGCCCTTTGAAAAATTTACCACCCTCTACGGAACGCCGATGTACGACGAGGTGGAGCCGACCATGTTCCTGGCCCTCAGCTTTCTTGTCCTTTTCGGCATGATGTTCGGGGACGTGGGCCAGGGTGCGGTCCTGTTCGCCGCCGGCTACCTGGTCTTCCGCAGGTTGTTCAGCTTCATGGACTACGGTATCATCCTCATGGAGTGCGGCGTATCCTCCATGATATTCGGCTTCCTGTATGGCAGTGTCTTCGGGTTCGAGGACCTGATTCCGCCCCTCTGGATGCGCCCCATGCAGCACATCGACACCTTCATGAGGATCTCGATCCTGCTGGGAATCACCATCATCAGCCTCGGCTTTGCCTGCAACGTGGTCAACCTGCTCCGCCGGAAGAAATATGGCGATCTGCTCTCGGCATCCGGGCTTGCCGGCGCCCTCTTCTACTGGCTGCTGGCCGGTCTCGGCATGCGCTACATGCTCTCGGGCGCCATCGGCCGGGGCGAGGTCCTGTTTGCCCAGGTGGCCACGGGCCTGCTCTTTGCCGTCATGCTCTTCCAGAAACCGGTGCGCAGTCTCCTGCTCCAGCTTCGCAGGAAAAACCGGGCCCGGCAATTGCCGAAGGCACTCGGCCTCTCCCTGTTCGAATCACTGATCGAAGTGGGAGACGAGATCCTGCGCTTCATGGCCAACACGGTCTCGTTTGTCCGGGTGGCGGCGTTTGGCCTCACCCACGCCGCCCTGTTCATGGCCGTCTTTTCCCTGGCCGACATGGTCCGCAGCGCCCATGGCCGCGGTTTTTCCTACTGGCTGATCGTCGCGGCCGGCAACCTGGTTATCATCCTGCTCGAGGGAATGGTGGTCTCGATCCAGACCCTCAGGCTCGAGTATTATGAATTCTTCAGCCGGTTCTTCCGCGGCGGCGGCAGACCGTTCAGGCCGATCCTGACCGGCAGTGACGAGGAGTAGGCCTGTCCCGGAAATGCAGGTTCCACTTCCCGTCGCCACAACCGGTCCGGATCCTTCAACACCAACGGGAGGCACACGTCAATGAACAGCAAAGCTCTCGCATCTGTTTTCACCCTTGTCCTTGCCACCCTCCCCGTCCGGGCCCTGGCCCTGGAAACAGCCGGTCCGGCCGTTTCGGCCGAGACCGCCAACTGGGCCTTCATCGGGGCGGCCCTCTCGGTGGGCTGCTCCACCATCGGGGCGGGTATTGCCATAGCCATGGTCGGCTCGGCGGCCATGGGCGCCATCAGCGAACGGCCGGAGATCCTCGGCCGGGCCCTGATCTTCCTCGGCCTGGCCGAGGGAATCGCCATCTATGGCCTCATCGTGGCCATTATGATCCTGGGCAAGATCTGAGCATGCCGCTTCAGATCACGGTTATCGCCGACCCGCACACCTGCCTCGCCTTTGCGCTGGGCGGTATCAAGACGCGGCCGGTCAGGAGCACGGAAGAGGCGGCCGCTGCCCTGGCGGCCGCGGAGAAGGACGGCACGACCGGCCTGGTCCTGATCACGGAAAGGCTGGCCGACTCCATCCGGGAACAGGTGGACCGGCTCGTCCTGGAGCGCACTACGCCGCTGCTGCTGGAGATACCGGACCGAAACGGCCCCCTGCCGGGCAGGAAATCGACCAGGGAACGCATGATCAGCCTGATGGGAACCTGAGACGGGCGTTGCTCGCCAGCCAGCGCGGCAGATTCCGCAGGAGCCCTGTTATGATTGCCGCCGGCAGACCATCGGGTTTCAGGCCATACCGCAAGCGAGGAGAACAGAACATGCCGCTACCGGACCAGACAGCACTGCTTTGCCGGGCCATTATGGAAAAGGGCCGGGCCGATTCCCGCAATATCCTTGTCCGGGCCGAGGCCGAGGCCGGCCGGATCGTGAGCCGGGCCCGGGAGGAGAGCAGTAGAGAGACGGAAGAGGAGCTTGCACGGAGGCGCCGTCATGCCCGGCGCGAGGCCGGCCGGATCGTCGACAGCGCCGGGCTCAAGGCCAAACAGCGTATCATGGCCGCCAGGCAGGAGATCCTGGCGGAACTTTTCAGAGAAGGCCGGTCGCGGCTGCTGGCCCTGCGCCACACCCGGCAATACGAGAAAATCCTCAGGGACCTGGCCCGGCGGGCCGTGCAGGCCCTGCCACCGGGAGAGTGCCGGCTGCAGCTGCGCAGGGAAGACATGGAGCTTTTTGCCGAGCCGCAACTGCAGGATCTGTCTGCCCTGACCGGAAGGCGGGTCCTGCTGGCGGACGAACCGGCGGCCATCAGCGGCGGCTGTCTCGCCCTGGGCAGGGAGGGGCGGGTCTTGGTCGATTTTTCCTTTGACACCCTGCTGGAACGGAACAGGTCCCTGCTGCAGGACATTCTTTCCCGGGAGATTCCAGGTGAGCGGTAAACGGAATACACGCCTGCCGGACGGGCAGGATGCCAGGATCATCATGGTGAGCGGACCCGTTGTCCGGGCCATGCCCGCGTCCGGCTTTGCCATGAACGAGATGGTGGCGGTGGGACCGGAACAACTGGTCGGCGAGGTCATCGGCCTGGAAAAGGGGATTGCCACCATTCAGGTTTTTGAAGATACCACCGGTGTCCGGCCCGGCACACCGGTCCGTGGCCTTGGACTGCCCCTGTTCGTCGAGCTGGGCCCCGGCCTGGTGGGCGAGATCTTTGACGGCATCCAGCGGCCCCTGAAAGGTCTGCGGGAAAAATGGGGCGACTTCATCCATCGCGGCAAGATCGGCACGGCCCTGGACCGTGACAGGCCCTGGTCCTTCACGCCCCTTGTCAAGGCCGGCGCCGGCGTACGGCCGGGCATGAAGCTGGGCCGGATCCCGGAATCGCGGGGCGTGGATCATTACCTCCTGGTTCCTCCCGGCATGGAGGGCACCCTGCACCGGATCGCAGCCGCGGGCGAGTACACCATCGAGGACGTGGTGGCCGAGGTGGAGACCGGGCAGGGGATTCTGCCGCTCAGGCTCTATCACCGCTGGCCGGTCCGCAAACTCCGTCCCTGCGGCCGGCGCATGCTGCCGGCCGAGCCCCTGATCACCGGCCAGCGGGTGATCGACACCTTCTTCCCCCTGGCGCGGGGTGGCACGGCCGCCATTCCGGGCGGGTTCGGAACCGGCAAGACCATCACCCAGCACCAGCTTTCCAAGTGGGCGGACGCCGATCTCATCGTCTACATCGGCTGCGGCGAACGGGGCAACGAGATGACCGGTGTCCTGGTGGACTTTCCCCAACTGCTCGATCCCCGGAGCGGCCATCCCCTCATCGAGCGGACCATCCTCATCGCCAACACCTCGGACATGCCGGTGGCGGCCCGCGAAGCCTCCATCTATACCGGCATCACCATTGCCGAGTATTACCGCGACATGGGGTATGACGTGGCCCTGATGGCCGACTCCACCTCCCGCTGGGCAGAGGCGCTGCGCGAGATCTCCGGCCGCCTGGAGGAGATGCCGGCCGAGGAGGGGTTTCCCGCCTATCTCGCCTCCCGGCTGGCCGCCTTCTACGAGCGCGGCGGCCAGGTGACGACCCTGGGCGGCGACAGGGGCTCGGTCACCCTGATCGGCGCGGTCTCCCCGCCCGGCGGCGACTTTTCGGAGCCGGTCACCATGCATACCAAGCGCTTTGTCCAGTGTTTCTGGGCCCTGGACAAGGAACTCGCCAGCGCCAGGTACTTCCCGGCCATCAATTACCTGCAGAGCTACTCCGCCTATGGCGACCAGGTGACCCGCTGGTGGCAGGACCGGGTGGGCACGGATTGGAACGAGCTGCGTACGGAGGCCATGGAGATCCTGCAGGAAGACGCCAGGCTGCAGAACATCGTCAAGCTGCTCGGCGAGGAGGCCCTGCCCGACGATCAGCGGCGGATCATCGAGTCGGCCCGACTGATCAAGGACGATTTCCTGCAGCAGAGCGCCTTTGACCCGGTGGACACCTATGCTGGTCCGGAAAAGCAGTACCTGCTCCTGGGGGTCATCATGCATTTCATCCACCGGCTGCGCGATATCGTCGAGGCCAGGATCCCGCTGTACCAGGCCATGGAACTGGAGGTGGTGGCCGACCTGCACCGGGCCAAGTTCACCTGGAAGGGAGACGACCCGGCCCCCTTTGCGGAGCTGCGCAGGAGGATTGACCAGGCCGTGGACGGGATCCTGCGGAGGCAGGCCGGTCCGTCCTACCCGGCCGGCATGGGGGAGGATGAGCAGTGAACGAATTTCCTGACAGCAACCAAGATCGCCGACCATCCGGACCTGAACTGGAGTACCTGGGTATCGACAGTGTCAGCGGCCCCCTGATCGTCATCCGCGGGATCAGCGAAGTCGGCTTTGCGGAACGGGTCGAGGTCACAGGCCCGGATGGCGCCGTCCGCCAGGGCCGGGTCCTTTCCGTGAGCGAGGAGGCAGCGGTGATCGAGGTCTTCCAGGGCACCTCCGGGCTCAGCCAGCCTGGGTCCCGGGTCCGGTTTACCGGCCGGCCCTTTGAATTCATCGTCTCGAAAGAGGATGTCCTGGGCCGGATCTTCGACGGCCTGGGCCGGCCCCTGGACGGCGGCCCGGCCCCGTACAACGGCGAGCCGCGCAACATCAACGGCTACCCCATAAACCCGGTGGCCAGGGCCTATCCCCGGGACTTCATCCAGACCGGCATCTCGGCCATCGACGGCATGAACACCCTGGTCCGGGGCCAGAAGCTGCCCATCTTCTCCGGCAGCGGCCTGCCCCACAACCGGCTGGCCGCCCAGATCGTCCGCCAGGCCCGGCTGCTCACCGGGGAGGAAAGATTTGCCGTTGTCTTCGGCGCCATGGGTGTCCGACACGATGAAGCAGAGGGGTTCAGGAGGGGATTCGAGGAGAGCGGCGTGCTCAAGAACGTGGCCATGTTCCTCAACCTGGCCGACGACTCCACGGTGGAACGGCTGATCACGCCGCGCATCGCCCTGACAGCGGCGGAATTTCTCGCCTTCGAGGAGGGCATGCACGTCCTGGTCATCCTCACTGACATGACCAACTACTGCGAGGCGCTGCGCGAGGTGGCCACCTCCAAGGGCGAGGTGCCGAGCAGAAAGGGGTATCCCGGCTACCTCTACAGTGACCTGGCCTCCATCTATGAACGGGCCGGCCGGCTTACCGACAGGCCCGGCTCGGTGACCCAGATCCCGATCCTGACCATGCCCGACGACGACATCACCCATCCCATCCCCGACCTGACCGGCTACATCACCGAGGGCCAGATCGTCCTGGAGCGGGCCCTGGCCCAGAAGGGGATCTATCCGCCCATCAACGTCCTGCCGTCGCTTTCCCGCCTGATGAGCGACGGTATAGGCGAGAAGCGGACCCGGGAGGACCACCGCAACCTGTCAAGCCAGCTCTATGCCGCCTATGCCCGGGCCCGCCAGGTGCAGCGGCTGGCGGCAATCGTCGGTGAGGAGGAGCTGTCGCTCACGGACAAACGGTACCTCGAGTTCGCCAGGGCCTTCGAGCACCGCTTCCTGGCCCAGAAGGACAATGAAGAACGAACGATCTTCTCCACCCTGGACCTGGGCTGGGAGCTGGCCATGCTGCTGCCGCCGCAGGAGCTGACCAGGGTCCGGGAGGAGGAGGTGGAAAAATACGGCAGACCCCATGGAAAAACTGCAGATACCGGCGACCAAGAGCAACCTGCTGCGCCTTAGGGAGGAGCTTGCCCTGGCCCTGGACGGCCTCGACCTCCTGGACCAGAAAAAGGAGATCCTCATCGGCCAGGTTAACCTGCTTGCCTCCAGGGCCGACCATGTGCGCGGCAAGGTCAACCGTGGACTTGCCCACTGTTACGCCCACCTGGACGAGGCCCTGCTGGACGAGGGAAGGGCGTCGGTGGCAGCGGCGGGCCTGGCGCCCCGGGCCGGCGAGGAGATCCGGATCAGGGAACGGAGCCTGATGGGGGTCATCCTGCCGCTGGTCGATATCAGGCTGCGTTCGCAGCGGCCCGGCTATACCCTGTTCGGCACCAGCTCCGCCATGGACGCCACGGCAACTGCCGTCAACCAGGTCCTGGAGCCCCTGGCCGAGCTGGCCGAGCTGGAGGTGGGGATCAAGAGGCTGCTGGCCGAGCTGAAAAAGACCCTCAAACGGATCAATGCCCTGGAACATATCTATATTCCCTCCTACCGGGTCACGGTCAAGGCCATGGAAGAGACCCTGGAGGAAAAAGAACGGGAGGCCCTGTTCCAGATGAAACGGATGCGGCGCAGGCAGGTATCAAAGACATGAGCGGCCGGGCAGAGAAGGAGGGACGGATGACACAGTGTGACAGCCTGTTTTCGAAGATCCTTGTTCCGGTGGACGGTTCCAGGTTCAGCATGAAGGCCGTGGCGCTGGCCAACCGGCTGGCCGTTATCCACCATGCCGAGGTGCGCCTGGTGCACGTGGTCGATTCGGTGGTCATGCACCAGTTGTGCAAGTTCAGCCGGGAACCCTATGCAGCGGTCCGTGCCAACATGGAGCAAAGCGGCAGGGCCTTCCTGGATGATATGGCCGGCCGGCTGCGCAAGGGCGGGATCAGGGTATCGACGGTGCTGAAGGAGGGCACACCACACGAGGTGATCCTCCAGGAGGGCGATGACTGGGGCGCGGACCTGATCGTCATCGGCAAGCTGGGCAAACGGGGGGTGAGCCGGATACTGCTGGGCAGCGTGGCCGAGCGGATCGTTGAATTCGCCCGGGTCCCGGTCCTGGTGGCAGGGGAATAGCCCCCGGCCGGGTGGCAGGGCGGCCGGATGCTCAGCAAAATCCCTCGTCCTCCTGCAGGTTCCCGCCCCGGGCGGCGGTGGTGGCCAGCCGGTCGCAGACCTCGTTTTCGGTATTGCCGGCATGGCCGCGCACCCAGTGGAACCGGACCCTGTGCCGTTCAGTCAACTCCAGCAGCCGCTGCCACAGGTCGGCGTTGAGGGCCTGCTCGGTCCTGGTCCGCATCCAGTTGTTTCGTCTCCAGCGGGCGGCCCAGCCCTTGCTGATGCCGTCCACCACGTAGCGCGAGTCGCTGTAGAGGCTCACATCGCAGGGATATTTCAGGGCCTCGAGCCCCCTGATACAGGCGAGCAGCTCCATGCGGTTGTTGGTGGTCCTGGCAAAGCCGCCGCAGAGTTCCTTCCGATGTTCGCCATGGAGCAGGACCACGCCGTATCCGCCCGGTCCGGGATTGCCGAGGCAGGCGCCGTCGGTGTAGATGGTGACCTTCTTCATGACACAGGATTGCGGGACTACTGTCGGTGGATGGTGAAATGAGGCGGCAGGTTCACGCGGAAGGCGGTATCGGCCACGGATTTTCGCGTATAGACCCGGTCCACGGCCAGGCTGAAGGCGCCCTTCAGGTCATGACCCGTGATCCGGATGGTGGCGGGCAGCGGGCAGGGATCTTCCGGCCCGCCATACGTATAGACCGCGTCAAGGATCATCCTGTCCCCGGCATCGAGGAGCAGATGCTCCCGGACCAGGAGCCGTTCCGGATCGAGCCGGACCCTGTGCAGTATCCCGTCACCATAGTCGAGCACAAACCAGTAGTCGCTGTTTTCCGTGGAACGGAGCACGGAACGGATCTCCATCCGTCCTGCCGGCAGCAGGCCGGTGAGCCAGGCAAAGAGGTCGCGGCCATGGACGGCTGCCGGTACGTACTGGCGCCAGAAGGCCGAATCCAGCGGACCTGCGTTGGCCTCCTTCCTGGTGACATCGACCAGGGTGAACCGGCGGCCGTCGGTGACAAGCAGCAACAGAGGCCGGCTCAGGGGATCGTTCACCGCCAGTCGCAACCGGCCGGGCTGCCGGGCCTGGAGCGTGGCCGCCACCGCCCGCTGATTGCCATAGCCCTGCCAGGCGAGGGTTACGTCCGCGTCCAGGGCCTGGGGGCACGTCCTGGCCAGGAACCGATCCAGCAGCGCCCTGGCCTGCGGCTCTTCCGCAGGGGCCAGCGGGGCCGCCGGCGGCAGCCTGCCGGCACAGCCGGCGAGCAGGACCAGGCCGAGGAGCAGCGACGCCAGCCTGAGCAGTGGCATCAGCGCGCCTCCTGCTCTTCCAGGATCCGGATCTTCTCCTGCACCGTTTTCCTGTCCGCCTCCTTCTTGTACAGCCCGAGCGCCTTGCGGTACACCCGCAGCGCATCCCCGCTG
>DRKI01000006.1 GCA_011051875.1 Desulfobulbus sp. | reverse complement strand
CTGTCCGCATGATGCAGTTTGTCGACAAGCATACCAGAAACTGCGAAATCTGCCGGCAGGACCCTGATCTGCCCGAGGAGATCGAGAAGATCAGGGAATTTGTGGTGCCCGAATCCAAAATCCCCAAGGCGGTTCGGGTCCAGGAGGAAAAGACCACCCCGGAAATCTCCCCGGAAGAGGCCAACGAGCTGGAACACGAGGTCGACAACGATCACGACCTGCACTGAGCCGCCGACATCGGCCACCCGGAGGAATCCCTTTTCCCGACACGTTCTTTTCCCCCTGCCCCTCTACCAGGCCAGCCTCTTGCCCAGCTCCAGACCGCCACACAAGCAGGCCCTGACCTCTCTGTTCCTGCTGGCCGCCAGCTTCTATCTCAACTTTTTCTCGCGCATCGTCTTTGCCCCCCTGCTACCGGCCATGGAACAGGATCTCGGTCTTTCGCACGGCCAGGCCGGCTCGTTCTTCCTCATCCTGAGCTGCGGCTACTTTGTCGCCCTGGCGGGTTCCGGCTTCCTCTCTTCGTCCCTGGGCCACAAGCAGACCATCCTCCTGTCCATGCTGGCCATCGCAGGCTCCCTCCTGCTGATGGCGGCAGCACCATCCCTTATTCTGCTCAAAGCGGGTATTGCCATGCTCGGCATGGCGGCCGGGATCTATCTGCCCTCGGGCATTGCAACCATATCGGAACTCTTTGCCCCGGCCAGCTGGGGTCGGGCCTACGGGGTGCACGAACTGGCCCCCAACCTGGCCTTTCTCACCGCGCCACTGCTCACTGCCCTGCTGCTGCCCGCTCTTCCATGGCAACTCATCCTCCTGGTGCCTGCCGCGGCCATCCTTGTCTCGGCCCTGTTCTATGGCCTCTTCGGCCAGGGCGCCCGCATGCGCGGTGCGCCGCCCAACCTGGCCCACTGCCGGCAGCTTCTCCGGCTGCCCTCGTTCTGGCTGATGGTGCTCCTCTTCTCCATGGGAATCGCCGGGACACTGGGCGTGTACAGTGTCCTGCCGACCTTCCTGGTCTCGGTACATCACCTGTCCGGGCAGGACGCCGGCGTCCTGGTCGGCCTCTCCAGGACATCAACCCTGATCTCCGCCCTTTTCGGCGGCTGGCTCGCCGACCGCTTTGGCAACCGCCGCACCATGACAGCGGTCCTCCTGCTCACCGGTGTATCCACGGTGCTGCTCGGCCTTGCCCCGGCCACCTCTGTCCGGCTCTGGGTCTGGCTTCAGCCATTGCTGGCGGTCTGCTTCTTTCCCGCCGCATTTGCCCTGCTGGCCAGGATCGGTCCTCCCTTAATCCGCAACGTCGTGGTCTCGTTGACCGTTCCGGCGGCCTTTGTCATCGGCGGCGGCGTGATCCCCGCCCTGGTCACCCGCTTGGCCGACCGGGGGGAGTTTGGCCGGGGACTGGTCCTTACCGGCCTCTTCATCGGATGCGGCGCACTGCTGGTGCACCTGGTGCGGGAACGGACGCCCCAGGCCGGCCCCTGAGACTGTCTGCAAACACATTCTGACCCGAATCGGGTGTTTCACCCATCTGCAACAGGAAAAACAGTCTCTGATTATCACGACTTTTCTTGTTCAAGCGGTACAGATGGGGGTAAGCCTCCGGTTCAACGCGGCCCGGATGTAAACGCACAGGGCAGCGCATATCTGTGCGCGTGCCACCGTTCGCAGGTAGGCGAAGTACAGCGGAAATCCCGCGCCATGCCCCTGATCCCTTACGGAAATCTTCGTTTGCCATTGCCAACGCAACCCGGTATATTGGAAAAATTCACATCCATTCCAGCGCCTGTGTCCGCCAACCATGACCTACGCCCAAAGAAAAGACCTGTTCACCCGCTTTCTCCACTCCCAGACGTCCAGTTCCCTGGTCCTGATCATGGCGACCATGACCGCGGTCGTCTGGGCCAATTCACCCTGGGCCGACCTCTACCGGACCCTGAGCCACCTGGAGATCGGCACCCATTTCGCGGGCAGGACCTACCAGCTCTCCCTGGACCACTGGGTCAAGGACGGCCTGATGGCTGTCTTCTTTTTCGTGGTGGGCCTGGAGATCAAGCGGGAGGTCCTGATCGGTGAACTGTCGAGCCTGAAGCAGGCCATCCTGCCGGTGATGGCCGCCGTGGGCGGAGCCGTTGTTCCGGCGCTGATCTACCATGGCTTCAACCCTGCCGGACCGGCGGCCAACGGCTGGGGCGTGCCCATGGCCACGGACATCGCCTTTGCCCTCGGCGTCCTGGCCCTGCTCGGCAAGCGGGTTCCCATCGGGCTCAAGGTCTTTCTCACCGCCCTGGCCATAGTCGATGACCTCCTGGCCGTACTGGTCATCGCCCTCTTCTACACCGAGCAGATCTCCATCCCGGCCCTTGTCCTCGGTTTCGCCTTCCTGGCCCTGCTCACCTGGACCCTGCGCGCCTTCAGGCACCAGGCCAGCATGAACATTCTGCTCATGTTCGTCATCTGGGTCTGCATCTTCCTGTCAGGCATCCACGCCACCATCGCCGGCGTGCTCATCGCCATGACCATTCCCATCCGCGGCCACCTGGAACCGCAGCAGTTCTTCGACCTGCTCTGCGAACATACCCAGCTCCTCAGGGAATCGGAACTGACCCGGGAGAGCATGATCAATGAAAAGTGGCAGCGCAATGCCATTGAAAAGATCTACCTGGCGGCCCAGGACATCATGCCCATCGGCGTCTACCTGGAAGACAACCTGCACACGGTGCAGGCCTTTCTCATCCTGCCGCTCTTTGCCCTGTTCTCCGCCGGCGTCACCGTGGACAAGGCCATGATCGACGCCTTCCCCTCCACGGTCAGCTACGGCATCATCCTCGGCCTGGTTCTCGGCAAACAGCTTGGCATCTTCAGCTTCGCCTTCCTGGCCATCAAGAGCGGCCTGGCCAACATGCCCACCGGCGTCAACTGGGGCCAGCTCTGGGGAGCGGCGGCCCTGGGAGGTATCGGCTTCACCATGTCCATCTTCATCAGCGAACTGGGATTCAGGGACCAGGCTGCCATCCTGGCCGACGCCAAGATCGCCATCTTCCTGGCCTCGGTCCTGGCAGCTCTCTGCGGCTACCTCATCCTTCATTTCATGCTGCCCCGAAAACAGAAGACATAGGACAACCGCATGCCTGAACCGCTCCTCTCCCCGGATGCCGGGGAGAAACGCCTGTTACGGTCAAGATGGTGGCTCCGCGCCGCACTCCTTTTCCTGCTCCTGCTCACCACCACCGCCCTGAGCCTGCCGTTCGCCCTCCGCTACACCCTGCGCCACTGGCTGCTCGCCAACGGCGCCGACCAGGTGCATATCGGTACGGTCCGGATCAATCCCTTCACCGTCACCATCTCCCTGCGCGACATCACCATTGTCCTGGACCATACCCCTGTGCTGGACAGGGCACGGATCGACATCAACATCGGCCTCTCCCGGATCATCAGGAGGCAGGCCTACATCCAGGACATCGAGTTCGACCATTTCAATCTCGACATGGAGCAGGACGCTGCCGGGCGGCTGCGGATCGCCTCCTACATCCTGCCGACCGGCTCCGAGTCCCCTGCAGACGATGAAACCGACGCCACCGGGACGCCCTGGATCTTCCGGGCCGACCGGGTCCGGTTCGCCGACTCGGTCATCCATTTCAAACGTCCCGACGTGGAGCTCAACCTGGCCATCGACCAGGCCACCCTGGTACAGTTCACCACAGCCCCCGGCGACAAGTCGGGCGCCTTTTCCTTCCAGGGCCGGATCAACGATGCGCCGCTCTCCCTGGACCTGGATATCGTGCGCGTCCTGCCCGACCTGGT
>DRKI01000005.1 GCA_011051875.1 Desulfobulbus sp. | reverse complement strand
TCGCCGGCCGCGATTTCGAGCTGCTGGATGGTCTGGGCGGCCGAGGCCTCGGTGACGTCCATGGCCTCGCGCAGATCGCCGGCATTGCGGACCAGGGACCGGACCTGGGCGATCTTGTCGAGCCGCAGGAAAAGTTCCTCGAAGTTGATGGGTTTTTCCAGGTAATCGACCGCCCCCTTTTTCATGGCTTCGACAGCGGTGTCGATGGAGGAATAGGCCGTGATGACAATGACCTCGGTGGATATGTCCCTGTCCTTGGCCACCTGCAGCAGTTCAATGCCGCCGATGTCACCGGGCATGACCAGGTCGGTGATGACAACGTCGAAATGTTTGCCGTCCAGCAACCTGGCCGCCTCCATGCCGTTGCAGGCAATCGTGACCTCGTAGCCGCTCTCACCAAGCCGTTTTTCCAAAAGCCGTCTGATGACCGGGTCGTCATCGGCAACCAGAATGCTCATCATTTTCATGGTCATTGTCCCCCGCTTGCTTTCCGGCCCACGGAACGTCTGGCCGTGGTGATTTACTACTTGAGCTGGTAAAAGATGGAACGTAAGTGCCGTTTGGGCTTGAACCTGGGACAGATGCCGGTGAGTGACTCGGTCGAGCCGATGATCAGGTATCCGTCCGGCTCGAGAATGTCGGCAATCTTGTTGAACAGTTTTTTCCTGTCGTCCATGGTGAAATAGATGGCCACGTTACGACAGAAGACGATATCGAACTTGCCCAGTCCGGAAAAGGGCAGCATCAGGTTGAGTTTGCGGAAGTGAACCATGGCCCGCAGTTCATCCTTGACCTGCCAGAAGCCTCCCCGCAGGGTAAAATACCGGTTGAGCTTGTCGCGCGGCAGGCCACGTTCGATCTCGAACTTGTTGTACCTGCCCCGGCTGGCCTGGGCCACGGCAGAATCAGAGATATCCGTTCCAAGAAGCTTGAAGTTGAATTTCGAGGTGTCGCCCACCAGCTCCTTGATGACAATGGCGATGGAATAGAGTTCCTGGCCCGTGGAGCTGGCTGCGCTCCAGATACGGATGGGGGTCTTCATGAAGGAGGACTTGGGTGTCCTGGCGTCGATCAGTTCGGGTAGGATCTTGTACTGGAGCAGTTTGAACGGGCCCTCGTCGCGAAAAAAAAGGGTCTCGTTGGTGGAGATGGCATCGATGATCTGCTGCTGGATCTGGCGGCGTGCGTCCCTTTTCGCCTTCTGGTACAGCTCCATGTAGTTGCTGCAGCCGAGTTCCTCGGCAATGGAACTCAGCCTGGTCTCAAGAAGGTACTTCTTGCCGGCATCAAGGTGGATCCCTGATATCTCATGGATATACCGGGTGATGACCTTCAGCTCTTCGGGGGTGATTTTCAGCATGTATCAGGTTCGTCTCTGCGGAAGCCACGGCTCGGCCGCACCGGTGGTCCCTGGTGGCGACGGGAAGGGACAGGGGACTATTTCACACTCTTTACTATTTCCGAGGCGATTTTGTCCAGTGGAGCGATCACGTCGAGCAGTCCTTTTTCCGCCGGGGCCTTGGGCATACCGTAGACCACGCAGCTTGCCTTGTCCTGGCCGATATTAAAGCTGCCCTTCTGCTTGAGGATCTCCAGGCCGGCCGTGCCGTCCGATCCCATGCCGGTCATGATGACGCCCGTGGTCCGTCCCATGTAGTAGTCGGCCACGGAACGGAAGAGATAATCCACAGAGGGACGACAGGAGTTTTCCGGGGGATCGTTGGTGATCTTGATCAGACGGTTCCGGCCGTCCGTGGAGGCGACCAGTTTCATCTGCTTGCCGCCGGGGGCGATATAGGCGATGTTGGGCCGGATGACCTCGCCATTCTCCGCCTCCTTGACCGTGAGGGCGCACTTGGCGTCAAGGCTGGCGGCCAAGGACCTGGTAAAGACCGGTGGCATGTGCTGGACGATGAGCACCGGAACTCCCAGGTCACCGGGCAGCATGGGCATCATCCGCGACAGGGCATTGGGGCCGCCGGTGGAGATTCCGATGGCAACCACATCGGATTTTCCCTTTCTCGCCGGGACGCGGACGCCGGCAGCCGGCCTGACCGGCCGGCGGGCCATGCCGGGCCGGCAGGGCCTGGCGGCGGCCGGCCGGCCGGATGCCACCGGCCTGCCTGTTCTCTTCATGGACCCGACCGTGGTGCGGCCGATCTGGAATGCCTTGACCAGGGGCAGCAGGAGTTCCCGGAGCTGTCTCTTGCTGTCCTCGATATTGCCGGCACTGGGTTTGAGGATAAAATCAAATGCCCCGAGTTCCAGGGCCTTCATGGTCATCTCACCACCTTCGCTGGTCAGGGTCGAGACCATGATCGCACTGACGTCGGGCGCGTGGTCGCGGATATATTCCAGCACCTCGATACCGTTCATCTGCGGCATCTCGATGTCCAGGGTCAGCAGATCCGGTTTCAGGGTCTTGATCTTGGAGACCGCGATCCTGCCGTTATGGGCAACGCCGACCACTTCCACGTTGGGGATCTCGGCCAGGATATCACTGACAGCCTTGCGGTAGACAATGGTATCGTCCACCACCAGCACTTTGATCGTGTTCTTTCTCATTATCACTCTATATTGCCCGCCCCGCATTCCTGGTCGGGCGGCGATGGAAAAGCAGGAATCACCAGCATCCCGTATTCATCCGGTCAGGCCACCCCGCAGGGCAGATTCATTGCCCTGCCTGAACCCGTCCCGGGTCCTGGTGAACGTCTCCGGCCAGGGGATCGATGATTGCACATCCCCGGGGCCGGAAACCGGCACAGGTGCCCCGTCACTGTGCAGGTGGCCGGTTCGCCACGGGCCCGCCATGCGGGTGGGCACGGCGCGGCCATGCGGAGACGGGGTGCCTGTGCCAACTTATGACCGCACGGTTCGGTCCGGCAGGGATGCTGTCGTCCTGTCAGGCGGGACTGTTTCTCCCGGTCCCGGGAGCAGGGTTCGGATTCCGAATTCACGTCAGGAAACAGGTGT
>DRKI01000004.1 GCA_011051875.1 Desulfobulbus sp. | reverse complement strand
CGATGATGACGTCGTCCGGGTCGAGCAGGCCGGTGAGGCGGGCAATATGTTCGTCAACCACCGGACCGGCCGGCAGCATGATCCAGAGTATCCGGGGCCGGGAAAGGAGGGTCACTGTGTCGGCAAGGGAAAAGGCCGCCTCGGCCCCCTCGTCGGCCAGCTGTCTTGTCCTGGCGGGCGTGCGGTTGTAGGCCACCACCTCGTGTCCGGCTCCCAGAAGCCTGCGGGCCATGTTCATGCCCATTCGGCCCAGCCCGATCATTGCCAGTCGCATGGAATCTCCTCCTTGCTTTGTGAGCCGTTCCCGCCGGATGGTTGAGAGGGGCTGCGGACGATGGGCGGCCCGTGCCAGCGGTCTGCGGCAGGCCGGCGTTCAGGCCGGTCCCATGGTGTGGGCGGAGAGCAGGTTCCTGATCGCCTGCCGCTGGCCCGGGGTCAGGTCGAGGAAGCGGATCGCCCGCCGTTTCCGTCGCAGGGGCAGGAATCCCTCTGTCTGTTCGAGAGTGATGTCGTAGACCGTGGCGCTTCTGATATCGGTGAGCAGGAGTTGTTCCTGCCCGAAAAAGATCCCCAGGTTCAAGGTCTCCTTGTCGAGGTGTTCCCCGTCGAAATACTCAAAACACATGCCGCCCAGGCCCAGGTTGAGGACAGGGCCAAGTACGTGCCGGCTGGTGACGAGCACGCCCTCCTTGAGGCGGTATCTCGGAAAGTTACGACGATCTCTGGTCATGGCTGCTGGCAGGGCCGGGCTCTGCGCCTGGCGGTTTTTCGGTTTCGCTGCAATGACGTGCCGGCAGACGGACCGTGAACTCGGCCCCCTGCCCGGGAATGGAATTGGCCTCAATGGTGCCGCCGTGGCGGAGTACGATCCTGCGGCAGATCGCAAGGCCGATGCCGCTCCCCTCCACGGGATGGTCCCCGGTCTGCAGTCGTTCACAGAAGTCAAAGATCCGCTCCCGGGACTCGCTGGCAAACCCGATACCGTTGTCCCGGATCACCAGGCGGACAAATTCTGTCCTGCCGCCCTCTGTTTCTTCCCGGGACCAGCAGATGGTGATCTCGGGTCGCACACCCTGTCGGTGGTACTTGAGGCTGTTGCTGATCAGATTCTGCAGGAGCTGGCGGATCTGGAGGGGCGCCGCCTCGATGACCGGCAGCGGTTCGGCCTCGATCCTGGCGCCGGTCTGTTCAATGCGCAGGGCCAGGTCATCGAGAACCGTGTCCAGGATTTCGGTCAGGTCCACGGGCTCGAACTGTTCCGAGCGGCTGCTGAACTTGGCATAGAGCAAAAGCCCGTTGACCATCTCTTCCATCCTGCCGGCAGCGCCGTCTATGATCTGAATATACCGGCTGCAGGAGGTGGAATCACCAACTTTTTTCTCCAGCCGCCGGCAAAAGGCCTGGATCAGCATCAGCGGCTCCTTGAGATCGTGGGAGATGGAGTGGGCAAAGTCCTTCAGGGCCTGGTTGTTCTCCTGCAGCTCGCGGGTGGTCCGGGCCAGGGCCTGCTCGGCCTGTTTGAGCTGGGAGACATCGGTGATGACCATGATGGCGCCGATCAGGGAACCGTCCGGCTCCCGGAAAGGCGTGGCCGTGACGATACAGGGTATGGTGCGGCCCGAACCCAGGGTCTTGGTCGCCTCCACCTCCACCCGCTTTTCCTTTTTCAGGATCCGGACCAGGGGACAGTCCGGCGTGTGACAGGTGGAGCCGGAAAAGACGTCAAAACATTTCTGTCCCATGAGTTCGTTGGTGGAACACCCGCAGAGGCGGGTGAAGGCACGGTTGACCCGCAGGATCTGGAAGTGGCGGTCTATGACGACCATGCCGTCGGGAGCCGAGTTGAAGAGCTGGTAGAATTCCCCGTAGATTGTTGTCAGCGCCTCTTCGATACGTTCCCGTTCATGGATCTTGCGCTGGAGTTCCCGGTTGGTGGCGGTCAGGGCCGATGTCCGCTGTTCCACCTGTTCCTCGAGCTGGTCGCGGGCCGCCTGGAGGGAGCGCTCGGCCTCCCGGCGCTCGAGGACCTCCTGTTCCAGGTCCCTGTTGAGGGCAAGCAGCCGCCTGTGGCCGGAATCGACGCGGGCATGGAAGAGGAGAATGATCAGGGAACCAATGACCATTGCCGCCAGGTGACTGACGATCATGGGGCGGCTCAGGACAGGGTGCCTGCCGGTGATGGTGATGGCGACCGCGCCCAGGAGGTCGCCCTTCCGGTAGCCGCTGTCGGCATGGCAGGTGAGACAGCGGTGACCGGCGGTCAGCGGCGCCAGGTAGCGGAAGCAGGATGTGCCCTCACTGGAAAGAAACGCCCCTACTTCCCGTTTTTCAGCGGCAAGACGATCGAGCATCGGGTCTGTCCCCGGGGTGCGGTTTGTCCCTCCCGGCGGCAGTCGGATCAGGCGGATGGTTGCGGTGCCGGGTCCGGTGGTCCGGCCGGAGAGTTCATGGAGCACGTAGCCGGGGTTGATCCGTGCCAGGCGAAGTCCCGAGGTCGTCTGTTGCACCTGCTCCGGGTCCTTGGGCAGGAAGGGGGCGGGGATATCGTCCAGGGGCAGGTAGACGCCGTTCCTGTGTCCGGCCAGCCAGGCGCGGGTGTGCTCGATCTGGGCGACCAGGGTGCGGGCTGTCTGGAAGGCGGCCTTTTCCTGTTGCACATAGTCGTCATACAGGTTCCATGCCAGTGACCCTGTTCCTGCCAGCAGCCAGCCGACCAGTATGACGACAGTGGGTTTTTTCAAGGTGCGGGCATGGTTCAGGTTGATGAAGGCCACCTGTCCGCCGGCCTGTGCGGGCAGTTTGTTCGGTATCAGTGACGTGTAACCGCTTACGGTGCAGTGGGGGTCGGAGGAGGCCGCCAGAGCAGCGGTGCGGTCCCGGTACGGGACCCGGTATTTCCCTCCTCTTTTAATTAAATGGCATGGCAGCCGGATTGTCAAGTGATAATCTTTATCATCTTGGGCCGGTGTCCATACCGGCTGCTGCCCTGCCTCTCCGGTTTTCAGAGGAGACAGGTCTTGCGTTGCAGTTCCTGGTTCAGGACGGATTCGTTTTCCGAGTAGTCGATGGGCAGCTCGATGAGATGAAGACCCGGCTGCTGCAGGCAGTGTTCAAGGGTGATTCCGAGTTCACCGTCGCGGGTGATCCGGTGGCCGTGGGCGCCGTAGCTTGCCGCGTATTCGACAAAGTCCGGGTTGCCGAAGTCGAGGCCGAAGGCCGGCAGGCCCATGCCGGCCTGTTTCCAGCGGATCATGCCCAGGCCGTTGTCCCTGAGCAGGATCACGGTCAGGTTGGTTCCCAGGCGGATGGCGGTCTCCATCTCCTGGGAGTTCATCATGAAGCCGCCGTCACCGCATACCGCCACCACCTTTTTCTCCGGATTCAGCATCTTGGCGGCAATGGCCGCCGGCAGCCCTGCACCCATGGTGGCCAGCGCATTGTCCAGCAGGACCGAATAGGAGCAGGTGGCCCGGTAGTTGCGGGCAAACCATATCTTGTACATGCCGTTGTCCAGGGAGAGGATCGAATCCTCCGGCATGATGTCCCGGATCACCGAGACCAGATGCTGCGGCGTGTAGGGAAAGGTGCCGCTGCCGCGCTTGGTATAGATGTTCTCTTCGATGGCCTTCCTGAGGCGGCGGAAGTAGCCGTCGCCGGCCAGGGAATCCGGCGGTATGCGGGCTGCGAGCTGGCGGAGGGCGTCGGAGATATCACCGATGATCTCGTACTGGGGAAAGTAGACATCGTCAAAGGCGGCGCTGAAATAGTTGACATGGATCACCTTCATGCCGTCGCGGGTCATGATGAAGGGTGGTTTTTCCACCACGTCATGTCCCACGTTGATGATCACGTCTGCCCGGTCAATGGCACAGTGCAGGTAGTCATGGGCCGAGAGGGCAGCGGTGCCCAGGGATTGCCGGTGGTACTCGGTGACCACGCCCTTGCCCATCTGGGTGGAGAAGAAGTGGATGCCGCTGTGCTCGATGAATTCTCCCAGGGCCGCGCAGGTCCTCCTGCGGTTGGCGGCCGCGGCGATGAGGAGCAGCGGGTTGGCGGCCTGCCGGATGACTCGTGCCACCTCCTCGACGCTGCGGGGGTCGGCCCGGGGCGAGCGGAGGGCAGTGACCGGGAATGTCGCGGCCCCGGTCTCCTCGGCGGCTATATCCTCGGGCAGTTCCAGGTGCACGGGGCCGCATTTCTCATGCACAGCCACCCGGAAGGCCTCACGCACCAGGACGGGGATGGAGTCGGCACCCACGATCTGCTTGGTCATCTTGGTGATGGGCTCCATCATGCCCACCACGTCGATGATCTGGAACCGTCCCTGCTTGGATTTCTTGATCGGTTTCTGGCCGGTGATGAAGAGGGTCGGCATACCGCCGAGCAGGGCATAGGAGACGCTGGTCACGAAGTTGGTCGCGCCGGGCCCCAGGGTGGCCAGGCAGACCCCGGGCCTGCCGGTGAGGCGGCCGTAGGTGGCGGCCATGAAGCCGGCTGCCTGTTCATGCCGGGTCAGGATCAACCGGATGGAGGATGTCCGCAGGGCCTCGAGAAAAGCGAGGTTTTCCTCGCCGGGGATCCCGAAGATGTATTCCACTCCTTCATTTTCCAGTGCTCTGACAAAGAGTTCTGCTCCGTTCATGGCGATGTTTGCGCTGGCAGGCGGTGTCGTTTTCTTCCCGTTGCAGATGGGTGAGACGCTCTCAATGGCGGTGAGATTTTGTTCCTGGTCACAGAACCGGTAACCCGCTGTTTGCACATCCCCCGAACTGTCCGTTGGCACAGGGGCCCAGGAACCGTCCACGGGATATCCAATGACCCCGGATCATACTTGGAGGCGGTTTCCTGGTGCCTGTGACAACTGACGAGAATTTTTCCGGGAATACAGGTTAGTCATATCGCAGTGGTCATCCCCTGTCGAGACGAAATGCGGGCAGGAAAGGAAAAAGATGAAAAAGCCGGGAAAAAGTGGTTTACTATCGATCGCAAGTATTCGATAATTACATGGACCAGCCAGGGAGCGGCGGCACGTCGACACATGCACGCGGACCTTTCGCTTCCCGGCAGCCAAGCATGCCTGCACAAAGCCGGGGCGCCTGTGCCGGCTTGCCGTGTTGAACAAGAGCTATGACGCACGGTTGCGTATCATGACATGAGATACGGCGGCCCGGAGGGTCGAATTGTCGGCGGGCGTTTTCGAAGCGATCGATACAATGGTCTGGCGATCGATCCCGCGGCCGGCAGCGGCTGCCGGAACAATGCCCGGTCCGGCCTTGCGCTCCCCTGGAGACGACCTTCAGGTGTTCCCCGGTGTCCACCGTGCCTTTCCCCTTGCCTGCCCTGAAAAGATCCTGTTTATCCAGAGTACAGCATGTATCTAGATCATTTCCGTCTGAAGACGTCTCCCTTTGCCGAGGAGCCCGATCCCAAGGTCTTTTTCCCCGGTGGCGGCCGCAGGGAGATCTTTGATTCCCTCCTGGAGGACATCAGGTCGGGCAAGCCGCTGATCAAGCTCATCGGGAGCGAAGGTTCGGGGAAGACCATCCTCTGCCGGATGCTCATGGAGCATCTGCCCGAGGGGTACGAGACCATCTACCTGGACAACCCGGTGGGCTCGTTCGAGGCCCTGATGCGGGTCGTGTGTCTCGACCTGGGGATGAAGGCCCCGGCCGATGGGGAACCGTCCGATATCCTGGAGGAACTGCGTCTGCAGCTCCGCTTGCGCGCCGAGCAGCGTCACCGGGTTGTGCTGCTCATCGACGAGGCCGAGAAGCTGTTCCTGGCAACGCTGGAGCGGGTGGTCAGGGTGATCTGCGATACGGACGAGGCCGGCATGCTGACCATCCTCCTGGCCGGCCGGACCGGGCTCGACACGAACCTGGATCAGCTCACCATTTACTGTTCCAACGTGGACATCAATGCCGGCTATCTCCTGGCGCCGCTGACCCGGGACGAGACCGGCCAATACCTGAATCACCGCCTCAAGGCTGCCGGCATGACCGGTGAGCAGCAGCAGGATATCTTCACCCCGGAGGCCGTGGACAAGATCTACCGCTCCGCCCGGGGCAACCTGCGCATGACCAATATCCTGGCCGAGGAATCCCTGCAGCATTCCTGCACCGACAAGTCGTTTCTGGTCCTCCTGGACCATGTGGACACCAGGACCGGGGAGGAGGAAGAGAGCCGTGGCACCGGTCTAGCCGCGTTCTCTTCCCTGCTGAGGGCAGGCAGGCGGCGCTGGCTCCTTGCCGGAGCGGCCATGGTGCTGGTCCTCGTCGGGGTCGCGCTGTTTGTCGGCCACCGGGACGGGGATGGGCAACCCGGCGCGCAAGCTCCCGGGGTGGCGGAGCGGGGAGGGCAGCCAGCGGTTGCCGCGCCTTCAGGGCAGCAGGAGCAGGTTTCTCCCGGGCCGGCCCGGCCGGAAACGGCATCACCGGAGAACCAGCCGGCCCGGCCGGAAATCCATGCCGGTACCGGGACCGCCGGTCAGCCGGCCCGGCCCGAGGCCCGGACCGACACCGGAACAGCCGGGCCGGCCCCGGACAGCAGCGGACAGCAACGCGATGGCGACCGGCTCTTCCGGGAGCGGCTGGGCGCCTCGGCACAGTGGCTTGCCGGGGCCTATCGCGGCGGAGGATACACGGTGCAGCTGATGATGCTGACCTCGGCCGAGGCCACCGCCAACATCAAGAAAATGCTGACCAGGGATTCCTACTACGCCATCAGGGACAAGCTCTATATCCTGCGCAAACAGACCTCGCCGCCGACCCTGTTCGTCTTTTACGGTATCTACGATTCCATGGAGGACGCCCGGCAGGCCCGCAACACCATGCCGCTTTTTCTCCGCAAACACCATCCGTATGCCCTGTCCATCGCAGACGCCCTGAAAAAGACCGAGGATTGAGAAGGAGAGCGCGCCAGCTCCCCTGATAGCCGGGTATCCGGTCACCGGACAGGCATCCCGGATTTCGGGTCGGCGCAGGGGAACCAAAAAGAAAAAGAAAAAGGGAGTCGCGAACCCTGTTCGCGACTCCCTGCAGAGTCGTGGTGGAGCTAAGCGGGATCGAACCGCTGACCTCTTGAATGCCATTCAAGCGCTCTCCCAGCTGAGCTATAGCCCCACTCGTGTTTGACAGCGGTATCAGATACCATGCTTTGCCCGGCGCTGTCAACCCAAAAGTCGTCTCTCTTTTTCCAGCCCGTTCGGGGCATATCGGTTGCTAAGAAGAGATACTGCTGGTATTATGTATGATTGCTTCGCTTATCGGCCAGATGTCGGCCGGGGTTTGGTGGACAGGAACCGCCACCTTGCCCGGAGGCAGTGTGTCCGACGGCTCTTTCCTCCGGACGGAATCGGCGGCAGGCGCCGGCCAGGATCGTATGCCTGCACGGCTGGACTGTGGAAGCGCTGCCTGCCGGTCATTCTTGATGCACACCCGGTGGACGCACTGCCGGATCCTTGCCGTTCACGCTACAGTTGCAGCATGATTGCATGGTCCCCTGAACCGTTACCTTTCTTTTTCCCAAACTCAGACAGGTGATACCGGATGTTTTCCCCGTTCAACTTTCTTTTCGGCTGGATGTCCAACGACCTGGCCATCGATCTCGGGACAGCCAATACGGTCCTCTATGTGAAGGGCAGGGGGATCGTCCTGCGGGAACCCTCCGTGGTGGCCGTCCGCCAGGACAAGCGTGGCAGCAAGGTGCTGGCCGTGGGCAAGGAGGCCAAGGAGATGCTCGGCAAGACGCCGGGCAACATCGCCGCCATCCGGCCGATGAAGGATGGTGTGATCGCCGATTTCGAGGTCACCGAAGCCATGCTGCGCTACTTCATCAACAAGGTGCACAACCGGCGTACCCTGGTGCATCCCCGGATCATCATCTCGGTGCCCTCGGGCATCACCCAGGTCGAGAAGAGAGCGGTGCGTGAATCAGCGGAGTCGGCCGGGGCCCGCGAGGTCTACCTGATCGAGGAGCCCATGGCCGCGGCCATCGGCGCCAACCTGCCCATCACCGAGCCCACGGCCAACATGATCGTCGATATCGGCGGCGGTACCACCGAGGTGGCGGTGATCTCCCTGGCCGGCATCGTCTATGCCAAGTCGGTGCGGGTGGCGGGCGACAAGATGGACGAGTCCATT
>DRKI01000003.1 GCA_011051875.1 Desulfobulbus sp. | reverse complement strand
TCCCGGGGCAGCATCCTTCTCCTGCTGGCCTTCTTTTTCTTCTGCCTGGCCCTGGTCAACAATGTCCTCAACATGGCCAGGACACGGGACTCCGTGGAGGGGGTCCGGCTGCGCCGTCAGCTCGGCGCGGCCAGGCGCTATTTCAAGCAGGAGTTGAAAAAGGAGCGGCCCGACCTGGATGATGGCTGGTTTCCCTACCTGGTGGCCTTTGGCCTGGCGCCGCAGGTGGACTCCTGGTTCAGGCGATACGGCCCCGGTGTCCACACAACCACCACTCCGGCCGTGGGAACGGGCGGTGGTTCGTCTTCCGGCTTTACCGGTGGTGGCGGCCTGTTCGGAGGTGGCGGCGCCAGCGGTTCCTGGAGCGAGGCAGCCGGCTATGTCTCGTCTGGTATGGCCGGCAGCTCTTCCGGCAGCGGCGGTTTCAGCGGGGGTGGCGGATTTTCCGGCGGAGGCGGCGGCGGAGGATGGTAGCATGCAGCGAGCGGGCCTGGGCAACGTCCACCTTTCTCTGGTCGGGCATTGGTGTCGGTGGTAGCGGCGCGGGTGTCTTTCGCGGCAGCCTGGGCTGTCTCCGGGGGAGCCGGCTGGATATGCTCATGGCGCCTCATCGGCGCCCTTGCCGTCCTCCTTCTGCCGGCCGGATCCACGATCGCCGGCTCCGGAACCCGGTGTATTGGCCCGGTTCTGCTGACCGCCGGCGTTCCCGGCCTTGCCAAAAACGATGCTGCTGTATAGGATCACCATAGGAATCGTGCTCCGGCGTCCGGGCATTCCCGATGATCCCGGTACCGGGCAGCACCGGATCTCCCGGATGCAGGGATGGGGAAAGGAGGTGGGAAGTTGATCGCTGGAATGTATACAGATCGTTTCAAGCCTCCCGGTTGCCTGGTCGCGGCGGTACTGTTTATATTCTTTTTTCTGCCGCCCGACGTGGTGGCGTCGGGTGGGGAGGATTGCGTCGCTCCCCTTGCCAGGGGAGACGTGCAGGAGGTGTGCGATGCCCTCGCCATGAGCCGGGAGGCGGAGCTGGGGCGCGAGGCGGCGCTCCGGGAGCGGCGCCTCGCGGAACGCTTGAGCGTCGGACTGTACAGGACGCTTGAGAGGGACCGGCAGTGTTACCGCCTCGCCGGAACCCAGGTCAGGACCTACGTGGAGAAAGAGCAGGCGGTTCTCGTCGACCGCTTCAAGTCCTCTGGCGACACCTCCGATACATCCCACGTGCAGGTGCTTTCCTGCCAGGTCCGGCGTGACCAGGGGGAGAGCGGTCGTTTTGTCGATGTGTCGGTCCAGTTGTTCTGGACATCTGCGGAACCGGACCGGCTGGGAGTGACCGCCGAGCGGCGCCGCCTCGGCGTGGGCGAATTCACCGGTGTGCAGGCCCGGTTGCAGTGCGGACCGTGTCCTGTTCAGCACAAGCGGCTGGTGTTCAGGGCCGGACCAGGCGGCACCATCTCTCCCGCCGAATCTACCACCGATGGACAGGGAATCGCGCGCACTGTCTTCACCCTCAGACGCGAGCAGATCGTCACGGTTTCGGCCCAGCACAGGTCCCGGAAAGCGAAAATCGTTATCGAGCCCCGGTGGCGACCATGGAAGGTGCGGGTCCACGCCACGTACCGGGGGAACGCGGAGGAATACCAAGGCTCGGCGGATTTCCGAACCGAGTTTTCCGGCGTCCTGCTCGGGAAGATCATCAGCCAGGCCCGTGCCCTGCTGAGTTCCGGAGATCTCTCTGGTTATCCGCTGAAATTTTTTCAGGTCCATGCACCCATGGACACCACCGGCATCCTGCAGGGATGGGAGAAGCACCTGTCCGGCAAGCGCTGGGAAAAGAAAGTCTTCAACCAGGAGACCACGGCCTCCCTGCTCATCGGCTTGATTTTTCACGACGGCAGGCCTGACCGGGAGAATCTTTATCTCCTTCTGCCCATTAAGCCAATTCTGCTCTATACAGGTCCCGCTGGCCCGTATTTCTTTTTCTTCTATCAAGGGAACTGCTCTCCGGACAAGACCGTGGTGACCGATGCCGTGATTCCGCTGAACCGCCCTCTGCCGGATCAATCCTTTTCCCTGGAATCGGTAGTGCTATCATCCGGTGAGAGTTGTGGAGAGTGGCGCACGAGCTACACCTTTGTTCCGCAGCAGGATCGCGGAAGATGAAACCGCGGAGGAGTTCAGCAGCACGCCATCGCATCTGTACGCGCTCGCGGTTGTCCGCACCGGTTTGACCATAGCGGACAGCCATGATCATGCACGTCCGGCGTACGGCGGAATTCTTATATAATTTCAATGTAACCTGTTGTATATAGTGGTGAACAGTTGCGCAGCCGTATGGGTGCAGACCGGCAATTGATATACTGCGTCGTTCAACCGTCAAGAAGCACCTTCCAGTTGACCGAGGTGCTCTCCCTGGTATCGGGCAGAAGCACGATACGGCACGCAAGGCCGTATCGTGCGAGCGCCGCCTTCAGGGTGACGAGGGTGTCGCGCACGATCTCGGCCGGCGCGTCCCCGTGCAGGTTATAGACCAGGCCGGCCAGGCGCATGTCGCGGGACCTGATCGCCTCCAGGCTGAGCAGGGTATGGTTGATGGATCCCAGCCGGGGCGAGGTGACAAGCACCAGCGGATAGCCCCGGGCCGCCAGGTAGTCGAGCTGGAGCAGGTTTTCATTCAGGGGCACCAGCAGGCCGCCGGCCCCCTCGATGAGGAGCAGGTCATGGTCCCTTGCCAGCGCTTCGGTGGCCCGGTCGATCGTCTCCGGCTCGATGGCGCTGCCGGCAAGACGGGCCGCGAGATGCGGCGAGGCGGGAAAGGGGAAGCAGTAGGGGCAGCTCAATCCCTGCTCGTCGGCCTCGCTCCATCCGGCGCCCATCAGCCTGCGGTGCAGGAGGATATCCTCCGGCCTGCCCTCGCAGCCGGTCTGCACCGGTTTCTGGGTCGTTACCCGCATCCCTTCTTTCCGCAGGGCGCCGGCCATGAGGCCGGTGACCATGGACTTGCCGATACCGGTGTCAATGCCGCAGATCGCGAGAATTTTCGTTTGTTCCATACGCATCCTGTAGTATCACTGCTGTGGGCAAGAGTCTTTGTCCCCCGGTTTCCCCCTCTGCAGGGCGATGGCGACCGTGCAACGTGGTGAGCTGGCGCGGTGGGGATCCGGGGGACACCCGGACGACGAACGAGGGAACTCCATGGGATTCTACGATATCACGGCCGTGCTGGTGACCCTGGCGGCCGCCTTCAGCTACATCAACCACCGCTACGTGCGTTTTCCGGGCACCATCGGCCTGATGGCCCTGTCCCTGATTTTTTCCCTGACACTCCTCCTGCTGGGCCGGGCCGGCATCATCCCGCTGGATGCGCGGGTCACCCGTCTCCTGTCCGGCCTCGACTTCTCCGATACCCTGATGCACGGCATGCTCGGTTTTCTCCTCTTTGCCGGTGCCTTGCACGTCAATTTCGATGACCTGTTGAGCAGGAAATGGATCATCTCCCTGCTGGCCACGGCCGGGGTCCTGGTCTCGACCCTACTGGTGGGCGGGTTCACCTGGCTCTGCTTCCGGCTCCTGCACCTGGATCTGCCGCTGCTTCACTGCCTCCTCTTCGGTGCCCTGATTTCGCCCACCGACCCCATCGCCGTTCTCGGCATCATGAAAAAGGTGGGCGCGCCCAAGGCCCTGGAGACCACCCTCACCGGCGAGTCCCTCTTTAACGACGGCATGGGGGTGGTGGTCTTCCTGGCCCTGCTCTCGCTCCTGCAGGGCAATGGGACCGACTACGGAGCGATCGCGACCCTGTTCCTGGTCGAGGCAGGAGGCGGTATCGTCTATGGGGCCGCACTCGGCTATCTCTGCTATTTCTTCCTCCGGAAAGTGGACCGGTACCAGGTCGAGGTCCTGCTGACCCTGGCCACGGTCATCGGCGGCTACC
>DRKI01000002.1 GCA_011051875.1 Desulfobulbus sp. | reverse complement strand
TTCCTGGGGCGGGATCGCGACCGGTGTGACCTGGTAGTGACCGGCCGCGCTGTCTCCCGCCGGCACGCCCTGGTCCGGCCGGTGGCCGGGGACGGTTGCGAGATCGTGGACCTGGACTCGGCCAATGGCGTGTATGTCAACGGCCACCGGATCACGGCAAGACAATTGCTGGCCGACGGCGACCTGGTCGGCCTCGGCCGCGGCGAGCCAGCCCAACTCCGTTTCCATTGCTTCCGGCCCGGTACCCGTGCCCGTACCTTCAGGCTGCCCGGCCAGGGCCGGTGGACCATCGGCCGTGACCGGGCGTGCGACATCGTCCTGGAGTCATCGCCCACGGTGAGCGGCTGCCATGCGACCCTGGAAGCACGGGGCGGGCGTCTCCTGCTGCGGGACCGGAAAAGCCGCAACGCCACCTGGCTCAACGGCCACCCTGTGCGCCGGGCCTGGCTGGAGCCGGACGATACCGTGGTCATCGGGTTCTGGCAGCTCCACCTCCGCCTTGCCCCGGACGGCTCCCTGGAAGTACGGATGCGGGACCGCGGCCGCAGTGTCCGGCTGGAGTGTGTCGGTGTTGGCTGCAGCCGGCCCGCGACCGGCAGAGACCGGCGGCGGATCCTGAACGACATCACCCTGGCCATCGAGCCGGGCGAGCTGGTGGGGATCATGGGACCGTCCGGCGCCGGCAAGACGACCCTGCTCAAGGCCCTGAGCGGTTACAGGCCGCCGGAGCAGGGAACGGTCCTGCTCGACGAGAATCCGCTCATGCGGGCCCATGCCATGTTTCGCCACTGTTTGGGCTATGTGCCCCAGGACGACCTCCTCTTTCCGGAGCTGACCGTGGCCCGCAGCCTGGACTATGTCGCCCGGTTGCGGCTGCCCGGCGATGTGACCCCGGAGGAGCGCACAGATATCGTGGACCGGGTCCTGGACCTGCTCGACCTGGGCGATGTCCGCAACCAGCGTATCGCCAGCCTGAGCGGTGGCCAGCGCAAGCGGGTGGCCATCGGAGGCGAGCTGGTCACCGGGCCGGCCATCCTCTTCCTCGACGAACCCACCGCCGGCCTGGATCCCGGGATCGAGGCCAGGCTCATGGCCCATTTCCGGGCCCTGGCAGACCGCGGCACCACGATCCTGCTCACCACCCACCACCTCTCCAGCCTGGAGCTGCTGGACCGGGTCATCATCCTGGCCCGGGGTGAACTGGTCTTTTTCGGAACACCGGCCGAGGCCCTGCGTTTTTTCGCACCCGGCTCGGCAACGGCGGCGGATATTTTTTCCGTTCTCCTCGGTCATCGCGGGGGAAGTGGCAGCGAAGCGGGCCCGAAAGACCAGGAGGCTATCGCCCGCCGGTTCAGCGCCCGCTATCAGGAGTCCTCCTGCCGGCAGGATCATGTCCTGGATCGACTGTCGCCCACGGCCCGGAGCCTGCTCGGGGCAACCGGGGCCGATGGTGGCGTGCAAGACCGGCCCCGGCCGGTCCGGCCCAGGTTCCCTTCCACCGTCCCCCTGTACGCGCCGGGCAGCCTGGTCACCCTGTGCAGACGACAGCTGCAGGTCCGGTTCGGCGACCGCCGCCGGCTTGCGGCCGCGCTCTGCATACCGGTCCTGCTTGCCCTGGTCACCATGAGCCTGCCGGTGCAGGGCCTTGATCCGGATCCGGCCCTGGTCATGGAGCAGCAACTCCTGGCCCGCAGGATCGCTGCGGCCGGGCCGCGTTTCGGAGCAGAACTGAAGGCCGCGCTTTCTCCCGCCGGACAGGCGGATCCGCGCAGCACGTTTGAGATTGTCCGCCAAATCCGCTACCGCAATCCGGCCAGCCTGCCCGTGCCGGTGAGCGTGCTCCTGATGAGTGTCATGACCGCCCTCTTTCTTGGTGCCATGACCGGGTGCCTGGAGATTGCCCCTGACCGGATGATGTACCGGCGTGAACGGATGGCCGGCATGTCGATTCCAGACTACCTGGGTGCGAAGATGGCATCCTGTCTGCTGCTGACCGCGTTCCAGTGCCTGGCCTTCGTGGCCTGCTGGCTCCTGCATCCGCAGCTGCGCCAGGTGGGCCTGGTGCCGGTCTGGCTGAGCATGGTCTGCGCGGCCTGGACCTCGGTGACCATGGGCCTGGTTGTCAGCGCCCTGGATCCTTCCCGGGGCCGCTTCTCGGTCCTCATGGCCATCGGAACGGTTCTGCCACAGCTTGTTCTTTCCGGCGGTATCGGGCCGGCCTACTACCGGGACACGGCACCGGCACTGCGGCGGCTCGCCGACCTGCTGCCGGCCCGCTGGGCCCTGGCCATGCAGTTTACCGCCGTCTACCGGGATGTGACTCCGGCCGGCCCCTTCGGCTGGGTGATCGGGTTTGTCCGGGACCGGGTCGGGTTTGACTATGGGACAGAGCAATGGTATTATTGTGCCTGCATGCTGGCCCTGCAGGGGGCCTGCTGGCTCCTGTTCTGCGCCTTGCTCCTGAAACGGCGCGATCCCATTCCATGATACCGCCCCGGGCGGTCAGGGTGACGAATGGCCGCAACCCGGGACATACCCCCGACCCTTGACGAGTCCAGCGACCGGCTGCTCGCCGGACGCTACCGGTTTATCCGCCTCCTGGGCGAGGGCGGAACCGGGCAGGTCTTCCTGGCCGAAGACTGCCGGCTCGCACGCCGGGTGGCGATCAAGGCCGTCCGGCCCTCCCTCTGCGACAATGTCGAGGTGTGCCGCCGTCTCGAGCGGGAATGCCGCCTGCATGCGGCCATCGGTGTCCACCCCAATATCGTTGCCCTCCATGACCGGATCGATGACCAGGGCCGTATCTACCTGGTCATGGAGTACGTGCGCGGACAGACCCTGGCCGGACTGCTTGCCGGGCAGGCACCGCTGCCCCTGGAACCGGTCGTCGGGATCGTCGACCGGATCCTGGTGGCGCTGGTCTGCATCCATGGCCATGGAATCATTCACCGCGACATCAAGACCTCCAACCTCATGGTGCGGATCGGCGATGAAACCATGGTCAAGCTGATGGACTTCGGCATCGCCTGCGAGGAAGAATCCGAACCCCTGACCCGCCTGGACAGCCAGGGCCCGGGAACGCCGGCCTACATGGCACCCGAGCGTATCGATCCGCAGAAGTTCGGCCAGGACGGTCCGGCCACGGACCTCTATAGCGTGGGCGTGATCCTCTACGAGATGCTGGCCGGCCATCCCCCGTTCCAGGGGAGCATCAGCGAGATATTCCACGGCCATCTGGCCCGGCAACCCGATCTTTCGCTCCTGGGGCTGGAGAATTCCGGCCTGACCGGAGTGGTGGCCAGGGCCCTGGCAAAGGAGCCGGAGCACCGCTTCACCGATGCCGAGGCCTTCCGGCACGCCCTGGCCGGTGTGCTCCGGGATCAGGGCAGGGCCGGGCAGGGACCGGTTGCCGTGCCCACCCTGCTGCACTGCGGGGAGGGCGACGGGTCCCGGGAACCGGACCATACCCTGGCTGATCCCGTGCCGGCAGGCCCGGCCGGAGGCGGCAGGCAGTGGCTGGCGCTGGCCGCTGCGGTCGGGCTGTTCCTGCTCCTTGCCCTGGCCGCCTACCTGGGACTGCATCGGCAGGTTTCCGCGCCCGGGACGAACGTGACAGAGACCGGCCCTGGGGACACGGTCAAGCCGCCGGCAGCCGCCGCAAAAGATGCCGAACCGGGTAGGGCGGCGCAGGAAGGGGAGAGCGGCCGATCCGCCCTGAAGGAACTGGAGAACAGGCGGGGCAAGAAACCAGCCGCAAAAGGGGAACAGGCGGCCACGGAAACATCTTCTGACTGGGAGATCATCGAGATTCGTGACCGCAGGATACGATAGACATGGGCCGGCGAACAGGTGGCACCGCCTGCTGGCGCCGCTCCTGGCGATGCTGCTGCTCACCGGCGGTTGCGCACCGGTGTTTCTCGCCGCCGGGGCCGGTGTGGGCTATTACGCCGGCAACAAGAAGGCGGCGCGCAAGGTGGACCGTTTCTTTCACGATCTTGCCGCGTCGATCCGCACCTCGTCCCGCAGGACCACCGGGGCGCGGCAGACCGAAAAGAGGTTTGGCCGGGATAAGGGCGCCGGCGCCAGGATCCGGCTGGAGAAGAGCGTGCTGGTCCCGGCCAGGGTCGCCCGCGGGGAACAGGTCACCACCGTCATCACCTACGCTGTTCTGGGGGCGCCGGCCGGCGGCGTCCGGGTAGAGGAAACCAGGGAGCTCTGGCTGGACAACAGGAAGCTCTCTCTCCTGCGCCGGGAGACCATAACCAGGAAGAACGGCACCTGGGAGAGCACCCTGGTCTTCCGCGTCCCGCGGACCGCGAAACCGGGCCACTACCGGGTGGTGGAGCATGTCCGGCTGGGCGATTCCGGGTTGCGGGCCGACAACGGCTTCACTGTGGACTGAGCCTTCAGTTCTGCCCGCAGAACTCCAGGACTTCCTTTTCTCTGCCGGCCAGGCAGGAGGCGAGCTGTTTCCTTTCCTCTTTGCTTACATTGGCTCCGTGCCGGATCATGGCGCCGATGGTGCCGTTCCATGCCCTGGCACTCGCCTTCTGCTCTAGCTTTCTGCAGATCCTGGTTTCGTAATGACAGCGAAGGCATTTGGCCTTGAGCAGCTCCACACAGCTCTCCTGGCCCGGGGCCGGGGCCGGGAGCAGGAGCAGGAAGAGGGGCAGGGCAAAGAACGCTGTGAGGAGGGATGTGCGTTTCATGGTAGTACCTGTCAGGGATATTCGGGCCGGGGCACCGGGATGGCGGCGGCCCATGGGTTTGCGGGGAAGGGGCGTTCCCGGGTAGAGCGGTTGCTCAGAAGTTGAACCACCGTTTTTTCTTCTTGGGATCGTACATGGCCACCTGGTTGCGGCCGTTCTTCTTGGCCTGGTACAGGGCTTCGTCGGCCAGGCCGATGAACTCGTTTTTCTTGAAATCACGGCTCGTGGGGCGGGCGCTGGCCACGCCGATGCTGATGGTGACGTGGTAGACGTTGTCTCCGTCGTCAAAGGCGTACTCGTCCACCACCCTGCGGATCTTCTCGGCCACGGTGTATGCATCCGCAGGCTCGGTTTCGGGCAGGACAAAGATGAACTCCTCGCCCCCGTACCGGGCCAGGAGATCGTATTCCCGGATCTGTTCCTTGGTGATCCGGCAGAACTCCTTGAGGATGAAGTCGCCGGTCTGGTGGCCGTAGGTGTCGTTGAATTTTTTAAAGTGGTCGATGTCGGCGAGCAGGATGGATATGGTTCGTTCATTGCGGATGGAACGATTGATCTCCTGATCGAGGAAATTCTGGAAGAACCGATGGTTGTTGACCTCGGTGAGGCCATCGATATTGGCCAGGTTTTCCAGTAACTTGTTCTTCTGCTCCAGCTCCCTGGTCAGTTTTTCCAGTTCCATCTTGGACCGGATCAGCTCCCGGTTCATCTCCTCGTAGGAGAGGTTGAGCAGGCTGAGCCGCACGTTTGCCTCCTGCAGGATCTCCTCAACCGACTTGGTGGGCTTGATCTTGAGCCCGAAGTAGTCGGCGGTCCGGTCCACCTGGCTGTGCACGTCCTTGAGGATCCTGTTGATGGCCAGGACCTTGAGTCCCAGCAGGTCACGGGCCTGCTTGCGGAACAGCTTGTGGTACTTCTCCGGCGTGTCCGAATAGAGAATCCTGACCAGCAGGTCCGAGAGATGGACGGCCTTGATGGCCAGGGATGCCTGGTGGTCGCGGCCGTCAAATTCCTCGGGACCGTGATGGAACCTGATCGGCAGAAGCAGGATCTCGGGGAAGCTCCAGTGCCGGGCAACCTCGTAACCGACCACGGTGTGCGGCGCGCCGATCAGCTCTGTTTCCAGGTCCACATCCAGGCAATCCTCCTTGTCAAGACGGGCCAGGACCTGGTCGTATTCCTTTGGCATGGTGGATGCGAAGACGAGCTGGCCGATGTTCTGGAGGAGGCCGGAGATGAAGATGTCCTCGCTGTCTGCGCCCGGGATCTGCTCCATGATCAGCTTGGCCGCCACGGCACCGGCCAGGGAGCGTTCCCAGAATTTCTTGAAGTCAAAGTCAGTGTCGCCGTTTTTCCCTTCCATGCTCAGGAAGGAGAACGAGAGTACCAGGCTGCGCACGGCATTGGTGCCGAGGATGGCCACGGCCTGGTTGATGGAACTGATCTGCTGGGGAAAGCTGTAGAAGGCGGAGTTGGAGACCTTGAGAATCTTGGCCGAAAGCGACATGTCCTTCGAGACCAGCCCGGCGATGTCGGAGAGGGTGGTCTCTTCCCTGGAGGTCAGGGTGATGAGCTTGGAGGCCACGATGGGCAGGGTCGGCAATTCTTCGGAATCGAGAACTCTCTGCAGAACTTCATCCTGGCTCATCTTCATCGCTTCAGTCCTGGGTCGCTCCGGCCGGTCTCCCGCGCCGTTCCGTCAGCTCAGCCTTTGCGCCGGGGCGTGGTGGTGTTGCTGGCCGTGTGCGGTCCGACGCTGATCCTGCGGGAGATGGTTTTTGTAGGATTTAGGTATATGACATTTCTACTATATCGCACTTTTTCCTGACAGCACAAGAGAAGAAGATGCTGTTGCTGTTTTTTTCTCTTGCCACTCTGTGACAGCATCTCCTGCAGGAACCGGCCCCGGCCGACGGGTACCGGCAGAGGATTTTCAGCCGGCCCGATGCGGTCGGATCCGGATTGCGATGCCCTTTATCCAGACCCCGTTAAATAGTATGACAATCTATTTTAACGTGTGGTTATATCAAGATATTACATGGTAATTGGACATAAGACGGTTTGAGTTGTCAGGTATCGAGTGTGCAGTTTTCAGTTATTGACTGCTGAAAACTGACAACGGGAGCAGTACGCAAATGGCGC
>DRKI01000001.1 GCA_011051875.1 Desulfobulbus sp. | reverse complement strand
GCACCTGGATCTGCCGCTGCTTCACTGCCTCCTCTTCGGTGCCCTGATTTCGCCCACCGACCCCATCGCCGTTCTCGGCATCATGAAAAAGGTGGGCGCGCCCAAGGCCCTGGAGACCACCCTCACCGGCGAGTCTCTCTTCAACGACGGCATGGGGGTGGTGGTCTTCCTGGCCCTGCTCTCGCTCCTGCAGGGCAATGGGACCGACTACGGAGCGATCGCGACCCTGTTCCTGGTCGAGGCCGGCGGCGGTATCGTCTATGGGGCCGCACTCGGCTATCTCTGCTATTTCTTCCTCCGGAAAGTGGACCGGTACCAGGTCGAGGTCCTGCTGACCCTGGCCACGGTCATCGGCGGCTACCGCCTGGCCGAGATCCTGCACGTCTCGGCGCCGCTGGCCATCGTGGTGGCCGGTCTCCTGGTGGGCAATCACGGCCGTCATTTCGGCATGTCCCCGATCACCCGCCGCCACCTGGACACCTTCTGGGAGCTGATCGACGAGGTGCTCAACGCGGTTCTCTTTGTCCTCATCGGCCTGGAGATCATGATCCTGCCCCATGATTTCCGCGCCCTCTCTGCAGCGCTGCTCCTGATCCCAGCGGTCCTGCTGGCCCGTTTCCTGTCCGTGGGCGCCTCTGTCTCCCTGCTGCGCGGCTTCCGCCCCTTTGCCCGGGGCACGGTACGGACCCTGACCTGGGCCGGCCTGCGCGGCGGTATCTCCGTTGCCCTGGCCCTGTCCCTGCCGCCCGGGCCGCACCGGGATACCATCGTCACCATCACCTACGCGATCATGGTCTTCTCCATCCTGATCCAGGGGTTGAGCGTGGGCCGCATGGTTCGGTATTTCATGGCAGCCGGCGGCAACCAACAGCATACCGGGGACGGGCCACAACAAACATCGGGTGATAGCTGAGACGGACACCCGCGCCGTCAGCAAACATTGCCCCGTAATCGCGTTCGAACCGGGCAAGCCGTCCCCTGCTCCAGGAGGCGCCGGCCGGTACATTGACCCCGGTCTGCCGCAGGTGCTGCAGCACGGCCATGGGATCGGCAAAGACCAGGGTTTCCAGGCGTTCCTCGCAGGCGAGCACCGTGAAATGTCGCTCCACCAGGGCGCGCAGGGAGTCAAGATCCGGGTACTCCAGGCCGATGCCGGTCAGTTCCCGGATCTCCCGCAGGTTGTCCGGGCCGTACATGGCAAAGGCCAGGCAGCCGTCTTGCTCCAGGTGGCGGTGCAGCCTGGCCAGTACACCGGCCAGGTCGTGGAACCAGTGAAAGGTGGACGAGGAGATGACAAGGTCAAAGCGGCCGGGAATCGGGATCTCCTCGATGTCGCCGGCCAGGAAACCGAGCGTGGCGCCGAGGTGACCGCAGCGTTCCAGGACCCTGGTGCGGAAACCTTCCACCAGGTCATTGACCACCATGTCGGTAATGGTGTCGCAGCGCTCTAGTACCTGCCGGGTCAGCAGCCCCGTGCAGCAGCCGATCTCGAGCACACGGCGCGGCGCGGCCGGCCCGTGCACCACGAGCAGGGCCAGCAGCTTGGCCGCGACCCGTTCCTGGATCACGGCCTGGCGGTCATAGGTGGCCGCTGCCCGTTCAAAACGGCGGCGAATCTGTTCCTTGTCGATCAGCATGAAAACAAACGGGAGTCCCGGGTCGGTCGGCACCGCGCCCGGCCAGGGGCCGGGACACGAAAAGGTCCAGCCGCGGTGTGGCGGCAGGGGACAAAAAAGAGGCGGCTGAGATGCAGCCGCCCCCGGTCTCATCCTGGTGGTGGAGACGTCAACCCTTTATCGTGATATCAGTCAAAGGCCTGCCTGGTCTGCCAGACTTCCCAGACTTTTCCGACCAGGTTCACCCCGGGCTTGAGGGTATCCTTGCCCGGTTTCCAGCCGGAAGGCGTGGCCTCGCCCCCCTGCGATTCCCGCACGAGCTGGAAGGCCTGGATCTGCCTGATGGTTTCATTGACATTGCGGCCCACGGGCGGGGTAAGGACCTCGTAACCCTGGATGATTCCATCGGGATCGATGATGAAGCGGCCGCGCGTCTCCACTCCGGCATCCTCATCATAGACGCCATACACGGTTCCCACCTTGCCCCCGGCATCGGACAGCATGGGATAGGGGATGCCGCCCTCCACCATTTTGGTCAACTCGTGGTCATTCCACATCTTGTGGACAAACTGGGAGTCAATGGACATGGAGAGGACTTCCACGCCAAGTGCCTGCAGTTCGGCATACTTTTCAGCGACCGCTGAAATCTCGGTCGCTCAGACAAAGGTGAAATCACCCGGATAAAAACAGAGCAGCACCCACTTGCCCAGGTAATCCGAAAGCCGGACACTGATAAATTCCCCCTTGTGGTACCCGGGTGCCGTGAAATCAGGGGCCTTTTTTCCCACCTTGATCATTGTCGGTTCCTCCTTGACGTTCTGCTGCTCCTGTGTCTGCCTGGAATTCGTTTCTTCGCCGACCGGTCCCCCGGTAGGCCTTGCACAGCCAACTGCTTGTTCGGCCATAACCACCTCCTTTGCTCTGCCGGTACCATGGACAGTTCCGGGTTGTTTCCCCGAAGGCCCCGGGCCCCCGAAGAGAGACATATATCCCGTAAGCAGTCACAGGGCACCCCATCTGCACGCGCCCGAACCTCATGGCCCCGGTGTATACGTGTGAAGTTCGTCAGGCACGGTCGCGGCACCCTGCAATCGCTTACAGGTTCCGTATCGATGCACCCCGGATCGAGCATTGCTGCAGATGGCTGAAACGCTCGATCCAGGGTGTGGTATGCTGCGGTGTTACAGGTCGGTCCAGTACTCTTCCGGCATCTCGCGGGCCAGGGCCAGGGCACCGTCGGCGCCGGAGAAGAGGGGGTCCTCCACGGTCTTGATGGTGGTGGGGCCGTATTCTCCGATGGCCTGCTCCAGGTAGTCGGCCAGGCCGCGGATCTGGCTGCCGCCGCCTGCCAGGATGATGTTTTCGCGGATGGTGTCCTGGTACTCTGGATCGAACTTGGCGATCAGTTCCAGGGTGGTCTCGACGATGGCGGGCAGGATGCTCTCGCAGGCGCGCCGCATCTCGTCGGTGATATCGTGCTGGGTGGATTTGCCTTCCACCGGGATCTCCACCTTGACCTCGGAAGGCGGTTCGCCGACAAAGCTGTACTCTTCCTTGAACCGGCGGACCATGTTGATAGTGAAGTCGGCCTCCGGGTATCGTTCGCGCAGGAAGTTCTCCAGTTGCTGGTCAATGTAGTCGCCCGCGGTGAGCACGGTGCGCTGGTCATCCTCGGTGGGCACGGTGCCGTGCATGATGCAGAAGTCAACAGTGCCGGCACCGATGTCGATGACCATGGCGTTGTCCAGGGCCTCGACGCCATAGGCCACGGCAAAGGGCTCGGAGACAACGAGCAGGGACTCGGCAAACTCGGCCACCGCCTTTTTGAGCGCCACCTTGTTGACCTTGAAGGACTCGGCAGGCACCCCGACCACGGCCCGGACCTTGGCGTCATCGCTGTCCGGCCGCACCAGGGTGAGCAGGTGGCGGATCAGCTCCTTGACCGCTTCCTCGTCGCGGGCGGTTCCCTCCTTGATCACGCCGTTCTTGAGCGGCCGGTAGATGTCCAGGGAGAGCCGGTGCGCCACCGCTTCCTCGCCGAACAGGACCGGTTTGCCCACCACCTTGCGGGCAATGAAGTCCCTGGGCCAGCCGACATAGCTTTCCACCCACTTCTTGTTGCCGTTGTCGGCGGAGATGGCGCTGCGCGAGGTGCCCAGGTCGATGCCGACCAGGAGTTTCTTGTTCTTTTCAGCCGCTTTTGTTGCCGATTTTTTTGTCATTCTTCTCTCCTTTGACGACCTGGAAATGGCGTTGACTGAGATAGCGGGTAATTCCTTCCTCCAGGAACAGGGCGATCCTGTCGCGGTAGCCGGGGGTGCTCAGGCTCAGTTCCTCCTCCTCCTTGGTGATACAGGAGATCTCCACCAGCACGCTGGGAGCGTCCACGCCGAGCAGGACCACGAACGGCGCGATCTTGATCCCTGCATCGCTGATATTCTTATCATATTTTTTCATGTTGGAGAAGAGGCTGTGCTGGATGGTGGTGGCCAGGGTGGCGGATTCCTGTTCCTTGAGCATATCGCCGATCTTCTTGATCATGTTGCGGAAGTCTCCGGTCTTGATCTCGGAGCCCCGGTTCTCCTGCTCTGCCAGGCGCAGGGTATAGAGGTCGGAAGGCGGGCCGAAGTAGAAGGTCTCGGTGACGTTGGACTCCTTCTGCGGCAGGGCGTTGATATGCAGGGAGATGAAGAGATCGGCCTGTTGGCGGTTGGCGAACCGGACCCGGTCGGCCAGGGAGAGGAAGCTATCGTCGTCCCGGGTCATCAGCACCCGGTACCTGCCGTTTTGCAGCAGCAGGTCACGCAACCGCAGGCCGATGGCCAGGACGATGTCCTTTTCCCTGGTGCCGCGGCTGCCGATGGCGCCGGGATCCTTGCCGCCGTGGCCGGGATCTATGACAATGGTCTTGATACCCAAGCCGAACACGGAGCTGAGCCGGACCGAGCGCGAGTTGAGCAGGAGATCGTAATCGAGCAGGCGGCCGGCGTCAAACGGCACTGCGGGTAGGGGCGCCGGGCCGCGGATCATCCGTTCGGCAGGGGGCAGGGCCAGGGGCGTGGTGTAGTTGGCCAGGATGCTGGACCAGGGCAGCAGCGGATCCTGTGCGGCAACCGCGGCCGGTTCTGCGCCGGGTCGCTGTTCCGGAAAGGGCGGGAACCTGGGCAGGACCAGGGCCACGGCCGCGAGGAGGAGCAGGAAGACGGGGATCCGGGCGCGGCGGCAGTACCGGCGAAACCGGCGGCGGGACGGGGAGGGTGCGCGTTCCGCGATTTTCAGGTTTTCCTCGTAGACGCCCTGCAGGATGGCGCTCTTGAGTTTCCTGGTCTCGGCATTGGCCATGGCAGTGATTCAACGTAAGCTGTCACGGCAACCGGTCACTGCAGGCTCACGCCGCCACCCGGGGGAGGATGTGGTTGTCGGCGGTGCCTGCACTTCCGGGGCGCCAGTGCCGGGCTTACAGCATTGGGAAGCACCGCAACATCAGGTTGCGGCCCCTGTGATGAGAGACGATGAAAGCGGTCTGTCCGTGTGGATGGATCCCTGCTGATTCATTATATGATTCGTGCTACAGGGTGTCAACCGGATCTTCCCCCAGGATTCCCGGCCAGAAGTCCTCGCGGTAGAAGGGAAAGTGGGGCCATTTCCGCATCCCGGTCGCCGCCTGCCGCCAGGATCGTTTCTGGTTGCGGGCCGGAAAGATCCGGTCGCGGGAGGTTATGATTCTCTGGTCGAAGATGTCCGGCCCCGGCCCCTGGCCGAGGCAGGCCGCCTTCAGCCACGCAAGCTCTGTCCGCAGGTCTGCGGCACTCCGGTGCGGCCGGTTGGCGAAGAACCGTCTTGCCTGGTCCGGATCGTCGAACATGGAGCGGTAGAAGGCGTCGGCCGCCTTCTGGTCCAGGGTGGCCAGGATGGCCTCGAAGGCAGACACCGGGATGCCGCAGCGGTCATGGATCGGCTGCAGGGTGCCGGCCAGGGCCGTGCAGGAGGTGAAGAACGAGGGCGGCGGCCTGAGCAGGCAGGCTGCGGCCCAGACCCCCATGGACCAGGCCAGGAGGCGTCGCTGCCGGTAGCCGGCAAGAAGCGTAAGCGGCGGCGGCTCGGGATCGGTATACCCATAGACCATGAGCAGGTCATGGCCGGGGAGGGAAAGGCCGGCAAAGGGCGCAGGGTCCATGCCCCAGCCGGCCATGAACAGGATGCAGCCGGTGTTGCTGCTGTTGCGGTGGAGCCAGTGACAGTGCATGGTTGTTGACTCGGGCCGGTCTGCGGCCTGCGGCAGAGAGGCATCACGGCCGCGGGCACGGTATTTCCGGTTACCGGCTGGTTTTCAGGGCGTCCGCTATGAGACCGGGCAGGGGAGCAAGCAGGGGCCACTCCATGTCCGCGGTGAGCGAGATCCGCAGCCGGGCCGTTCCTGCCGGAACGGTGGGCGGGCGGACCGCGTTGACCCAGTAGCCGTGTCTGCGCAGATCCTCGGCCGTGGCCACGGCCCGGGCGGCGTCGCCGACCATGACCGGCATGATATTGCTCTTGCCGCAGGTCGTCAGACCATGCCCGGCCAGTTCCCGCCGCAGCCGGTCGGCCAGGTCGCGCAGATGGTTGCGCTGCCGGACAAGGCGCGGTATGCGCGGCAGCAGGAAGCAGAGCCAGGCCAGGGTCACCGGCGGCAGGGCCGTGGTGAAGATCAGGGACCGGGCCGTGTTGACCAGGTAGTCCGCCACGGTCTCCGCGCAGAGCAGCCAGGCGCCCTGGCCGCCCCAGGCCTTGCCGAAGGTGCCGACCAGCAGGTCGATGTCCGCCACCACGCCCCGTTCCTCGGCCAGGCCCAGGCCGCGGTCGCCACGGGTACCGACCGCGTGCGCCTCGTCCACGTAAAGCACGGCCTGCCACTGCCGCTTCAGCCGGACCAGGCGGTCCAGGTCGGCCAGGTCGCCATCCATGCTGAAGATCGATTCCGTGACCAGGAAGACCTGCCGGTGCCGGGGACGGTGCTCCCGCAGCAGCGCTTCCAGCCGGTCACAGTCCTGGTGGGGATAGCGGATCACCCGGGCCCGGGAAAGCCGCATGCCGTCGATGAGGCTGGCATGGCAGAGCTTGTCGGCCAGGATAAGGTCGCGGCGTCCGGCCAAGGCGGGCAGGATGCCGATGTTGCAGTGGTAGCCGGAGTTGAAGACCAGGGCCCGCTCACGGCCGTACATCCCGGCCAGTCCCTCCTCCAGCCGCTGGTAGAGCCCGTGGTTGCCGGTCATCAGGCGGGAGGCCGTGCTGCCGGGACCGAGGTCGCCGGGCCGGGCGCAGGAATGTTGCCTGTAGAATGCCGCCAGCAGGTCCGGATCACGGGCCAGGCCCAGGTAGTCGTTGGAGGCCAGGTTGAGGAAGCTCCTTTCCCCGACCCGGATCCGGGCTCCGCCTTCGTGCCGGACCGGCACAGTCCTCCGGTAGAGGCCCTGGTCCCGGATGCGCGCCAGTTCTGCGCGGAGCTGTTTCTCCAGGTTCACGGCCCGACCAGCCCGCCTGCGCAGCCGCTGCCCGGCCGGCTGCGGGAATTACAGGTATGCACTGTACATGGCGTCGTTGAAGCCGACCAGCAGCCGGTCGCCGATCCTGAGGGTGGGTGCACGCAGGTTGCCGGTCCGCCCCAGGCAGAGCCGGAGGATTTCCTCCCGGTTCTCTTCGGAGGGGGTGAGGACCTGGTATTTCTTCCCCCGGCCGACCACGATCTCCGAGGCGCCGGCGAGCAGCTTCCAGGCGTCGTCACCGGAGATCTTCTGTTTCCGTGCCTCCACGGCCTCGCCGATACCGATATTTCTTTCGTCAAACACCGCCTGTGCTTTGGTGCATGACCCTCAGCCCTTGCGCAGGTAGGCCCAGTCGATTTGCATTGGCTTGTTCTCCTGAAAAGTGGATGGGGCATGGGGACCCGGGATGTGCGGGACGATACCAGGGGCCCGGGAACGATGTCAAGCATTCCCGGCAGGGAAAGAACAGGATAAACAGGAGACAGGGAACCCATGGCCTGTTCGTCTCCCCGGCCCGGTGGTTGCCTGCATTGTTCCCGGGTTGTTTCCTCGTCAATCCGGGTGCAGGTGTCTGGCATGGCCGCGGCACGGATCGTGACAGTGCCTCAGGGAGGCCGGGCCTTTCTGTTTCCCGGCCCGGTACCCTCACCTCAGGACCTGCCCAGGCCGGCGGCATGGAAGTGGCGGCGGACCAGGGTAATGGTCTGCCGCACCTCCTCGGTCTCCAGGGTGCAGACCCGGGCGATCTCCTCCACGGTGAGCCCGCCGCGGGTGGAGAGGTCGAGCAGGATACGGCTCATGGCCGGCAGGTTCAGGTAGAGGCTGGCCAGCCGGTGGCGGAACCGGTCATCGGCGCGGATGACGGACTCCTCCAGGTCCAGGGCCTTGATCAGCTCGTCCTCGAAGCCTGGTTCCAGGAGCTGGAGTTCGGCCCCTTCCTTCTCCTGCTGGTAGGAGATGTCGTCCAGGTCCTCGTAGGGGATCAGCTCACCCTCGGCGTCTATGGTGTACTTCTCCTCCAGGGCCCGCAGTTCGTCCCGGAGCACGTCGCCGATGTTGAGACCCTGCAGGGATACGGATTCCGTGTTGATGATCTCGTCGAGCAGTGTATTGGCGGTGCGGAACATCTCGATCTTGACCCGGTCGAGATCCTCCGGCCCTACCTTGCCCGCTTGCCGGCAGACACGCAGGTAGACCTCGTCGGTCAGGTCGTCGGCCGAGTACATGCCGCGCCGGATCACGCCCTGGGCCACGGCGGTGCGCAGCCGGTTGGCACAGTAACGTTTCAGCTCGGCAAGAAAAGCGGCAGCCAGCTCGGTGCAGTCGTCTGTCCCGCCGTGCGACGTGGAATGCAGTGTTTCCCGGTCCATGCGTGCCTCCCTGGTGGAAAAAGACGTAGAGGAATTCTCTCAATCACTCCTGCCTTTATGGTAAGCATGCCGGCGGCAACTTGCAAGGACTGCAGTGCCTGGGAGCCGGATGGCCCGGCCGCGGCGGTTGCCGCCCCGGTGACGGGCACACGGGGACGGCATCCGGGGCAGGGAAGGAAAAAAGATCCGTATTTATTTCTATTCTGCCATGGATATGTAGTACAATTTTTGCAGACGGGCGTTGGGAGCGGCAATGACCGGCTCCGGTCGCCGGCCCATGGCGCCTGAACGTACGTTGTCCCAGGCACCACAGTTATACCTGAACAATCCTTGCAGGAGAATCAGATGGCAGATTCAACCTTTCAGGTCGTTTTTCTTGGCAACCTGCGTCCGGGTACTGTTCCGGAAGAGGCAGCGGACAGGATAAGCTCCCTGTTCCGCATCGACCGGGAGCGGGCGGACAAGCTCGTCAATTCCAGGAAACAGGTGGTGGTCAGGAGGGGAGCGAGCAGGCGGCAGGCCATGGCTATCCGGCAGCGCCTGGAAGAGCTGGGGCTCCTGACCAGGATGGTCGAAGAGGGGGCCGGCTCCCCGCCGCAGGCAACGGCCGCAAACCGGCCCGACCGTGACCCGCCGCCATCGCGGTCCGCTACCGGTGAAGAAAACCCCTATGCCGCGCCCGCTGCGGAGCTGGAAGAGGCCGGCGCGGCCGGGCACAGGAGAGCGGAACCGGCCAGGGTTCCGGCCGGGCACGGCTGGCGCTGGATGGCGGATGCCTTCACCATGTTCAAGGAACAGCCCTGGTCCTGGCTCGGCGCCATCCTGCTCATGTACCTGCTCATCATGCCGGTCAACCTGATTCCCGCTGTCGGCTGGATTGTCGCCTACCTCGTCGGTCCGGTTTTCTCCGGCGGCCTCATGATCGGCGCCCATGCCCAGGCAGAGGGGGGCCGGTTTCGCATCGCCCACCTGTTCTCCGGTTTTTCCCAAAACCGTAACAGGCTGCTGGGCCTGGGGGCGCTGATCTGCCTGGGCGGCATTGCCGGCATGCTTGTTATGTTCGTCTTGACCGGCGGCATGTCGGGTTTTGCCGGGCCCCGGGGACTCAACTTCTCGGATCCGGCCACCATGGCGGCCATTTCCGCCAACGGCGGCATGCTCCTCTTTATCCTGGTCGGCCTGGTGCTGGGAACCCTGTTCATCATGGCCACCTGGTTCGCCTCGGTCCTGGTGGCCGTGGACGGCGAATCTCCGCTGACCGCCCTCAGGCTCAGCTTCAAGGCCACCTGGAAAAACGGCCTCGCCTTTCTGGTCAGCGGCCTGGCCTTCATCCTGGTGTGGATGGGCATCTCCGTGCTCATGGGGATCATGGTCTTTGTCCTGGTCAAGCTGGCGCCCCACCTGTCGCGCCTGTGGTCCCTGCTGCCGATAGCGGTGATGGGGATCCTCGGCCTGGCCAGCATGGGCCTGGCCACGGTGCTGGTCTATACCAGTTATCGCGATATCTTCCGCAGTTGACAGTGACCCCGGCAGAAGATCAGATCAATCCCCCCGCGGAGCGGCAGCTCGACACCCGCTATCGTCACGAGACCCCGGAAGGCATCGAGCTGGTCCTGACCCTGGCCGGGCCCCTGGTGCGTGGCCTGGCCTGGGCCATCGATTTCGCGATCCGGGCGGTCGCCTACCTGGCATTCGTCCTGCTCCTTTCCCTCCTTGGCGGGGTGGGTACGGCCATCCTCCTGGTCACCTTTTTCCTGATCGAGTGGTTTTACCCGGTTTTTTTCGAGATGCGCTCCGGCTCCACGCCAGGGAAAAAGATCTTTGCCCTGCGGGTCATCCAGGCCGACGGTTCTCCCCTGACCTGGTCATCCTCCCTGCTGCGCAACCTGCTCCGGGCCGCCGATTTCCTGCCCTTTCTCTATGCCACCGGCTTCCTGGCAACGGTGGTGAGCCGGAGGTTCCAGCGGCTGGGCGATCTGGCCGCCGGCACCATTGTCGTCTATGAAGGGCAGGAGGAAAAACGCACCGCCCGGACCGCGGTACCGGCCAGGCCGCTTCCCTGGCCGCTCGACTATGGCGAACAGATGCTGGTGCTCCGTTTCGCGGAACGCTCCCCCCGCCTGTCAGCCGCGCGCCGGCGGGAGCTGGCCGCGCACCTGGCCGGGTTCACGGGCAGGGAGGGTACACCCGGGCAGGCCCTGCTCGCCCATGCCAGCTGGCTGCGGCGGGGGCGCGGCTGATGATGCGCCAGGAACAGTTCGAGATCCGGTATGGCCCGCTCTGGAAACGGCTGGAAACCCAGCTTGCCCTCCTGGAAAATGGTCGTGCCGCCTCATCCGGTCAGGAGGAGCTGGCAGCCTTCCCCTCCCTCTACCGGCAGGTCTGCAACCATTATGCCCTGGCGCACAGCCGCTGCTATGGCCCGGACCTGGTGGCGAGGCTGCACCGGCTGGTCCTGCGGGGCCACCAGCAGCTCTATCAACCACAGCGGGCCGGGTTCCGGGGGATACTCGAGTTCGCCGGCTACGGGTTTCCGCGCACTGTCCGCGCCCACTGGCATGCCTTCTGGCTGGCCTTTCTCCTCTTTTACCTGCCGGCCGGGGTCAGCGGCCTGCTCTGTTATCACGATCCGACCATGATCTACTCCGTTATGGACGAGAACCGGGTCAGCCGCATCGAATACATGTACGATCCCCGCAACCGGAAGACCGGCCGGACACCGGACCGGACCTCGGAAACCGATCTCCGCATGTTCGGATATTATATCTACAACAATGTCGCCATCGGTTTCCGCACCTTTGCCGGCGGCATGTTCCTGGGCCTGGGCACGGTCTTTTTCCTGCTGTTCAACGGCCTCACCCTGGGCTCGGTGGCCGGGCACCTCTCCCACCAGCCCTTTGCCGCGGTCTTCTGGCCCTTTGTCGCGGGACATGGTGCCTTTGAACTCACCGCCATCGTTATTTCAGGGGCCTCGGGCCTCCTTCTGGCCGGGGCGTTGCTCCGGCCGGGGAACAGGAGCCGGACCGTCGCGCTCCGGCATATTGCCCCGGAGGCGGTGCGGCTGGTCATGGGCGCCATGGGGTTGTTCGTCCTGGCGGCGCTGGTGGAGGCGTTCTGGTCGCCTTTGCCCGTCAACGCCGGGATACGGTTCGTGGTGGCGGCGTTCAACTGGCTGCTGGTTATGGCCTACCTGCTTTGGGCGGGGAAGGGGCATGGATCTTGACCGGATAGCCATTGCCCTGCGCCCGCGGTCTCCCTGGGAGGCCATGGACCTGGGCTTTGCCCTGGCCCGGCGTTCCTTCCGGACGCTGTGGCTCCTCTGGCTGGTCACCGCCCTGCCGGTGCCGGTAGCGCTGCTGTTTCTGCCCGGCTGGTTCATGCCCTGGGGCCTCCTGCTCACCTGGTGGCTGAAACCCCTGTATGAGCCGTTTCTGCTCTATTGGCTGAGCCGCTCCCTGTTCGGGGAGACATTGCCGGTCTCTGTTGTTCTCCGTCGATGGCGGCGGATCGCGGGAACGTGGCTCCTGCCCGGCCTCACCTGGCGCCGGTTCCATCCCGACCGCTCGTTCCTGATGCCGGTCTTTCTGCTGGAAGGGCTGACCGGTGCCGCGGGAAAGAAGCGCATCCAGGTCCTGGGCAAGGGCCAGGGCGGGGCCATGTGGCTCACCGGCCTCTGCTTCGCCGTCGAGATGGTGCTGGCCCTGTCCGGATTCGTTCTTGTCCAGGTCTTTATCCCCAACGAGCTGCGCTGGGGCGCAGCTGCAGACTTTCTGCAGCGGACCGGCAGCATCCAGGTCCTTGCCGCAGCGGTCCTGGCCATGTCCCTGGTCGGTCCCCTGTACGTGGCGGCCGGGTTCATGCTCTATATCTCGCGCCGGGTGGACCTGGAGGGCTGGGACATCGAGCTGGGCTTCAGGCGGATGGCCCGGCGGCTGGCAGAGCGGCGCCGGCGGAACCTGGAGCGGATCGCCGCGCTCGTCCTTCTTGCCTGCCTGTGCGGCCCCTGGTGTTCTCCCCTCCGGGCCGCGCCGCTGCCGGAGCCGGAACAGGCAAGGGTCCTGGTGCAGGAGATCCTGGCGGACAAGACGTTTGGCCACAGGGAGACCAGGTACACCTGGCAGCGGATCGCCAAAGAGCCCGGCAACGACACGGCCATGGGCTGGCTGGGCACCCTGTTGTCCATGCTGGGCCGGGCTACCCGGTCCGTGTACCAGGCCCTGGGCGCCCTGCTGCGTCTCTGGATCGGGCCGCTGGCCGTCTTCTGCAAGATGGCGCTCCTGCTCGCGGCCGGTGCGTTGCTGGCCTGGGGGCTGGCCCGGTACCAGGGGCTTCGCCGCCGGCTGCCGATGGGCCGGGGCCGGGGGAAAAAAGGCGCCGGGCCGAAGGTGCTCTTTGGTATGGCCGTGACCCCGGAGAGTCTGCCCGGTGACATCGCTGCCGCCTGTCGGCGGCTGCTCGACCAGGACAGGCCGCGGCAGGCGCTGGCCCTGCTGTACCGGGCCAGCCTCTCGCGCCTGGTGCACGGCCATGGCCTGGATATTCCGGCCAGCGCCACCGAGGCCGAGTGCGTGCGCCTGGTGCAGCGCCATCGCGGACGCGACCAGTCCGACTGTTTCCGGCTCCTGACCCGGGTCTGGCTGCAGACCGCCTATGGCCATGAACGCCCATCGCGGCGGGAACTGGAACAGCTCATCGCTGCCTGGTCGGCAGGTTTTGCCGGGGAGGGAGCATGACCTGGCGGGCGCATTTTCAACCGGGCAGCCGCCCCGTGAGCGTGGGGATCGTCCTGCTGCTCATCATGGGATCGCTTTTCTGGTTCTTCACCCGCTACGAGTACAGACCGGTGGAGGTCAATGTTCCGGTTTCGCCGGCCGCCCGCATGAATCCGCTCCTGGCGGCCGAGCGGTTCCTGGCCGGGCTCGGGTGGCCGGTGGAGAGCCACCGGGGCCGTGACCTGCTCGTCCACCTGCCTCCGGCCGGGGACGCCCTGGTGGTCCTGCGCATGTCGGGCAATCTCTCCCCGACTAGGATCGGGGAGATATTTGCCTGGATCGAGGCCGGCGGCCACCTGGTCCTGGCCCCTGCCGGCTATACGGAGGATGACGGTACGCCGGATGAAACCGGTCTGCTCGGCCGGGTGGGTGTCCTGCTCCGGCATGCGCCTGCAGGTGATGACTGCGGCTGTGACGATGAGACAACGCCCGGGAGGGGGGCGTCGGCCACGGCCGGTGCAGACCGGGATCCGGCAGGGGAAGAGGACACGGCGCAGGAGACAACGGTACGCGTCACCCTGGACAACCGGCAGGTGACCCTGGCCCCCGACCCCTACAGCTACCTGGAGGATTCACAGGGCACCGCCAGCCTGGCCATCGGCGACAGCCGGGGCAATGGCGCGGTCCTGCTTCAGTACAGGATCGGCTCCGGCCGGCTCACCGTGCTCAACTCCATGGACATCTTCACCAACAGCGGCATCGGCAGCCGGGATCACGCCTTTCTGCTGGCCTGGCTGGTGACGAAGAACAGGAAGACCTGGCTGCTGTACAGCAGCGACATGGATGGCCTGCCGGTGCTGCTCTGGCGGAAGCAGGCCCCTTTCCTGCTTGCCCTTGCCATGACCCTTGTCCTGCTGCTCTGGTCCTGGCAGTACCGGCTCGGGCCCCTGCAGGAGGAAGAGGAGAGGGGCCGGCGGCGCAATGTCCTGGCCCACATCGACGCCTCTGGCCGCTATGGCTGGCGGATCGACCGGGCGGCCTCGCTGCTGGCCGCAAACAGGAGGTTTGTCCTCCGCCGCCTTGCTGTCCGCCATGCCGGCCGCACCGGCGCCGAGCCTGACAGGGAACGGATCGCCGCCCGCACCGGCCTGACCCCGGACGAGGTCGAGACCGCCCTCTTTGCAGAAGCGCGCAGCGAGCAGGACTTCCTGGCCGTCACCCATTTTCTGCAGCAGCTCAGGAACAGGAGCGGAGCCGGACCCGGCCATGAGGGCAGGCAGCGTGACTGATACCTCTCTCCAGGCACCCCGGTCCCTGCCCGGAAGGAGGGGAAACAGGTGAACAACACACCACACCATGGACCGCGACCGGAACAGGAGACAATGAACAGAGAACAGACAGTGACAGAGGGCATTGCACAGGGAGCTGCCGCGGGGCAGCGGCTCGAGGCGGAGATCGCCAGGGTGATGGTGGGCCAGCGGCAGGTGGTCCGCGAGATCGTCACGGCCCTCATCGCGGGCGGTCATGTCCTGGTGGAGGGGGTGCCCGGCCTGGGCAAGACCCTGCTGGTCAGGGCCCTGGCCAGGGCCGCCGGCAGCCGGTTCAACCGGATCCAGTTCACCCCGGACCTTATGCCGGCCGATATCACCGGCCACTTCATGTTTGAACGGGAAAACAAGCGGTTCGTGGTCAGGAAAGGCCCGGTATTCTGCCATTTTCTCCTGGCCGACGAGATCAACCGCGCTCCGGCCAAGACCCAGTCCGCCCTCCTGGAGGCCATGCAGGAGCAGCAGGTCACCATCGAGGGCAGGACCTTTCCCCTGGAGCGGCCTTTCCTGGTCATGGCGACCCAGAACCCGGTGGAGCAGGAGGGTACCTACCCCCTGCCCCAGGCCCAGACCGACCGGTTCATGTTCAAGGTCTTTATCACCTATCCCGGCGAGGAGGAAGAGCTGCACATCACCCGCCGGGTGACGCACCAGGCGGTGGGGGACGCTCTTGACCTGGAGGCGGTGCGGCCGGTGCTGACACCGGATCAGGTGATCAGTCTGCAGGAGACGGCGGCCGGGCTGGTGGTGGATGACCAGATCACGGCCTACGTGGTCCGCATCGTCCGGGCGACGCGGGAATGGAACGGGGTGGTGATGGGGGCCGGGCCCAGGGGCAGCATCGGCCTGCTGCGGGCGGCCCGCGCCATGGCCCTGCTCGAGGGCCGCGGTTTTGTCATCCCGGATGATGTCAAGCAGGTGGCCCCGGCCGTGCTCAGGCACCGGCTGATCCTGGCCGCCGATCTCCACATCGAGGGCTACACGCCCGACCATGTCCTGAGCGAGCTGCTCGCCTCGGTGGACGCCCCCCGGACGTGACCCCGGCGCCCCGGCTCATACAGGCCTGCTGCCTGCTCACCGCATCGGCCTTGGCCATACCCCTGCTCCCCTGGCTGGCACCGCTGTGGACCGTCCTGGCCTGCCTGCTGGCCGGGGTGGCGCTGGCGGACTGTTTTCTCGTGCTCCGGACCGGGCCGGAGATCACCCTGACCCGCACCGTTGCCACCACCCTGCCGGTATCGGCACCGTCGCCGGTGGAACTCAGCGTCTGCAATCGCGGCCACCGACGCCTGGCCGTGACCGTGCACGATCTTCATCCGGCCGCTTTTTCGGCCAGTGACCTGCCGGTCGTCATGGAGCTGGAACCCGGTCGGTGCGGCCGGACCCGCTATACGGTTGTCCCGTCGCGGCGCGGGCGTTTCAGCTTTGCCGGCGGCCAGGTCGCGGTTCCGAGTCCCCTGGCCCTGTGGCGGCGGAGGCGGTTTATCGCCTGTCGGGACGAGGTGATGGTCTTTCCCGATTTTCGCGGCATCATCCGCTTCACCCTGCTGGCGGTCAGCCATGAGCTGGGCGGGATGGGGATCCGGCGGATGCAGCGTCGCGGGGAAGGAGGCGAGTTTCACCAGCTCCGCGAGTACCGCCAGGGCGATGAGCTGCGCAAGATCGACTGGAAGGCCACCTCCCGGTATGGACGGCTTATCTCGCGCGAGTACGAGGACGAACGCGACCAGCACCTGGTGTTCATGCTGGACTGCGGCCGCCGCATGCGTCATGTCGAGGCGGGCGGCAGCCTCCTTGACCAGGCCCTGGCCGCCGTCCTGCTCCTGGCCCACGTGGCCGACCGGCAGGGCGATGCTGCCGGCATCTACAGTTTTGGCGGCGACGAGCGGTGGATTGCGCCGCGCCGCACGGGCAGGGCGGTCCGGGAACTGCTCCGCCGGACCTTTGATCTCCATGCCACCTCGGCCGCGGCCGACTACCTTGCCGCCGCCGCCCGGGTATCGGCCCTGCAGGGCCGGCGTTCCCTGGTTATCCTGGTGACCAGCAGCCGGGCCGAGGACCAGGAGGATGTCCTCCAGGCCGCCCTCCTTCTGGCCCGCAGGCACCTGGTGGTGGTGGCCGATCTGCGCGAGTCGGTTCTCGATGCGGAGCAGCAGCGGCCGGTCACGACCCTTGCCGGGGCCCTCCGCTACCAGGCGCTCCGGGAGTATCTCGACCGGCGGCAGGCCCTGGGCCGGGTGTTCGCGCACCACGGTATCCTCTCCCTGGACGTCACCGCCGCCGCCCTGCCGGCCGCCCTGGTCAACCAGTACCTGGAGATCAAGGGGGCCGGCCGCCTGTGACGGCCGCCTACTTTCCGAACAGGGTGCGGATCCTCTCCTGGATACTTTCCGCCGCCTGTCGCGGGGTGGCAAAATCCACCGGTTCCCGGATGGGGCGGCCGATAACGATGTAATCTGCGCCGTTGCGAAACGCCTCCTCCACGTCCACAGTGCGTTTCTGGTCGTCGATGTTCTTCACCGGCCGGATGCCCGGTGTCACGATGATGAGCCGGTCGCCGAGTTCCTGCCTGATATCCGCCGCCTCCAGGCCGGAGGAGACAATGCCGTCGCAGCCGATCTCCAGGGCCCGCCGCGCCCGCGACAGGACCACGTCCCGGACGTCGGCCCGGAATCCCAGGTCCTCCATGTCCGCCCGGTCCAGGCTGGTGAGCACGGTGACCGCCAGGATAGCGAGCCCGTTTTTCGCCTCCACCGCGGCCCGGAGGATGGAGTCGTTGCCGTGGACCGTGGCAAAGGAGACGCCATACTTTCTCAACTCCCGGACCGCGGAGCGCACGGTCTGGGGAACATCGAAGAACTTGAGGTCGACAAAGACCTTTTTTCCCCGGTCCTGGAGCCAGCGGACCAGCTCAAAGTAGCCACCGGCCATGAACAGCTGCAGGCCGACCTTGTAGAAGTGCACGGCCTCCCCGAGCTGGCTGACGAGCTGTTTCGCCTCGTCAGGGCCGGAGACGTCCAGGGCGAAGATCAGGCGATCCTCCACCGGGATGTTTTTCGTGGACAGGTAGTCGTTGTTTTGCATCAATCTCTCGCTTCACGTAAGGGGACGGGGAAGGAAACCGATCCCGGGAGACCCGGTTACGCCGCCGGCATCCCGTGTGTGTACGCCACGCACGTCCGTCCGGCGGACGGTTACGCCGAATCTACCCCGGAACAGGTTACCATGCCATGAAAAAAGCGTGTTCTGCCGGTATAGACCCGTCGGTTCCCGCCGTTGTCCGGTCCCCATCCCCTGGCCCTGGCCGGTGAAAAATCATGGTCCATGGATGTTCCGATTGATTTTTCTTCCTTATTCTGGTTAGATGCCAGGTTGTTCCAGGTGAGATCCGATCATTGTCCAGGGAGGCATCATGGGAAACACGGCAATACCGGAAGACAAGCGGCGCATTGCGCGTATACCCACCGAGGAGCTGGAGCGCGTTCTGCTCGAGGAAGAGGAGGCCATCGACGTCCAGGTCGGCAGGGGCAGGGGCCAGGAGATGCGCAACGGCAAGCTGCTCGACATCCACCAGAGCGGCATGTGTTTCATGATGCCCGGCCACTCGCTCAAGGAAGGGGATCTGGTCTTCATCGATGCGGTGCTCGGCAAGTTCCATTTTTCCACCGATGCCATGGTCCGCTGGGCCCTGGGCGCCCAGGTGGGCGTCGAGTTTCTCGATCCCCATGCCCGCCAGGCCGCCTTCCTGGCCGAACTCTACACCACCAGGATTCTCAACAGCCTGGAGGATCCGCCGGAAGAGTGACCGCCCCGGCCGGTGACCGGCCGCATGGTCCTTTCCGGCCCATGCTTTCCCCCCTGAACCTTGATTGAGCGTTTCCGTCTGCAAATAAAAATCGCTCAATTCAGGCTGAACCCGCATGCTTCTTCTCCACACCTCGGACTGGCATATCGGCCGCGTCTTCTATGGCCGCAGGCGCTACCGGGAGACCGAACGGTTTCTCCACTGGCTGGCCGGCTGGATCCTGGAGCACGGGGTCGATGTCCTCCTGGTGGCCGGTGATGTCTTTGACACGTCGACCCCGGGCAACCGCGCCCAGGCCCTCTATTACCGTTTCCTCTGCCGGGTGGCCGCCTCGGACTGCCGGCACGTGGTCATCATCAGCGGCAACCATGACTCCCCCTCTCTCCTGAGTGCACCCCGGGAACTGCTCCGGGAACTGCGTATTCACGTGATCGCCGGCCCGGGCCGGGAACCGGCAGACCAGGTCCTGCTCCTCGATGACCGGAGCGGCCGGCCGGCCTTGGTGGTCTGCGCGGTGCCCTATCTCCGCGACCGGGATATCCGCTGCAGCGCGCCAGGCGAGTCCATGGAGGAGAAACAGGCCCGGCTCCTGGCTGGAATCCGTGATCATTACCGCCGGGTCTGCGCCCACGGCATCCGGCTGCGGGACGAACTCGACCTGCCCCTGGTGGCCATGGGGCATCTCTTCACTGCCGGCGGCCGGGTTGTTGACGGCGACGGGGTGCGCGAACTCTCGGTCGGCGGCCTGGACCGGGTGGAGACGGATATCTTCCCGCCGGAGATCGACTACCTGGCACTCGGCCATCTCCACCAGGCCCAGCGGGTGGGAGGGGCCGATACCCGGCGCTACAGCGGCGCGCCCCTGGCCATGGGGTTTGCCGAGGCCGGCCGGGAAAAGTATGTCCTGTCGGTCCGTTTCTCCGGCCGCCGGGCAGCGGTGGAGAAGGTGGCGGTGCCCTGTTTTCTGCCCCTGCACAGGATCAGCGGCGACCTGGAGACCATTGTCGACCGCCTGACCGGACTGGCACGGCAGGGGGACGGCGGCCTGGTCGAGGTGGTCTACACGGGTGATGCCCTGGTGGCCGACCTTGGCGAACAGGTATCCCGTGTTGTCGCGGGCACGGACCTGGAGGTCCTGTCCATCCGCAATCCCCGTGCCGTGGACCGGGCCCTGGCGCAGATGCACGCCGGCGAGGCCCTGGAAGAGCTGGACGAGGAGGAGGTCTTCCGCCGCTGCCTGCAGGTACGGCAGGTTCCCGAAGAGCAGCACGGCGACCTTCTCGCCTGTTACCGCGAGATCCTCCTCACCCTCCATGAAGAGGACAGCGAGTAATGCGCATTCTCTCGGTCCGGCTGCATAATCTCAACTCCCTGGCCGGCAGCTGGAGCATCGACTTCAGCGCACCCGGGTATGTCGCCTCGGGCATCTTTGCCATCACCGGGCCCACGGGCGCCGGCAAGAGCACGATCCTGGACGCGATCTGCCTGGCCCTCTACGGCCGGACGCCACGGTTGCGGCAGGTGTCCAGGTCACAGAACGAGATCATGTCCCGCCGCACCGGCGAGTGCGCGGCCGAGGTGGAGTTCGAGACCGGGCAGGGGCGATTTCGCTGCCACTGGAGCCAGCACCGGGCGCGGCGCCGGCCGGACGGTCAGCTCCAGCAGCCCCGGCATGAACTTGCCGATGGGGTGACCGGGGAACTGCTTGCGACCAGGATCAGGGAAGTGGAGCAGAAGGTGGAGGGGCTCACCGGCATGGACTTTGACCGGTTTACCCGTTCCATGCTGCTGGCCCAGGGCGATTTTGCCGCCTTTCTCAGGGCAGGACCCGACGAACGGGCGCCCATCCTGGAACAGATCACCGGCACCGGGATCTACAGCCGGATCTCCATCCTGGTCCATGAGCGGTGCAGCGCGGAGCGCACCCGCCTGGCCGAGCTTGTGGCAGGGCTCGACGGTCTGCAGGCCCTGGCGCCGGAACAGGTGG